>JAOUBJ010000003.1 GCA_029860345.1 Candidatus Zixiibacteriota bacterium | reverse complement strand
ATCGTAAATCCTTCTGTGTAAACCACAAGTTTACCACGGGTTTGACTCCTTTCATTGGTCTGAAAACTAAAAGTCAAACCCGTTGTTATATCAATCTGCCAATTTACACAACTTAGTTTACACTACCCGTTGAATGGCCTTCTTGACATATCTGTCTACATTCCCTATCTTCGATACAGCAGCACCTTGAGAGAATTGAAGACATTGATATGCCAAAAACTATTACCCACACCATACTGAAAGCTATCCTGCTGTTTGCTATCACTTGTTTGAGTTGTGATGACTACAACATCGTCGAACCCCGGTTCTACGACAAAGACGATATCGTCGAGTTCGCAAACTGTGACAAGGACCCATTGGCGGATCCCGTAGACGGCACCGAAGATGCAATTGGCGTCCTTTATAAGAACGGTGTTCCTGCCGGGTTCGCCGTTGGCGGATGTTGGATTGATCGGGCCGAGGGTGTCCTGGCTGTCTTTGCCGGGCTGCCTCTTGCCGGTTCGTACAAGGTGTCAATTCTGAACAGTGGTGGGGAGCTGGAGACGATCTTGTTCGACGGAGCGGCCGAGGCTGGTGCAATTTCAGCTCAATGGCTGGCCAAAGAGGCCGGAGTTTACGGGATATCACTGGAAACCGATAGATGGGGTGGGGTTCTCTGGTTTGAGGTAGATAGATGAACTCGTATAAGCCGTTCAAAGGTCGCTTGCCCGGGTTGCTGTTGCTCGGCCTGCTGGCTGCATTGATGATGATCAATAGTTGTGATGAATACAATATCGTCGAGCCAAGGTTTTACTCCGAGGACGACATCGTCGAATTCGGTATATGTGAAAGAAGAATCGATACACTTTCATCACCCACTCAGTATGTGACAACACATGCGTCGGTCGATTCGGGTGGTCCGCCGGACCTTCCGGTGGGCTTTGGCGCCAGTCTCTGTTGGGACAGTCGTGATGAACAGTTGCTTCTCATTTACGTTTTCATGCCTGCAATGGGAGCGCTTGAAGTGTCGATTCTGAACAGCGGCGGTGGAGTAGAATCGGTACAGTGGGCAGGACCAAGAAGTGCCGGTATCCACTTGATTACTTGGCTGGCCGAAGAGGACGGAGTTTACGCAATATCGGCACACTCAAGGCATGCGACTGAAGTAGTTTGGTTTGAGGTGAAGCGATGACACACATTCATCCGGTTAAAGGTCCCTGGCATCAGATGCTGTTGCTCGGCCTGTTGGCTGCGTCGATGCTGATCAATAGTTGTGACGACTACAATATCGTCGAGCCGCGGTTCTACTCCGAGGATGATGTCTACGATATCGCAGACTGTGGTTATGATCCGTTCGCCGAGCTGGCAGCTAATCTTGATAGTGCCGGGAATTCTGTTCGGCCAAAACGTATTCCGTCAAACTATGCTGCATACGCCTGCTGGTTCGATCGGACCGAAGGCATACTGGCGGTCGGCATAGCTCTGCCGGTCGGTACCGATTACACCGTTTCGCTGCTCGATAGCGGTGGAGGGGTGAAGGCGATCATACACGAAGGTACGGAACCAGCAGGAGAGTATGTGTTTCCTTGTGTCGTTGACGACACTGGGATTTACGCACTGTCGCTGCAGGCCGATCGTGCGACTGTAGTGGTTTGGTTTGAAGTGATCTGAAACAGGAGAGTGCTTTGAATAGAATCTATCATTCAGTTGTTCTTGTGACAGCCATCATCGTGTTGGCCATACCGACCGTTGTTCAGGCTGAGCACTCCTTTGAATTCGGGGCCGGAGTTCCGCGCGGTGTTATGCTTTTTTCCGGCAACAGCTTTCTGAACATTTCCTTGAAGACAGCCGGCCACTTCAAGTGGCAGCCGGTGCTCCACAATTCGAGTGCCGTCAAAAAGTCGGGAGGGGAATGGCTTGCTCTGAACGTACTGGCCGGATACGGACTGCTCCGTTATGACTTCAACGAGTCGCGGACCGGGTGGGTACCTTTCATTGCAGCCGGTGGCGGCGTGCATTTCATTACATCCTATGCCTCCAGCGGCAGTCCTTTAGACGATAGTTTCAAGCTGAAGCTGTTGGCCAAAACGCACGGATTTGTCGGCATTGAACGGACCCATGGAAGCAACAAGCATCTCTCATTGAAAGTGCGACTAACTTACCCCAGCGATCTTCTCCTGGACGCCGTTTATTTCAACTACGGCATCCGGTTCTAAGCTAACGCTTGCCACCCGCGGATGGATTCCCCGCCTGCGCGGTGATAAATCACTTCTTCGCGCTTCGCGCGTACCCAACTCATGGTGAGCAGACCCGTCTTTGATGGCAGGTCTCCAAGAGAAGAGAGACCTGCCCTACTGAGCTGTCGCGTAGCGGCGGGCATTGTGTCCGCCGACCAAAGTAACGTACCTGGGGCGACACAAGGCCGCCCCCTACGCAGGCCGACGCGGCGCACGAGGAAGTACAACACGCACAATACGCAGGCCGACGCGGCGCACGAGGAAGTACAACACGCACAATACGCAGGCCGACGTGGCGCACGAGGAAGTACAACACGCACAATACGCAGGCCGACGCGGCGCACGAGAACGTACTCCACGCACAATGCGCGGGCAACATGGCGCACGAGGAAGTACAACACGCACAATCAATCGGCTTTTCACTGGTAATCAGTCGCGAGTCGCTTATCTTAGGGCATGGACGACAAGTTTCACCGCTACAACCTGGTCACACGCCTGACACATCTTGTTGCATCAGTACTTCTGATAACTCTCTATGCCACCGGGTTGAGGCTGGCCTGGTTCAGTGGATCAAGTCCTTTATTCGACGCAGGCAGTGTGCTTGACCGATTGTTGCCGACTGGGCAGGTGTACAATTGGCACATGATACTCGGTATGCTGCTTCTGGGCTGTGGGCTATTCTATCTCGTGGATCTCATACTGTCTGGTCAGACCGGTCGGTTGACAGCTTTGTTCACGGACAGAAAACGTGACTACCGCAAGAAACTGTTCTACATATTCATGTTTGCCGACACGGCGGTGATAATCGTATCCGGGATCGGTCTCTACATGGGGACATACCAAGGGGCGGGGGGGCACACTTTCATGAAGGGTATGCATCATTATAGCATGGCGCTCCTGGCCATGCTCATGATCGTGCATTTCATCGACATCCTGCTCGGCAAACAGACGCGCTGGAACTCAATCTTCTTTGGATACCTGCCCAAGCGGCCGCTGAGCCGACGTAGCACCATAGCGGCAGGTGTGATTGGTTTGATCTTCGGGTTGGCTTTGTGGATGTTGGTAAGCTCCCCGGTGACACTGGTATCCACGCTGATCGAGCGCCAGCCGGTTATCGATGGCTGGGTCACCGACAGAGTTTGGACGGAGTGCGATCCGGTGCGGCTGCAAACGGCGGCCGGGGCCAATTTCGACGCCGGCGTCTCCGAGGTGACTATCAAGAGTTTCCATAACAGCAACACTGTTTTCTTTCTAATCCAGTGGCATGATGCCGACCGTTCGTTCAACCGACACCTGATCAAGGAAGAGTCCGGATGGTCGGTACGGGTCTCGGAGTATCCCAACCTGTTTGGTGAGTCTGTCTACTTTGAGGATAAGCTGGCTCTGTCGTTCCATCGAACCTCGGGCGGTTGCGCCGCCACCTGCCATGTCGGTGTGCGCAAAAAGATGGGCCTGCACTACACCGCCGGCGACACGGCCGACCTGTGGCAGTGGCGCGCCCTGTCGACCAATCCTATCCAGCGGGCCGATGACGGTTGGTGGACGTCCGATGATAATGATTCACTGGGCGGACGACACCTGGACAATCTGGCTTCAGGCGGATACTTCGAGAATCTCAACACCGACTGGCAGCAACCGTATTTTCTTCCGACTCATCCGATGGTGCGTCACTGGATCGATCCACGGCTTGAACATGTGACACCTTATTTCGGTGCCGAGGACAGTTTCTCTATCGGCGCGCAAATTCCGGCCGTGATTGTAACGCAGTTCAAGGGCGACCGCGGCGATGTGCGCGCCATGGGTCGTTGGGAGGACGGTGTCTGGACAGTGGAGTTGGCACGCCCGCTCAGGACCGGATCGAGTTTCGATGTCGATCTGCGCGGCGAGACATATATGGGCGTTGCTCTGTTTGACAACGCCGCCGGTAAACATGCTTTTCATCTCCGCCCGGTTAAGCTGGTGGTAGAGTAGACTGGCTGGTCTACGCCAGACAGCAGCGCATGATCGGGCGCGTGGGGCCGCGCCGAAGGACTTCCTTGAAACCGGCTTTGATATAAGCTGAGGTAGTGCCGGTCCAGGCGAAAGCATCGGGCCATTTCTTGTCAGGCTCCACCGGATAACCTTCGACGATTCTGCCACCTTGCTTCTGTACGTGTGCGACCGCCGCCTTCAAGAGGGCGACACTCACTCCCTGGGCACGATGGGTTTTAGCAACGAAGAGACAAGAAATGGACCAGACTTGTCTGGTGTCGACCGGTTTGAAATAACGGGATCGCTCCAACCGCACAAAAACGTCGCGCGGCGCCACCGCACACCATCCAATCGGTTCGTCTCCGAGGTAGGCCAGCAGGCCAGGTATCTGGCCGGACATCACTATTTTTTTCATGGCTCGCTTGTTGCCGGCTCCCTTTTTCCGGGCAAACTCCTTGGCCTGAAACCGCCAGTGCATACACCAACAACCGCCGCAGGCGCCGCTCTGACCGAACAGTTTTACGAAATCATCCCAGCGAGGCGGTGTAACCGGTTTGAAACTCAGGCCGTCGGGTTGTAGCTCTGGTTTGTTCATATTATGGTGGTCTCCGGTCGGGACAAGATGGCTTTTCGGCCCGCTTTTGTCAAGCCACCGGTCAGATCAGGTTCTGAAACAATTGAGGGGGCGCAACGTACTAACTACAGCAGGCGCAAATGCAGACGTGAACACATTTTTCGGAGAGACAATTCATGTTAAAGAAGATACTCTTGGCCGTTATGGGTGTAACCGTGGTCGGCCTGGTGCTGTTCTTTGCCATCGACGGATCAGCCAAAAAGCAGGACGTTCTCAAAACGGTCGCTGTTGAGCGCGGCAGTATAGTCGATAAGGCACTGGCCGTCGGACAAATCGAGCCCAAAAAAGAGAACACTATCAAATCGAAAATCCCCGGTATCGTCGGCAAGATCTTCGTCGACATCGGTGATCACGTCAAAGTCGGTGATCCGCTGTTTGAGATTGCGCCCGATCCGACACCGATGGAGTTTGCCGAAGCCAAGCGACAGGTGGAGATATATCAAGTGGCCTGCGACAACGCCAAGCGGGAGTATGATCGACACCAGACCCTCAGAGATAAGCAATTGGTATCGTTTCAGGAGTATGAAACCAAGAAAGCAGCCTTCGAGGAAGCCGATCTGAGACTCAAACTGGCCAACGAGAAACTGGCCCTGATTGAACCGGGGCGGTCAGAGATTGCCGAACTGAATATCGACAACATTATCAGATCACCCATATCCGGCACGGTGCTTTCCCGGTTGGTCGAAGAAGGTGATCCGGTGGTCCCGCTGACATCATACCAGGCAGGTACCGAGTTGATGACTCTGGCTGAGATGGACGACCTGATCTTCCGTGGGAATGTAGACGAGATCGACGTCGGCAAAGTGTCCACCGGGATTCTGGCCGAGATCGAAGTTGGAGCTATTCCCAACGAAAAACTGATCGGCAAGGTACGCAATATCTCGCCGAAGGCCCATCGCGATCAGGGGTCCACTCTGTTCGAGGTCGAGATCGTGATCGATGATCTGGGTGACAACTATCTGCGCGCCGGCTATTCAGCCAACGCCGATCTGATCATCTCAAGGAGCGAAGACATACTTCTCGTGCCCGAACGACTGGTCACTATCGATGATTCCATAGCCACCGTTGAGGTGCAGGATACACTGGGCGCGGTGACCACTCGTGATATTACCATCGGTCTTTCCGACGGAATCAATATAGAAGTTGTCGAAGGACTCGATGAGGGTGAGTTGATTGTGGAGCGCCCGCCCAGGGAAATCACGGCCGACTAACAGGTATTGACTGAATCAATATGATATCACTTCTCTCACTCAAGCAATTCTTCAACGACCTGCGTCGTCAGAAACTCAGGACCCTGATGACCACCTTCGGCATCTTCTGGGGTACCTGCGCCATCGTGCTGTTGTTCGCTTTCGGAAAGGGAATCACAGAAGCGCAGTTGAAGTCACAGAAGGGTCTGGGTGAGAACATAGCTATCTACTGGCCGGGCATTACATCAAAAGAATTCCGCGGCCTACCCAAAGGGCGACGTATCCGATTCACCGAAGACGACGTTGCCCTGATCAAAGCCAGGTCCCAGACTATCTCGCGCATCTCGCCGGAGTACTCCCGCTGGCGAGTGACTATGAAGCGCGGCAAGAATACATTCAACCAGCAGATGATAGGTATCTGGCCGGAGTTTGGGGAGATGCGCAATATTATTCCGGATGTCGGTTCACGTTTTATCAATGAACTCGACATGGCTCAGAATCGACGAGTCATTTTTATCGGCGACCGGCTCAAGACGGATCTTTTTGGTAGCGACCCGGCCGTGGGCGAGACGATCCTGGTCGAAGGTGTTCCGTTTACCGTCATTGGCGTCATGAAAAAGAAAGAGCAGGACTCATCCTATTCGGGGCGTGATAATCGCAAAGGTTTCATTCCCTCGACCACCTTCAAGGTGATGTATTCAAGCCGTCGGCTGAACGATTTTGTAGTACAGTGCAAACCGGAACTCTCCATGAAACAGACCGAGCGCGAGATATATGAAATCCTCGGTGCCCGCTACAAGTTTGACCCTACGGACTCGGAGGCGCTGTCGGTGTGGGATACAACGGAAGGGTTTGCTTTTCTCAAGGCTTTCTTCACTGCGTTCAGCACTTTTCTGGTCGGTATCGGCGTGGCTACTTTGATCACCGGCGGAATCGGCGTTACCAACATCATGAACGTTGTACTGGAAGAACGCACCAAGGAGATCGGCATCAAGATGGCCTTGGGTGCCAGAAAGAGTGTAATCCTGAGTCAGTTCGTGATGGAGACGTTGTTGATAACGGCGGTCGGTGGTCTGTCCGGATTTCTGTTTGCGTACTTGATCGTGAGTGTTTTTCCATTGTTGGAACTTGGAGAGTTCATCGGCACCCCCACGGTGGATACCGACATAGGACTGCTGGCGGTTCTCTTGGTTGGACTCGTCGGCTTTGTGGCCGGCATCTTTCCCGCTCGGCGTGCCGCCAATTTACAGCCGGTCCAGGCCTTGAAACTGTTTTAGTTTATTATGAATCTGACAACCGTTTACAACATCTTCGTCCGCGACTTTCGCAAGCAGAAAAAGCGCATCACGCTCACGCTGGTGGCTCTTGGTTGGGGTACGATTTCCATCATGCTCTTGCTTGGTTTCGGCGAGGGGTTGCACCAGCAACTTTCTATCAATCGTCGCGGTATGGGCGAGAGCATTGTCATCTTGTGGGCCGGCTCGACCACTATGCCTTTCAAGGGACTGCCCAAGGGGAGGGAGTTGCGATTCGTTAAGGAAGACATCGACTACTTGCGTCAATCGATGCCTGAATTGGCCGAAGTGGGCGGCGAGTACTCGCGCTGGGGTGTAGAGATAAAGTATGGCAGCACCGTCATCAGCGAGCACGTCACCGGAGTCACGCCTAATTACGAAACGATGCGCAATCATATCCCGGAAATGGGCAGCCGCATGATCAATGATCTTGATATACAACAGAAGCGGCGGGTTACATTCCTGGGTGATGAATTGAAAACCAGGTTATTCGGCGAGGAAGATGCCGTTGGAAAACAGGTTTTCATACAGGGTCTGCCGTTTACGGTGATCGGTGTCATGCAACATAAGATGCAGATGAACAGCTACTCGGGGCATGACCTCAATATGGCGGCTATGCCGCTGACGACATTTGAAACAGTATTCGGTCATCGCTACCTGAACAACATCATCTACGTACCCGAGGACATCTCCAACATGGCAGCGGTCGAGCAACGCATGAGGGAAGTGTTCAGCGCCAAGTACAAATTCGATCCGGACGACGAACGCGCTATCTCGGCTTGGGATACGGTCGAGAGCGGCCGCGAGTTTTCCAATATTCTGATAGGCATCAAAATCTTCCTGGGTATCATCGGTGGTCTTACGCTGTTGATTGCCGGGGTCGGTGTGGCCAACATTATGTACGTCTCCATCAAGGAACGCACTCGCGAGATAGGTATCAAAATGGCCGTGGGCGCCAGGAGATCGTACATCCTGTTTCAGTTTCTTATCGAAGCCTTCATCATCACCTTCGTTGGAGGTTTTGGGGGCATGGCCATCAGCTACATTTTGACCGAGGGTTTCAAGCGTGTGCCGATGGAGTCCGATGTGCTTGATTTCATGGGACGCCCGACAATCTCGTGGGAAATCGGCCTGGTGGTGATAGCCATACTCGGTCTGATGGGTCTGATGTCGGGGCTGTTCCCGGCCATGAAAGCGGCCTCGGTTAACCCGGTCGAATCGTTGAGGTATGAGTAGGAACCATGAGTGAAGGTCTGATCAGACGGAGTGAGTCGATGATAGAAATGAGACAACTGAAGAAGAAGTATCTCACCGGCAAGGTGGAATTTGAAGCTCTCAAGGGGATCGATCTTTCGGTCGAGTCCGGCGAGATGGCTGCCGTGGTAGGACCTTCGGGCTCCGGCAAGTCGACCTTGATGAACATAATCGGTTGTCTTGATGTGCCCACTTCGGGTAGTTATCTTCTGGAGCGTGAGCCGGTCAATGAGATGACCTCGAATCAGTTGGCCGATGTTCGCAACAAGAAAATCGGTTTTGTATTTCAGGCTTTCAATCTGCTTCCGTATGCCACCGCCTTTGAGAACATCGAAGTGCCTCTTTTGTTTGCGCGCGTGAGCGGTAAAAAACGACGCGAACGTGTCATTGATCTACTGGCCAGAGTCGGATTGGCCGACAAAGCAGGCAACAAACCGACCGAGATGTCCGGCGGTGAGATGCAAAGAGTGGCTATTGCACGGGCATTGGCCAACGAGCCGGATGTAATTCTGGCCGATGAACCTACCGGCAACCTGGACTCCGCCTCAGGTGGTGAGATCGTGAATCTCTTCCATGAGTTGCACAAAACGGGCAAGACAGTGATAATTATCACGCACGATATGAGTATTGCCAAACAGGCAGGGAGAATCATAAAACTAAAAGATGGTCTGGTGGAGGGCAACGGCAACCTTGCCTGAGGCTGATCATCTTTGGGACATCTGAGGTCTTTGACACCCATCGTTTCATCTACGAAGAGGGGACAGTGCAACGCTGTCCCCTTCTTTTTTTTGGTTTAAGGCGCACGCTTCGACTGCGCTCAGCGTGACAGTATCATGTAGGTCAGGTCCTTTATGGACCTGACTCAATTGTCAGTCGAGTAGGGTGGGTCCGTCTTCGCCTGCGCGCCGCGGCGTGAACCCGCCATGTTGTCAGGACCACAAGGGTCCTGACCTACTAACAGAAGATGGATTCCTGCCTACGCAGGAATGACAGAAGCGTGTCAAGGCGCACCCTTCGACTGCGCTCAGGGTGACAGTATCATGTAGGTCAGGGCCGTCTTCGGACCCGCCGAGTCTGAAGACTCACCGGGCACAACGTGGAACAGCTCTGTCATACCGAGCGCAGTCAAAGCATGAGAGAGTGGTTTTCCATCTAACTGCGTTTTTCGATCTGTTTGATCATGTTTTTGAAAATGAAAAAATGCACCGGTACCAGACAGTACCAATAGATACGACCGAGAAAGCTCTCAGTGTCAAAGTAGGCAGCCACCGACAATAGTCTCTGCTCAGAACCGCTTATCTGCTCGACAGTCAACTCAAGCCAGGCGCGTCCGGGCATTTTCATCTCAGCGCGCAACAAGAGTCTTTGGTTCTCCACCAGGTCCTCGATGCGCCAGAAGTCGATGACGTCATGAATCTCCAGATGCACCCGGCTTTTTCGCCCGCGTGAACTGCCGACACCCAGGAAGAGGCGATCCAGCCAACCTCTCAGTTTCCATAACCAACTGCTGGTGTACCAACCTTCCTTCCCGCCGATTTTGCAGATGGATCGAAACAACTCCTCAGCCGGTTTTTGAGTGGCCCGCGAGTGGCGGGTCAGGTAGGCGACGTCGTGATCCAGGTCTTCCAGTTTCAAGGCCAACTCCTGAGCCGGTGGATAAGCATCGGACCATCTGGTGGAAACTCGATCCTGATCTTCGCGGGTCATAGCCCTGAGAACCGCCTGCTGGAATGAGATTGGTTCGAACGGCAGGTATTCTTTGATGGCATCATCCTGGCAAACAACTTCGTTTTTGAGGCCTTCAATAAGGCAACGCACGATTGCATTCGGTACCGGTGTGAAGAGACTGACCAGGTAGGCGTAGAATTTGATCAGCGAAAGCGGCATAGGTACCAGAAACGTTCGACGATGAATGATCACGGCCAGAGAAGCCAGCATTTTTTGGTACGACATAATCTGGGGACCACCGATATCGAACGACTTGTCGGCCGTTCGTGGTACCTCCAGCACACCCACCAAATACTTGACGACGTCACGAATACTCACCGGCTGGCATCGGTTTATCGCCCAGCGCGGCAGTACAATCACCGGTAGGTATCTCACTAGGTGATGGATGATCTCATACGATGCGCTTCCGGAACCTATGATGATTGCAGCTCGAAGAATCGTGACCGGCGTTTTTCCCTTATGCAACTCCTCAGCCACTTCCATCCGGCTGCGCAGGTGTGACGAAAGAGGCGCGCGGGTATCCCCCAAGCCGCCCAGGTAGATGATCCGTTTTAGGTGTTGTTCTTCGGCGGCTCGGCGGAAGTTCTCGGCCGCCTTGATATCGGCGGCTTCAAAGTCACCGGGTCCAAGGATAAGTGAATGTATCAGATAGAACGCTGTGTGGATTCCGTAGAGGGCCGCATTAAGTTGTTCGGGATTGAAAGCATCGGCCACCACCACCTCAGCTTCCGGCCAATGTCCGATGTGACCGCGCAGATCGCCGCGCACCATCACCCGAACGCGATAGCCGCGTATCAGTAGTTCCGGCACCAGCCGTCCGCCGATATAGCCGGAAGCGCCGGTCACCAGAATCTTGCCCATCTGGGGCATGGGGCTGGTGGGCAGATCGCGGCAAAAAAGATCGCTGTCGTTGTGTGTTACGATGGTTTCCTGTTCAGCCATGCTTTTTGTCCGTCGACGAGTCATCGGTCCGGTCGGCCACCTGCAAATCCGGACGCAGCTCTCCGCCAAAGGCGGTATAGTTAGCTTGCGGCGCGACATTGAACGAACGGCGACGCCGGGTAATCGACAACATGATTCTAATGCACAGGGGCATTATGCCACAACTATTATACCGGTCGAAACCGGACGATTCAAGACCTTATTTGCGGCTGGGTAGACGCCTTCGTTGGTGACTCAGCACTGTATCGAAAAAATCTATCCACTTATAGAGTTCGTCGGCGGTTTCGATCATCGAGTGAAACGGTCGCAGACAGAATCTGCTCGCAAAACCAGATAAAACACATTGACTTTTAATGAGGTCATCTTTATCATGGCGCCGAGTTTTACGAACTCGAGACGAAGGAAGAGAATAAGAGAAATATGTCCAAATTCCCCCAACAACTGGTGCCGTTAGTGGTCATGATTGTGGCTATTATCGGCAGCCTGGTAACTGCTCGAATGCTTTTAGTCCCCGACAGTTTCGGTGACTATGGCCACTATCGAGCGGACAACACCGACGAGGTGGCTGCTTTGGAACTAGCCTATGCCGGGGCTCAAGCATGTAGCGATTGTCACGATGAGGTTTATGAATCCAAGCGGGCTTCACACCACAGCGGGGTGGCTTGCGAATCGTGCCATGGTCCGGCCCTGGCTCATGTGGATGATCAGGATGCACACACTCCGGATGCACCCCGTGGTCGTGATGGTTGTATGTTATGCCACGGTTACGATCCGGCGCGACCCTCCGGTTTTCCGCAGATTTTGCCGGCGTTGCACAACCCTGGCAAGGCTTGCCTGACTTGCCATGACCCCCACGAGCCGCGACTGCCCCACACGGCTGAGGAATGCTCTGCCTGCCATCGCGAGATATCCAATCGTAAAATGGTGTCGCATCATTCTTCACTGCCCTGTACGCAGTGTCACGAGGCGTCTTCCGAACACATGAAAAACCCTCGTGCGACCCAGGCGGAGAAACCACGAGGCCCCGACGTCTGCGGTGTGTGTCATGCCCGCGGCGCCGACAGTTCGCGAGAGATTCCGCGGATCGACATGGACGATCACGGCGGTCGTTACATCTGCTGGGATTGTCACTATCCTCACTTTCCGGAGGCGAGTCTATGAGCAACAACAAACCGAAAATGGCCCGCCGCGAGTTTCTTGAGAATTGCACAAAAAAGCTGCCGGGATTCTTCCTGTTGTTTTCTGCTTTGAACGTTGAGAAAATCCTCGCGGCCGACACCAACGGCGAATATGACCCCACCGAGCATGACTATGCCATGGGTGTATCGATACACAAGTGTATCGGCTGCGGACGTTGCGCCGACGCCTGCAAAAAAGAGAACAAAGTACCCCTAGAACCCCATTTCTTCCGCACCTGGGTGGAACGCTATGTCATCGAATCCAACGGCGAGGCGATTGTCGACAGCCCCAACGGCGGAATCGATGGTTTCCCGGAGATAGATGAGAAAGTGGATGCCCTGCGCAGCTTCTTTGTCCCCAAACTTTGCAATCACTGCGCCAACCCGCCTTGTGTTCAGGTTTGTCCGGTCGGCGCCACTTACACAACCCGTGACGGCGTAGTGTTGGTCGATGACACCTATTGCGTCGGCTGCCGGTACTGTATTCAGGGTTGCCCCTACGGAGCGCGTTACCTGCATCCGGAGAGGCATGTGGCCGACAAATGCACTTTCTGCTACCATCGGATCACCAAAGGCCTGCTGCCGGCTTGTGTCGAAGTCTGCCCTACCCAGGCTCGAATCTTCGGCGAGGTCGGTCAACGCAGCAGTCCGTTGAGGCGTTTCGCCCGTTTTAATGATATCACAGTTTTGAAACCGGCTCTCAACACCAAGCCGAAAGTCTACTACGCCGGTGCTGACGGGGAGGTGAGGTAACTATGGAAACCGTAATTGCCAACATCGCCAACGCCCTGCCCGGCACGACCGGATATATCTATCCCAATGAGTTTGAGCTGCACTGGGGTCTGCTGGTAGTAATCTATCCCTACCTGACCGGACTTGTGGCCGGCGCTTTTATTTTGGCCTCACTCGAACGAGTTTTCAAAGTACACGAAATCACGCCGGTCTACCGACTCTCGCTGGTGTCGGCTTTGGCCTTTCTGGTTATCGCCCCGCTGCCGCTGTTGGCTCACCTGGGTCATCCCGAGCGGAGTTTTGAGATGTTCCTGACGCCAAATACTTCATCGGCCATGGCCATGTTCGGCTTTGTCTATGCCTGGTATCTTATGGGTGTGCTGCTTTTGGAACTCTGGCTGGACTACCGACGTGACATTGTTAAATGGTCCAACGAAAAAACCGGCTTGCTCAAGTATTTTTACAAGTTCTCCACGCTGGGTGCTACCGATGTCTCACCAAAAGCACTCGAATTTGATGAGAAGGCGAGTCGATTCATTACCATTTTGGGTGTGCCATCGGCATTTCTGTTGCATGGTTATGTTGGTTTCATTTTTGGATCGATTAAGGCCAATCCATGGTGGAGTTCGGTGTTGATGCCTATTGTGTTCCTGTTTTCGGCGATTGTTTCAGGTATCGCCCTGATGATACTGATATACATGATCGCAACCATGTTCCGCTGGAAGAAGATGGACATGGCCTGTCTGAACAAGCTGGCATCGTTCTTGTTGTACGCCATGTTGATCGACTTCACTCTGGAAGCCCTCGATTTCATTCATCGCCTATATGAGTCAGAGGAATCGATTACAATTCTTTCGGATATGATATCCAACCGTTTGTTCATCAGTCTTATCATAGCCCAGATTATTCTGGGCAGTGTGGCGCCGCTGGTCGGTATTATCCTGGCTAAGCTCGGCAAGGTGCCGGACGAAATGAAGCGAATGTTGTATTTCATCGCCGCCGTATTGGTGCAGGTTGGTATTTTCAGCACTCGTTGGAATGTTGTCGTGGGCGGCCAGTTGTTCTCCAAGAGTCTGCGCGGTCTGACTGTTTACAAGCTCGAACTGTTCGGGATGGAAGGCTTGTTTATGGCCGTGACGTTGCTGGTGGCGCCGGTGGTGGTGTTGTACATCCTGGTCAAACTGTTCCCACCGTGGATGGATAAGCCGGAGCTTGAAAATGTTGCCAAAGAGGTTGGTTAAAGCTCATCGAATCCATCAGTAGTCGAATTCACCAAACCCGGCCTCATGCGGCCGGGTTTTTTTGTTGGGCGGATTATCGGGCAAAGTCTGATCTGTCTTGTTCGAGGCGCGAACTGTCGAAACGGTCCTGCCGGTCGGAGGAACCGGGCGCCCTGACGCCTCTAGGCTCTCTTTGCAGTATGCGGAGAGTGCGCGCGTATGACGCCGTTGCCGCTACGATGACTCCGAGGGTCAACAGCATGCTGGCCAATGTCGGCCAGACTTTCCCCCACACTTCGACGCCCTCCGGGCCAAAGGCCCACATGGAGAGATAAAACATCGCCTCCCCACGAACGTAGTTTACGGCCAAGGCTATCAAGAGCAGCACAGGGGCAGATGCCCATATTAGGAGTGAGTACTTCAGCGTTCGCCCGCCGCCTGATGCGGGCAGGTGTCTGGACCACAAAGGAGAGTGTTCTGCCAATAGCCCAACGAAAAGGTATCCCAGGTTCCGGGACGATGGCACGCCGTCCGGTTTAATGGCTGGCAGCGTGGATGAGTTTATTCTCTCGAAAGGAGACGAGGTCAGTAGTGATAACCCCAAAAACAGAACAATGCCGCAGCCGGACATTGTACCTACGCCATAAACAAAGAAACTCTCCCAGAATGGCAAGCTAGTGAGAACAAGGGTCGCGCCTGCGTAGGTCGGGGGTATGAGCACCATCAATTGGGCAGATGATTGCCCAGTCAGATCCTTGTCCACGAATTCCAGGGCTTGACTATCGACCTCAGACAGCTTTGCGCCGGAGAGATTGGTAGCTCGAAACTGTGTTGACCTAAGTCCTTCAGTTTCGCTCAGGTCACAGTCACTCAGATCAGCGCCGTCCAGTACGGCGTCACCGACATACGCACCCTGCATTTTGGCTCGTCGCAAGCTCGCACCACTGAGGTCGGCATCGGGAAGATCAGCCTCTCGCAAATCGGCTTGATCAAGGTTTGCATTGACCAGGCTCGCCGACTTCAAACTTGCACCCTGGAGGTTCGCTTCCAGTAACATTGCCTGTCTAAGGTTGGCTTCATCAAGTCTGGCATCCTGAAAATTGGCGCCGCTGAATCCCGCGTTTTCGGCAGTGAACCCGGTCATGTCAGAACTTGTAAAGTGTGCCTTGTCGGCTTGAACATATGAGAGGTTCGCCTGCCGAAAAGTCGCTCCGGAAAAATCACAAGCAAGAAGCGAGGCGGCGGACAGATCAGCATCGGTGAAATCGGCGTTCCTGAACTTGACACTTTTGAAGAACGCCTGCTGAAGATTCGCCCCCAAAAAATCCATCTTGCTCCAGTCGCCCCCATCGACTTTCAATTGCTCGCCTTCTTTGTGGCCCGAGTCCACCCAGCGCCGGTGCTGTTCGAGCATTTCGTTGTAAAGATCCTCAGCCTCTGTACTCAATGTCCCCGCAGAAATCTCTATCGGCACAGACATTGTAACTTCGATCTTTTTTGGTTCTGCTTTGCGCACATATGCATCACGGTTTTCCATCAGACCGTCGACATCTTCGAGGTTGTTGCCTATCAAGCCTGCCAGCGTCTCGTAAGTGTAGGGTAGACTTCCGGGAGACTTGGAAGGCCGTTCACCGACCGCCAGGCTTTCACCAAAACTGTAGAATGAATTGTACGGGATTTTGGTGATCGCCATTAGCTCACTCAGTATCACCGACTTTGGCACCCAGTCAGCATAGAGTCCGGCCGTTTGGTCTTCCATTAATTCGAGCCAGTACTTCCCCTCTTTATCCGCCTGTTCGACATCGAAGCGACTCACAATCGGCAGCAGTCGCATCACCTGACGATCCTCCGGCAGCTTCTGTTGGGCGGCCAGCGCTTTCTCGGCTACGTACAACACACCATTGAGACTTTTGTGGTTGGGCGTGAATATTACGGTCAGTATGTCCGGCATTTGAATAGTACAAATGCCCCCACCGTCGGTAATACCGGTGCGGCTGTCAATCAGCACAAAATCATAGTTCTCTTTCCACTCGTTGCGCCAGGATTCGATTAGTTCATTGCCACCGAAGTCACGATAGAAGCGGCCAGCATCGAAGGCGCCAACTCTGCGGTAGTAATCTCTTCCTTCGTTGTTTCGTCCTGCCGTCAGCATGTGAAGCGGAATATCGGAGCCGGGTATGCTTATCAACAGCTTGACATCACGCCAGCCGGGCCGGTCGTTTGCTTTCCCCCCGGCCTCAATATGATCAGTCAATAAGTCAATCACACCCGGCTGTTCCGCAGCCATCTTGGGGTCAACTAGTTCTCTGTAGTATGCCTCCAGACCAGGAGCTTCCAGGTCCCAGTCTACAATGAGAGTCCGGAATCCACGCCGGGCCAGCACAAAGGCAATATTGGCCATAGCCATCGTCCGTCCAACTCCGCCTTTGAACGAATAGAATGTGATTACATAACCCATTCGGCCTCATTCAAGTGTGGGCTTGGCCGGTTTCACTTCCGGCATTATCATGTCTGGATCGGTCTCCCAGTTGCTCATGGGTCCATCCAGCCATTCCGGTTTGAGCCAGTCCGGGTTGAAATCCGGTGCAGAGGCGATACACTTGGCCAGCCCCTTGCAGAACTCCTGTATCTCATCCTGAAAATCCATAAACTTTGGAGCCTTCTTGAATCCGTCGGTGTGATAACGGTAGGAGGTGGCATCCATCCATTGTTTGTCTTTTGCAAACGGAGGATAGTGCTTTCCATCGAATAGCCTGACTGGAACGATTACCCCCCGCACGTTGACAACAGTCCCCAGGTCCAATTGCTTCTCACGATGCCTCATTACGGAACATTCGTTCATACACCATGGTGACTTGAAATATGCCACAGACCAGATTGGCAAAAGAACGCGTGATGTTGCCAGAGCACGCTTTAGTGTTGCCGGCCATGAGCCCCCGGCGTGTATGCCTGTACGATCAACAAACTCCTTCAACTCTCGCCCCAGTTCCTCCAACGCGCATCGTTTGACCTCTGGAAGGAAGAACTTGGTGAGCCAATCTTCATCATGATCTTTATGCGGATAGCTGATGAATATATCGTATTCGTAGTCCATACCTAGTTGCTCTGTCTTTAAGCGGTTATTCTCTGAAAAAGCAGAACTTCCACCTTCCAGTCAAGTTGTTTCTGAACCAGCCGGAGTGCGGCTCACTTTGTTGTTGACCACAGTTTGTTCAACTGGTAGATGTTCTACTGGCCACCGGCCGAACACGATCTGCATTAAACGAAAGGTCAATGATATGGACAAAGATAGCTTCAAGAAATACCTGGATGAACGCTACTACGATCAGTTAAACTGGTATGACAACAAGGCCGCAGCCAACCAGAAATGCTACCGGCGGTTCCAATGGATGCTCATAGTACTCTCCGCACTAACTCCGGTGCTTATCCTGGTGGAGCAAGGAAGCATACTCCCCAAAATGTGGTGGTTGCCGCTGTTGACTTCGGTGGTGGTTGCGGTGGCGACCTCTGCTCTGAAAGTGTTCAAGTATCAGGAAAACTGGATCAACTATCGCACGACGTGCGAGACAATGCGAAAAGAGATTCACTATTACGAAGCCGGCGCCGAGGCCTATGGTGAGGTCGAAGATAGAGAAGCATTGTTCGTCGAACGGGTCGAGAGCCTGATCTCCCGCGAAAACACGATCTGGCTGGCTGCACAGAAACAACAGAAGCGAAAGCCGTCGTAGTAGCTGCCGATACCTGAGATGGTATGGGGTTGTGAGTGCTGTAAGGCGACTCGCCTGACAGCTTTGGAATACGTCTGCCAGCGTCGGGCGGGGTCGCCCATCGTCACACGGTCAAGCACCAACTCACCCCGAGCCTAGTCGAAGGGTTTACCCTCCCCAAACAAGGTTTGAAGCGGCCACCCGACCGCCCAACGTCACACGGTCAAGCACCACATCACCCTGAGCCTAGTCGAAGGGTTTACCCGCCCCAAACAAGGTTTGAAGCGGCCACCCGACCGCCCAACGTCACACGGTCAAGCCGTGTTTGTCGCGCTTCGCGCATTATGCAGGTGTCGGGTCACAATCACGCCACCGGCGTACCCAAGACCCGACACAACATTGTAGAAGCAATCGCAGGGCGGGTCCGTCCTCGCCTGCGCGCCGCGGCGTGAACCCGCCCAATCCGGCCGGACCACAAGGGTCCTGCCCTACTATCTCAAAAACCTCACCCATTCAGTGAAAAACTAATTGACTTTGTACCGTCAACTGAGTTAATCCTTACTCGTTAGTTGTCATACCCAAGGAGACTACAGTTGAACAACGTCGAATCTTCGATCAGAGAAACAGAATTCTTTACTACTTCGGAACTGGCCCAGAAACTGAAGATGAACGTCCAGGTGATTACGCGCAAAGTTCAAGCCGGCGAAATCCATGCCTACAAAATCGGCAAGGACTGGCGCATCCCCGAACAGTCGGTACTTGACTGGCTTGAGCGAAACTCCAACCGTAACGGTCGTTCACCATCAACTCGTTCTTCACCTGTGAAACGCACCGCCAAGAAAGCCAACTCTGATGCGGCCGGTGAACCTCGCCGCACGGCGCTGCTGGAATACATAATGGCTCAGTTTGAGCCGCAGCGTGACTACACCGAATCGGACGTTGACCGCATAATTGCTCGTTATCATAGCGACACGCAGGCGGTCCGCACCGAATTGGTGGCCCTGGGGATGCTGACTAACGACCTGGGTCAATACCGCCGCGTACCCGATTACCGTATGTCACCGACCGGGTAGTGTCTTTCACAGTTTTATTGTCTCTATGCATGCCCACCAAAGGCGGATGGCACCCTCAAACTCGGTTTGGGGGTGGACTTGTTATCCGCCCCAAACAAGGATTGTGGCGGTCACCCGACGTGCTCCGGGTGACATCCACTTTACGCACGCGGACGTACACCACGCCCGGTAATCCTGCGGCCCTCGGTTAGATGCATCGATGTATGGCGCGGAGCGAAAAAGGCGGTTTATCACCCTTCGCCTCATACCGAGGCGAAGGGTCATACTCGTAGGTCGGTTGACTTACATTCCGGGCTGACCTCTGGGATTGGGCGGTGGCGCACCACGGCCTCCCTCCAGTTGCTGCAAAAACGGATCGTTTACGTTGATCTTGTATTCCTTGAACAGGTTAATCGCCTGGTTAAGCTCGCTGGTGCGAGCGGTCCGAATGAGAATCATGGCCAATTTCCTAAAGGCATAGCTGGAGTTGGGGTTAGCCCTAAAAGCGTCCCACGCCAACGCGACCCCTTCATCGACCATAGCCGTGTCGACATTGCGCTGGCCCAGTTGAACTTTGGCCAGTCCGAGGTCTTGCATATAAAACAGGTTTTCCGGGTTTGATTCGGCAAATGCCATCAGGGAGTCATGCATCCGATTCCACAACTCGTCGGCGGCGGCGGTATCGCCATCCTGTTCATAAATGTCGGCCAGGTATAAAGAGGTCTGCCAGTACTCAGGATAGACCTCGATCATTTTATTCATGAGGTTCACGGCCTTCTCTTTGGCATCGGAATCTGTGATCCCGGCAGCGGAGTCGATCTTCGCCTGGGTCATGAACTCCTCGTAGATTCGGGATGCGTTTACACCCATAGTGACAAAGACACCGGTAGCGTTTTCCTCGCGATACACTTTAGAGTCGGCATAGCCGTCAAATCGATAGGTATTCATGAACAGGTCATACGCCCTATCGGCGTCAATTGCCCGCGGTGGTGGGTCGTAGCTCAGTTTGTAGAGCATACCAACCGAGTGAATACGGTCACGCAATCCCAGAGGGGATTCGGCGTATGGGGGGGAACTGAAATAGATCGGCTGCTTTAGCTTAAGGGTGTCGTTTTCTTTGTAGGTGCTTTCGAGCACGATTTCATCCATCATCATGTCGGCTACGCGCACGATGCGGCCGTTGAATGGTGACGGTTCAAGGAAAGTCCGGCGCTTACGAGCACGATCAAAGAACGGTTTGGTCGGTCGACCTCGTGGATTGCCGCCCTGTGTTTCGGAGGTGTACCAGACTATCTGAGAATCATCCAGCGAAATCGGCACGCCGTACCGATTCTTCATTTGTTCAACGTACCAATCGGTGTTCAAGAGTGACAGATTGACCACTCGCACATCCAGTCGATAGCCATATACTTCCTGTATGCACCATAGGGGGAAGGTGTCGTTGTCGCCCGAGGTGAACAAGATGGCGTTGGGTTCGCAGGTATCCAGAATATTGGTGGCATAGTTGCGTGGGATGAAGTTTTCCGAACGATCACAGGCATGGTAGTTGTGGGCCAGCGAGACAACAGGCAATAGAGCCAATATCGACGAAGCCATTACCACCGTCCGCCGCCTGGCTGGATCGACACCACTGACTCTGTTAATCAGCCAGATAATTACGGCCGAGATTCCAAGACCCATAGCGACACCAAAAAAGACAAAGGCGGGTGTGAAGAAATAGTCACGGTTGCGTACTTCCAGATAGGCGTCACCGGTCTGAAAACTGTATTGTGTACCGTCGGC
This sequence comes from Candidatus Zixiibacteriota bacterium, assembly GCA_029860345.1. Classification (NCBI taxonomy): domain Bacteria; kingdom Pseudomonadati; phylum Candidatus Zixiibacteriota; species Candidatus Zixiibacteriota bacterium. The sequence goes on along the minus strand of JAOUBJ010000003.1, from coordinate 350,392 downwards.
GAAATTCATATACAAAATCAGGCCCACCGAGCAGACTAAGAAAAGCGTAAAAAACGGCAGGCCGATCTCCAGGCGTTTGCGAATGGCCGTGATCATGCCGATCATCCCCAACAGGAAGAAGGGCAGGATAAACTCCCAGCCGGTACGTGAATACTGCTCCTCGAAATAGGACCAGAAGCCCATGTGGGCGTGGCGACCAAAGTGATTTTCCCAGGTGCCGCGACGGTTGAACATTCGCTCCAGCATTGAAATCTGTTGGTACTGTTTGCGGTCCAGGAAATTTTCAAACGTTTGCCAGTCGCGAGAGGGGTTGTTTTCGTCGATGCGGGGATTAAGCGAGGACCGAATGGGGATATAACCGTGCACGGACATCCCCATGAAGCCGAAAAAGACGATGGCCAGAGCCGTCTTCCACTGCAGGTTCCAGCGTCGCTGTTTGGATAGTACGGCCAGAACGATGAGCAGTATCACTGCGATCACCGTGGCTTTCTCATAGGTAGTGAACTGAATCATCACCGTACAGACGGATGCGATTGCAATTACCAGCGCCCAGTTGATTTTTTTGTACAACAGCACCAGCAGACCGACACCCATGAACGCCGAGGCGACATAAAAAGCACCGACTCCGCCCCGACCGTTGGAGAATAGCATGATAAAGACCAACTCCATAATGATAAAGCCGCAAAGTGTCAGCCAATCACGCCGGGTGGCTTCCTTTTTCAAAACGAAAAAGACCGAACAGATCGGCAGCACCAAGAAGACGGTCATGTGGATACCGATGCCCAACATGGTCAGGTAGAAAACTAATATCAGCGTTTTGGCCGCTGCGGCTGTGCCACGTTCTTCGAAGTAGCGCAGGGTCAGCCAGACAATGGCCACCGACAAGGCCAAAGCGAGTCCGTAGACTTCGGCTTCGACCGAGTTGGCCCAGTTTGTGCGTGAGAAAGCAACGAAGAATCCACCTGCGATACCGCCAATGTAGGCGACGACACGGTTCATGGGTGAGTTGCGCTCTTCCCTGTCGAAAAAGTAACCGACCAGCCGCACCGTCAGAAGATATGAGAACATGGCCGTCAGGGCCGATGAGATCACCGAAAGGTAGTTTATTCGGTAGGAAATGTCCTCGACAAACGGAATGAGTGAAAATAAGCGGCCGATAATCACAAACAGCGGAGTACCCGGGGGATGGGGTATGCCCAGGCTGAAGGCGCAGGCGATAAACTCGCCACAGTCCCAGAATGAGAAGCTGCGCTGAACTGTCAGAGCGTAAACGACAAATGACACCAAAAAGACAAATCCCGCCAGGCCGGCATTGGTTCGGTCGAATCCGGGTCCGGCGGCGTCGTTGTTTTCGATCAAAATATCCTCCTAAAGTCGTTGTCTCTTATACCGATAATCCAAAAAAGAGGCCTAAGAAACTTTGGACAAACAAGGCCTCAAATATAATGATAGCAGGTCAAATAACAACAGAATTATTTGTCGCCACTCGCAATGAGTGGGTCTAGACCCTGGAGGTCCTAAATGTTTATCTGGTGCGCTGTTTTGTTCATCTTGGGGCTACTTGCATTCGCCGATGCACTGTTCAATATGGGTGAGGTCTTCCGTCGCGCAAACTCAATTGTCTTTCTCTTGATTTCGCTGGCTTTGCTGATCCGCACTACCACCAAGATTAAGCTGGGGAAGTGGGAAGATCGTGAAAGCAGGGTTTTTGATCTGGAGCGACGGGTGCGACAGTTGGAAGCCGAAAAAGAGAGACAGCCGGACTTTTAGCCGATTGACTCGTCCTCCAGGTCTCGCAACTTCTGGCGGACTTCCGAGGTAAACGGGTAGTTGGGGAACTCTTCCAGCAACTTCCGGTAGATCAATTTGCATTCTTCGATCCGCTCGGTGTCCGAGTAGTAGATATCCCCCTTTGCCTTCAGCCCGTAGGGGTAGTAGTAAGATTCAGGGAATCCTTCCTCAAGGCTTTGAACGTACTTAAGGACACTCTGCGTGTCGTTCTCAGACAGAGATATGTTGACCAGTCGGAACAGCGCAAAATCGGCCAGCGCAGCTCCCAAGGGACCTTCAGTGATCCCCACCAAGGCAGCTTCCATTGAATCCTGCATGCGGCGCAATTCATATTCTGTGACCTCAGCGTAGGCGGTCATCAGAGCCTTGTTCTCTCCGACACGGTCCATCACCATAAGCAACTGCATGGCGTCATTGACAAAAAAGCCGCGCGGGTAATCCACCATCAACCTCTGCAACTCCACTTTGGCAGAATCGAAATCGCCGGCACAGAAATCGATAACAGCCAGGCGGTAGGTAATCTCCTCGGCGATATCTTCAGGGAGCTGCATTTGTGTCAGCCTGGCGAAACTACTCTTAGCTTCGGCCAGCTTTCCCTGACGCAGGTCACAATATGGTCTGGCCACCTGCGATCTTACATGGCCAATGCCGCGCTGGTAGTGGGTGGCGACTGAATCGAAATAGCGACGAGCAGTCTCGTATTCGGCCAGATGGTCCAGATAGAGCATGCCGATGTAATACAAGCCCTCGCCCTGATCCTGGACGCGAGGGGAGTAGGCCACTAAGTTCTCATAGACTGCAATCGCTTCCTGGTAGCGCTTGATCTGAGTCAGCGCATCGGCGTACACGAAGTACGCTTCCGTCATCACCGGACTCTGTAGGTAATGGTCAAAGAAGTACTCGCCCATGCTGATAGCCAGGTCGTACTGGCTCCTCTCCCGACAACTGCGCATGAACCGCACCAAGGCCTGCCCGTTGCGCTCCTGTAGGGTGTCCAGTTGAAAGGTGTAGGCCAGAGCTTCGTCAAGGCGTCCCACTTTCAGGTAGTAGGCAGTCAGGGCTTTCAAGCCATGGAGATTCGAGGAGGTTGAGATACCCTCCAGTAGGGTGGCTTCAGCCAGCGCCGACGATGCAGTGAATTCAAGCAGAGCCAGCAGGCGTCGTTCGGCCGTTACCGCATCCCTGGTCGTGTCCGCAAGAAGCGGCAGGTAGGCCAACACTGCCTCGCGATACAGCCGCTGCGCCTCCAGTAGAATACCACGCTGGAGTGCAAAGGCCGAAGGATTTACGATTCTTCCTTCGTATGACTCCATCAGGCTGAGCGCCTCCTCGGCAAACCCGGAAGACATCATCGAGTTTGTTACAGCCAGGTACTCCTGGTCGGATTTGGCCAGTTGTGACGCTTTATAGAACGACTCCAGCCCGTCTTGAGGTTGATGCATCTGCACCTGTACACGCGCCAGGTCCAGACGGTACCGACATTGATTGGGGTACTGCTCGATCATCGCATTGGCCAGGTCCAAGACCTTGGGCAGATAGCCCAGCCGGTCATAGCACTGTCGGAGTAGATTGTATACCAGTGAGTGGTTTGGGATTTCCGACAATAGCGGCTCAAGCAAAGCCGAGGCGCCGTGGTAATCTTTGTGGTTGATCAACTGACGCGCCAGCCGCACCTGCATATCGAATTCCTCGGTGGTGGCCGGCTTCTTGATGATATTAATCGCCGGTTTAGTGGCTACGTCGGCAACTGCTGCCTGCCCCCACAATAGACAGAGCACCGCACTGACAATCAAAAGCTTCCGGATGGAACTCATCATGGTTGAGCAGGTTGATCGACGGCGTTAGGGTTGATGAGTTCGCTCTCCGCTTTCAACAGAGCTTTGAAGTATGCCTTTATCTGGGCTTCATACTGGGGAGGATAGTCATCCGAGAGGTAACGACGCAGCCTGTCCTCGATATTTACACCATCGTCAAGCATCCCTGCCGGTAACTGCGGGGGCATGTAGAATTCACCCGACTCAGGTGAAGCGGCACGACGTTGCTCGGTGAAATCACGGCGCTGAAGAGACCGGCTGGCTTCCAGAAGCCGCGAATATATCTTCAACTGCCGCTCGGTGGTTTCCTGTCCGACATTACCCGAGGCCAGATCTTCTTCTACCTTTTTCATCTCTTGCGCAATGTCATCCAGACGTCCCAGAATCTGCCGGGAGCCGCCCATTTCCTGGTTAAGCTCTTCGACAGATTTGCGGATAGACGCCTGCTCCGAAGCCAGCCGTTTCATGGCCTGTCGTCCGTTTTCTCCAAACTTCGGATTGCCCTCTCCGCCCGGCTTGTTGCATTGCTTTTGGGTCTGTTGGTTAAGTTCATTCTGCTTGTTGCACTGGCCTTGCAATTTTTTGACTTTGTTGTCGCACTGGCCACCGTTGTTGCATTCTTTCTGGCTGTTGAGAGACTCTCTGAGCCTGATGGACGCGCGGTTCAGTTTTGTCATCGAACTGCGTTGCTCCTTCATGGCCTGGCTGCGCTTTTTGGCTTCGAAGCCTTCCGAGGCCAGTTCCATGTTCTGGACTGCGCTGTTTACCAGACTTTGCAGTTCGGCGGCAACAAACGGCGACTGTTTACCCAGTTCGCTCAAGCGGTTCTTCAAACCGTTGCAGGAACTCTTGACATCCTGCTGAAGCGCCGCCATCTCACGCAACATGATCGACTGCGAGTTGATCAGGGCGGCTTCGTTACGCAGGTGTTCCTGGTTTTGCGAGAGCTGGTTGGCGTCGTCAAGAGCCGCTTGCATGGCTTTCTCCATCTCGTCGTTGTCGTCCCCTTTCATTGAGGCCAGTTGCTGCTGCATGGTGTCGATCATCGACAGAAGTTTAGACAGAGCTTTCTTCCCCTGTTCGGACGCATCGTCTTTCTTTTGCGACTTCAAAGCCTCGGACATGTCCGACATGTTTTCGTCGGCATCGGTTTTTTCAACGGCTTCGCTGAATTTTTGAAACTCCTCTCGCATGTCTGCTTTGGCTTGCTTGGCCAGATTCTGCAACTCGGCCGCCTTCTTTTTCAGTTCGTTCAATGACTGAAGGTTGGCGTCCTCGTCTTTGGATACCTGAGGAAGTTGGTCCTTGTCGGACGATTCGGTTTTTTCGTTGGTTGCTTCCTGCTTCTTGGCCAGTTCTTCGGCCTGTCGCACCAGCGCCTCCATGGCCTGCTCCAATTGCAGTTTCTTCAGCAGAGCCAGGGTCCGCTCCAGACGCTCAAGCATCTCCTGCTGGGTCAGCTCGAATTCCTCGATGGCCTTTTGCATCTCCTCCGGGTCCATGTTCTGAAGCGCCTCCATCAGCTTTTGCTGAGCCGCTTTCATCTCGGGCGTGGCAACTTCCTCGAACAGTTTTTGAATCTGCGCCAGCTTTTCCATTATTTCACGACTGAGGAAACTGTTTTCGGCCATCTTGTCGACAGACTCTTCCATCTGTTCGGCCGACTTTTCAATTTCTTTCAAGAGCTGGGCGTTCTTGTCAGCTACGCTGGAGATTTCCTTCTGATGTTGCCAGTCGGTTTTGCGAACGTCCTTTTGTTGTGCCTGAAGTTTGCGAGCCACGTTTTTCATCCGCTCGGCAATCTCCTTGCCCGTTTTCAGAAGATCTTCGGTGCGGCTGATTCGTTCGATACCGGCTGTCTCCGTTTGCGCGATGATTTCTTCCAACGAAGGGAGCCGGGCGACATACTGACGTGTGCTGGTCACTTTGGGGCCGGTCACTCGGTCGTTGTCGGCCAGTTCAAGATGATAGAGCACATAATCGCCGGGGTAGAGACTAAACTGATCCATATCCCAGTTGAAAGAAACATCCCCTTCCGTTTTGATGCGGTCGGAGAAGTGCAGCACGGCCACGTGCTCTTCAGACATTTGACGTTGCGAAAAAATAGAGTACTTCAAAACCAGCGATGAAAACCCGAAATCGTCGAAGATGCGCACCTTCAACGGCAGTATCATTTCGTCGCCGAGATTCACGTCGAAGCCGGGACTGAGCACGTCGATTGAAGGATATTCATCGGGGATCGCCGTCACGTAGTACTCGATCGGATCGGGGTTTTCTTCGCCCAGATGATCGGTCAGGCGGACATAGTAGGCGCGCGAGCTGTCAACTTTCAGCGCCGTCTCGGCTGCCTTGCCGGTAATCTTCATGGGACTTTTGCTGGAATCTTCGAAAACCAACATAGCCGATTCCACCGGCAGGTTGGTTTCGATTTGCATGTTGACACGACTGCCGACCACGGCTGAGAACGAGCCGTTGTTTTCATCGATTACCGACGGCGGCATCTCGGTGTATTCGGGGTAGAAGATCGACAGCTTGATACCCTCGACCCGCGGACGGTCGACCACGTCGACTTTCTGGATTTCAGTTTTCAACCGACCCGCCTCGACAAAGTAATCAAACGACTTGTTGATCTGGCGCAGCTTTGTCGACACCACCATTGAGTCGGCCTCCCCCCAGCCGGCACTGTTTATCCGGGCCAGTTCAACCTCGGTTTGCTGCCAGCCGCCGCCGACCAGGCGATAGTGTATCACCGCATCTTCGGGAAAACGGTCGCCATAGAGAACGCCGCCTATTTCGATATCACGATACTTGACCCACTCGACCGATCCGGGGAAGGGCGTCAGTCGATAGCCCAGCGGCGGGGCAATCTCCTCGGTCGGGTTGGAATAGACCTCATACGAATAGGTGAACAGCCCCGGCGCCAACACCAACATCGCTATTGCGACTACTGAAGCCACGGCCAGTACCCGGGCCGTCTTCATCACCGGGTAAAGACTGACCGCTTCGTTGAAATTCAATTTGCCTGATCTATCCAGCGCCTGTCGTTCGGTCATGGCGATCAGGTCGGACGAGAAGCCTCTTTTGTCTTTCATGCGGGCAAACTGGATGGCGGCTATTAATCGTCCCTTGAGATTCGGGTGCTTTTCTTCCAGCCGCACGGCCATGCTGTCGATATCGCCGCGCCACAGTCTGGCCAGCCCGTACTTCACGAACAAGTATCCAACCACTGCGACCATCAGCGACAAAAGCGACACTTTTAGCCAGACCGGTAGAACCATCACTCCGGCCAACAGCGACAGCAGGATCGACCCGGCAATCAGCGCCACCAAGGTGGCCACCAGTCCGCCGGTCAAGCCGACCAGTCTTTGTTTTGTGAGTGTCCCCTTCAGCCTGCTGATAAGCGTCGAGCTAGTTTCTTTGTCGCGCATGGCAGTTACCTCGAATCTATGTTTATTCGGCCGCGAGTCGGCGACCAGTGTTACTCAAATCAGACGCACCAACGGGGGAGACCGTTTGAGAGCCTTTGGCTGTCAATACAACAGCGCATAAGTCACTATATTTACACCCATCCGAAAGGCTTCCTCGCGCTTTTCGGGCGGGTCGTTGTGAACCTGGGCATCTTCCCATCCATCCCCTATATCGGACTCGACCAGGAAATACAAAACCACCCGTCCGTTCAAAATGATAGCGTAGCCACGAGCCGGGTTTTCGTCGTGCTCGTGGATTTTGGGTGGACCGTTGGGGAAATCGTGGAAACAGTGGTACAGCGGATGATCGAATGGAATCTCGACCACTTCGCGCTCCGGGAACAGTTCGGCCATCTCCTTACGGAACGACTGGTCCATACCGTAGGAGTCATTGACAAACAGGAACCCACCGGCGGCCAGATACTGCCTCAGCCTCTCTTTTTCCTCGGTGGAGAAATCGATCACACCGTGGCCGGTGGCAAAGAGGAACGGATAGCGATACAGGTCGGCGTCCATGATGGTGACTTCGTGCTCAAGCGTATCGATCGGGAAGGCGGTGTTGTCGCGCAGATACTTCAGAAAGTTCGGCAAAGCCGAGTTACCCCAGTACCAGTCACCCCCGCCTGAGTAATGCAGCCGGGCCACGCGCAACGCCGACGGATCGGGATTGATCCCTCTGGATGCTTCGACCCGCGCCCGATTGGGCATACGCCGACCTCTGGCTTGCCCGAAAGTCGTGGCTGCCAAGAGGAGCAGGCAGACCATACCGCCTGCAATAGCTATGGATACGCGGTATTGCATCTATATAATATACAGCCCAAATCCGGTTTTGGGTGAAAATAATGTTGGGGTGGGTGGGTGGGATATCGACGCGCTTTCCAGTGGCACATTTGTAAAACGCCACTCTCGCCACCAAGATAGGTATCTTGGAGCACCAGAGCCATCGCATGCGGATGTGATGGCCTGGTCAAAATTCCTGAGAAATTGCTTGATTTGGTCTCCGACAGGTGGTTTAATTCCCATCTTATGCCGATAAATATATAAAAGAGACTTTTTGAAAAGGAGCACGAAATGTCATTCGGGAACAGATTATTCAACCTCCTGCGCCCCAGTCGTCAAAAGTCCAACACCGACAAGAGCGATTCCTCAGTTCTGACCAAACACGCTACAGCTAAAGAAAGTGGGACAGGCCAGGGAACTGGTAAAAGAGCCGCTAAGAGATAGCTGACCTATCATCTCGTATCTGATGGGGGGAACCCTTTTTTCATAAAAGAAGGGCATTCTTGTAACGTTTTTGGGCTTGGGCGACCCTACTCCAAAAAGAGAGGAAATTCTAATGAGTCTTGATAAAGGTGTCCAATTCAGTCTTAACAGGATTACGAGGCGGGCACTAAAGAGATGCTTCCGAGATGGCTCTCTTAGTTATCTATCAGATAATGAGTTGAAAATCATTTTGGGGTACATCCGGGACAGAGTACCAAAAGGGAATAAAGACATCTCCGACGACGTTGCCAATCAAGTACTTATGGAAATTGAGATCGAGTTGCAAAGGGGTTATATAAAGCGCTCGGGAGCAACAGACGTACAGGTCCTCGGTAGTTTCATCAAAAACCGAGTACCGCAGACCGTGCGGGAAATCCTTGATGCTTCCGGAAAAAAGTACCAAGGCGTATTAGGGATGATCTTGACCAAGAAGAGAAAAAACGATAACAACGATCGTCCGGTCATTATCATAAAAACCATTTTTCAAGGCAGCGAGGCAGACAGAGCAGGGCTTAAGATAAACGACCGTATCATCGGAGTGGGATCTGAATCAGCCATAACAAAACGCCAAATATGGGATTTTCTAAAATCGATAGCTCCTGGCTCTAGTTCTAAGCTGATCATAACCAGAGAGGGAGAGACCAAGACCCTTACCGTCGACCCTCGCAATGTCGCATTCGATGCACATACTGAGGAAACCGAATTACTCGACGAACACATTTGGGCTCAGGCTGTCATTCCTGATACGCGAGTGCGACAGATTTTTCTTGACGTTGTCCGGGAGGCACTTCGAAGTATTGACAACCCTCGTGCCCGGGTTGTTTTGATGCTCACGATTCTCACTGAAATGCAACCAAGTGAGATTTACAACATTAGCGATTCCGACAAAGAACAACTACTTTTGAGCCTTGAGGAACAGATTGAATTGGAAACAGATGAGCGCGATCTCATTGGTGATCTTGACCCCAGTATTCTCAAGAGTATCTCAAACGTCAAAACTATGTTGCATCGCGCTAAGAGAGAATTTGTGAAAGCCGTAGTCCGCATAGTAAATGAAGCCCTGGCTGGTAATCTTATAGATGAGGATAAGCAAACGTACCATACTCTAAGGCGTTATGCGATAAAGTGCCAAAAAGAGCACCACCCAGCGGATCTTCCGACCCAACCATAATCCCCTCATAAGTAATATCACAAATGCTGCGCAAGCAGTTCCATATCGAGCCAGGGGCTTTGTCATTAATCTTGGCTCGATGCTCTACCCTTCAGCACCGTTAAACCAACGTATTCATGTCGGAATTCCGTTGAGTAGTTCATCTTGCTCAGGCCGCACTGTCGTATTTTCGCGCAGGTGACTTTTGGGAACTTCTCGTTTGGACGATTTTCTTTTTCGGCCGTGACCCTGTCACTTTTCGCTCTGAAATTCTTGGAGCGAAATTCTGGAAGAGCATAGCGACAAAACCTAGAATAATAGGTAAGCATATTATCAGAGCCGCCCAGGTAATTGCATCAGCTAGATTCATTTTCTGATCTCCAAGGTATAGAGTTTCGATGTTTCCTAAAAGAATAGGGGAGAACAAATCCCCAAAGTTACACTTGAAGCGGACGGACAGATGTTTCCCATTTTTTTTCAGAAATGTTGTAACGATTTAGGCTTTGCAAACCCTAGATAGATCGAAACGAAAATTGAGAAAGGAGATATGTGATGTCGAATCAGAAGAAAGGAGCCGGTAAGCAACGGCGGCGTAAGGACTCTTCAAGAGAGTCTGCCGCTAATCTTCATGGCGCATGTAGAGACGGAGCGACAAGAAACGAAGCCCGAACCATCCGCGAAAACGGTGACGGGCAAGACGAAAGTAAACACTAACAGACTCTTAAACCTGATTAGGCCAGCTCTAATCAAGAAGGAGAAGACATGAATTACCATGTACCCCCAGACGTATTAGCAGTTCCGGTGCGTAAGGACCCTTTTAATGGCGCAATGTACGATGCGAAACATCCGCACATGTTTCACCCCGTTCACGCAGGTCGCACGACGCATGCCGGAGGCGAGGTACCAAAGAAACACCGACGCTTCATTCACGCCCATGACTTTGCGTCTTTGATGCAACACCCGCATTCAGGAATTGAAGTGCATCAGTAGTCAACCCCAATAAGAGATAAGGAGAAGCAATGTTAACTCTAAACTGGAAAAAACTGAAAGCAGGTAGATCGTTGACTATAGCCATTTGCGTCGGAGTATTGGTTTTTGCAATGTATTCTAGCCCACTGAACGCAAAGTGTCCCGAAGGAATGGTCATGTCGATGGAGCGGTTGAACTCAGCAGAAGAGTTCTCCTTAGCTCCAGAGGCCAATCGCGTTGAACTTGATGACGGCATGATGGACATGCAGCTCGCTGACAGCCCGATGTATGATGCGATGGACTTTCGGATGAGTTTTTCCTCCAGGAACAGCGGCATGAACATGCTGCCGTTCTTGATGAGTGTTATGGAATCAGCCAAGTCCAATACTCTCGAGAGTACGGTGATGGTCGACGAAGTCATGGTAGTGATGTCAGACATGAATCGACCCATGATGACCGGCGAACGCGTGCGCTCAGGTATGGCAGGATGTAGCATGCCAAATGAAACCCCACTGCTTGAGGGAGATGTGATGCCTTTCGCAGGTGGTAATCTTATGGCCGAAGCAGTCGAAGGTCTCCCGATGCCGACGATGCCAAGTTAGCACGGTTGGTGAGTCTAATACATAGCAACATGAGATGCTGAGGATTTGCGTCCTTGGCATCTCATGTGTACATTGTGCTACCATCCATCCTTCGTGTGGCCGTCTAATTCTCAGTTTGGGGCGAGTCCAGTGTCAGGACCGCCAAGGGGTCCTGACCTACAAAGACTACTGCCCTACATGAAGCTACTTACCGGTTTCGATAATCGGAGAACGGGCGGTGGCGCGGTTGACACCGGGTGTTTTGCCGGGAGCAATTCCCGCCGGTGGATCGGACATCTGCCAATTGCGCGGATCGGCCGGATCACCACTGACATAAGTCATCCGCCAGTAGTATTCAAACGGGTAGAAACCCGACCAGTCCGGGGTCCAGTAATCGATCCCGCCGTAGATGTCGAAAACACCCTCCGAAGGATAGGTTACCTCGTTGATATAGACCGACAGATAGAAAATCCAGCCGTCGTCGATACCCAATTCGGCATTGATAGCATCGATCACCAATGCGTCTGAATAATACTGCAACGCAGTGTAAGCCAGCAGGGCAATTGGTTGAGCCTGCCCACCCCCGACCGTGTCGACGGTATAGGTGGTGTCATGAATCTGCTGGATAACTATGACCGTGTCGTGGATAATCGTCGTGTCATACACCGGATCGGTCTGGTAGATAGTGTCAACGATTGTCGTGGTATCGTAGTGGTTGACTACCGTGACGATCGTATCAATAACCACCACCGTGTCGTATACCGGATCAGTCTGGTAAACGGTGTCGACAATGGTCTCGGTGTGGTAATGATGCTCGACCGTCAGGACTGTGTCGACGATAACCAGTGTGTCATAAACATTGTTGGTAAGGTATAAAGTATCAACCAGGATAGTAGTATCCCAGTATGGTTCAGTTAGGGTGACGGTATCGTAGAGGGTCGTCGTATCATACAGGTAGCTGATCTGAACCAGTGTATCGATTATTGCTACCGTGTCCCAGTGGTGTTCAACGGTGGCCGTCGTGTCGTGAATGATTACGGTATCGGGCGGACTTTGGATATACTCGGTCTCCTGGATGTATTCCGTTGTTTGAACGATTTTCTCTTTGTCACAACCGGCTATAACGAACAGGATCGATAGGACTAAAATCGAGGCGCCGACAACAAAAGCTGGTCTCATAGGATACTCCAATAGAGTTTATTCTTCATCTGGGCCTTCCAATGCAAACGCCGAGCCGAACCGGCCCCTATCCGTCGACCACACGTAAGTAACAACAGCCCAGAACCTTAGGCGTTGTTTGGGGGTTGTAATTCTTGAACTAAGGGAGGTTGAAACTGCCAGTAATGTGCAAAGTCGCCGCGTCTAAAAGCGGACAGCCAGCACAATTCCACTGGTATTGCTGCCTGGATTGTATGTTGGAAATATTCCAAGCTCGGCAGGTGCCTGGCCGTTGTTGTACTTCTTGACCGAAGAGTCAATAGTGGCAAAGTCATACACGGCGCTGGCTATGCAGGCCGCGATTGCCAATTTGTAGACCAAACTAGTAGATTTGTGCTCGTATCTGGTGCGGTTCGTCTCCCTCATGACTGCGATATAGGCAAAAAGTGAAGTTCGTATCGTCAATCCCGTAAGGAATCGTTGACGTTGGTTGGCGTACCGGTGACCCATGCCGGGGCCGATACCGACGCCCACCCAAACCAGACCGGCTCCGAGATTCTGATTGCTACGATCATCGGAGTCCAAGAGAAACCCACCGATTGCCGCGGGGATCGCGAAGCATCCCAGGGACAGTAGCTGCCCGGTTCGCGTCGATTTCTCTTCGCTCGACAAGTCGCCGTTATCACTATCATTGGCAGCAGACGCAAGAGCCGGTAAAACGGCAAGCAACAACAGACACATCAGACTTCTTGAGCACAGTTGCATGGTATTGTCTCCTCCGGCTCTGTCACCGTGCAAAGATGGACTTCGATGTAATCAATGTACGGAGAATTAGTCGGCGGCGCAAGTTGTCAGGACCGCAAGGGGTCCTGACCTACAGGAGTCGCCGGGCCTTTTGGGCTTTGTCGAGGTAGTCGCGAAGAACAGGTTCGTCTGAGTCGGTGATCTGCTGTTTGAGAGACTCCAGTTCGGCGATGAGTTCCTCGATCAGTTCGCGGTCGTGGATGCTGTTGGTCAAAAACATGTCGAGCATCAACTCCACCGATGAAGCGGTCACGCGAGTAGCACTTTTGAAACTGCCGCCAATTGTCTTGAATGAACGATCATCGTCTGCCTGGTATTTCAAAGCAAGGTTCATCAGGGCCACGCCCAAGATATGCGGCAGATGCGAAGCCATCCCGACCAGGCGGTCATGTTTGTCCGGAGTCAGCATCAGTGGGTTTCCACCAAGACCTCCGATGAGTTCCATGATCGATTCCAGCCAGCCCGTGCCAAGTTTGGATGACGGCGTTATGGCAAGAGACGCTCCTTCGAACAGTCCATGCACGGCCGACTCAAGACCGATCCCTTCACTGCCGGCCATCGGATGCACACCGACAAAGTTGATCGGCTGTTCAAGCGACTCTACCGTTTGAAGTATACCTGTACGGATACCGGCAACATCAGCAACGCAGTTGCCTTCACTCAATGACTCCGCCAACGAGTTGATAACCTCAATAGTTTTGCGGATTGGAACGGCGAGAATGATAAGATCAGCCGCCTCTGCTGCTGCAATGGGATCCTCCACCGTCCGATGAACAGCGCGGCGTTCAACTGCTGATTCCCGAGTGGAATTGTCGATGTCGAACCCGATAACTTCGGCCACCAGCGTTCGTTCAACAAGATCGAGACCTATCGAGCCGCCGATCTGTCCGAGGCCGACAATCAAGACCCTCCACTCGGAGACTGGTTTCACATCTTTCTCCCGGTCGCTTCGACGATTCTGCGCAGTTGATCCATGAGCTTGGCGAAGTCGGCCGGATACAAAGATTGCGCGCCGTCGCAGAGCGCCTCATCCGGGTCGGGATGCACTTCGATAATGAGTCCATCGGCGCCGGCGGCTATTGCCGCCTTGGCCATCGGTTCGATCAACGACCGTTGACCGGTAGCGTGGCTGGGATCGATTATCACCGGCAGGTGGCTGAGGCTTTTGATCACCGGCACGGCCGATATGTCCAGCGTGTTGCGGGTGGCTGTTTCAAACGTGCGGATACCTCGCTCGCACAGGATGACGTTGGGGTTGCCGTTGGACAATATATACTCCGCCGACATCAAAAGTTCTTCGATAGTCGACATCATCCCGCGCTTGAGCAACACCGGTTTGCCGGTTCGTCCGACCGCTTCAAGCAGCGCGAAGTTTTGCATATTGCGCGCACCGACCTGGAGCATGTCGGCATACGACGCCACCAGTTCGACAACTGTTGGCGTGGTGACTTCACTGACCACCGGCAGGCCGGTTTGTTGTTTGGCGGCGCTTAATATTTGCAGCCCTTCTTCGCCCAGACCCTGGAAACTGTAAGGTGAAGATCGTGGTTTGAAAGCGCCGCCGCGCAGGATTGTGGCGCCTGCTTCGGCCACCGCGTCGGCTGCTCTCAGTGTCTGCTCGCGGCTCTCGACGGCGCAGGGACCGGCCATCACTACGACGTTGTCGCCGCCGATTTTGACCGGGCCGACTTCGATAACCGTTGGTTCTTTCTTGAACTCCCGTCCGGCCAATTTGTACGGTTTCATGATCCGCACGACCGAGTCGACGCCTTCGAGCATGGTGAACTGTTCATGGTCGACCATCTTGCCGTTGCCGACCACGCCGACGATTGTCTTCTTTTCGCCCCGGGAGAGATGCGGCTTGAACCCAAGCTGCTCTATCTTATTCAGCACCACTTTCAGGTGGTCTTCGGTGGAGTCAGCTTTCATTACGACGATCATCTTTCTCTCCTTCAGCCAGGTCCGGCCTGAGCGTTTTGGTATCCCCGAGGTAGACGTGCTTGATCTCTTCGGGCGTTGAGCCGTTGTTGACATGGAACAGAATCCGAATGACCCGGGTCATGGCGCCGGGGACATTGATTTCCTGGGCGCACAACATCGGTACATGTTTCCATCCGAGTTCGCGGGTGGCGTAGGCGGGAAAGTCGGCGTTGAGATCGGGCGTGGCGGTGAAAAAGGCCGAAACAATGTCGGTGAGTTTGAGATCGTTGGCCTTCATCATTGCCTCGACCAGTTCTCGCGTGGCCGACTGCACCGACTCGCGGTTGTTTTCATCGGCCCGAATGGCGCCTCTGATACCTCGGACTGGTGTCATCGTGCGGTCCTTTCCTGGGGGATACCAACTGCTTTTGGTAATGTTATCGAGTGAGTTGTTCATAAGCTACATCTTTCTCACAAAAAAAGCCCGCTGCCTGAAGGTAGCGGGTTGGAGTCTTGTTCTATTGTTTGTCTAAGGAGTCATAGATTGACAATACCCGCTACCTGTAAAGGTGGTAAAGCCGAAATAGTATCGGTAATAAAAGCTTCTAAAGCTGTTTGCGGCGGGTATGTTTTTTGTGTTCGTCACTTATATGATTCCTTAGCGCCAAATATACAATGATAGTCCATTTTGTCAAGAAGGAAGTTGGGGGGGGCTATTGAATGAAGATCTCTTCGACCAGTAAAATCAGATCGGCTACATCGATCTGCCCATTGGCATCGAGGTCAGCCGAGTTACTTTCTGGCATGGGGCCACTGTGGAACATAAACTCTATCATTATAACCAGATCGGCGATATCGACTGTCCCATCCAGGTTTAGGTCTCCCGCCTTGTGTCCAATCAAACTGAACTCACCAGTGAATTCCCACGGTGAGCCGTCGGTAAAAGCGCCGGCTATGGAATAGGTTTGGACGGTAGTACCCCAGGCTGGACCGTATGATTCGGGCAAGTGATTGATGGTGAATTCAACTACTAGTACGTCCCCAATAAACTGCGGATGGCTGTCGATCACCGAACAGGATTGCGGAGTTATGGCGCCGTTGATGGCCACACTACTGATATCAATGTCCGAGACGGTCCCAGTCGATGGAATATTCCCAACATACGTTGTCCCGGGCTGGTTGAACAAAGCGTGGCTCCAATAGGTATAAACCGGGTTTGGGGTCAATATTGTAGGAGGTGGACAGCCAATATCCAAAGCCCCTATCAGTGTGCCACAGTCATTGTTCGTCGCAGCACAAGGTGAGGTGGCATGGATGTGAAAGTCCATGGAATCTGAGAGACAGAAGTTGGGATCGGCGCTGAAGTTGCCGTCTTCACCCTCTAGGCCCTCAAGGCATTCAATCCAATCGCCGTTGGCGTTGTTGAAGACATCACTGCATACTATCTGAACATCGCTCCGATAACAATCTAAAGCAGGTCTCAATCCAAAGGTGTAGTTATCCGCAATAATACACTTGGATACTAGTAAACTGCTTCTCGAAACGCTGATAGCTCCGCCGTTAGTAGCCTGATTCCCAATAATCGTGCAATTCGTGAGTTCCGCATTCGAGCGCCCAATATAGAGCCCCCCACCGTTATTTGTACTATTGCCCGTACCACATTTATTGTGAGCAATCAGGCATCGCTCCAGTTTCGCGGAAGAACGTAGTAGATGAACTCCGCCGCCAAAGCTGAAGCCGAAATGATAGTGGGTCGCATCGTTGTTTAAGAACCAACATTCCGAGAATCGCGGTGAGGAGTTCCAGCACCTAGCTCCCGCGCCTCTACCTCGACCGTTTCTCACTGTCAATCTGCTGATGGTAGCACTTGAGTCTTCTGCAAAGTGCAAGTCAAACCCCCGATCCTCTGACTCACAGTCGATCACCGTCATTTCCGGTCCGTCGAGTCCCGTCAAGGTAATCAGCTTGCCCCCCAGATCTAAACCTCGATTGCCCTCACCTGTGAAAACCCCGGGGTGAAGTAGAACCGTATCACCGTGGACGGCCGAGTCGATGGCCGCCTGAACGGTCGGAGCATCACCTCTTCCATCTGCTTCTACTTCCCACACTCGGTACTCGGGGTTGCAGCCCTCACCGAACGCTCCCACCAGCAGACCGCAATCGTGATTAGCGGCTAGACAGGGAGAAGTGCTGAGCAGATGATAGTCACCCCGCCCAAGATCGCAGTGCATAGGATTGTAGGCAGTATTCCCGTTCATATCAGACTGGCTTGTGCATCCCTCCCAGTCACCGTATGCATTTCCGTAGAAATTGCAGCAGGAAAAAAGAGGATCACTTTGCTCATCCGCGCAATAGACCGCCTTTCCAGAACGTGAAAAACCGAGAATGCAGGCCTGCGCGGTGGGTGCCGAAAGGGAACAGTAAACATGAGATCCATAGTAAGCGGAGTTGTCTGCCATTGTACAATTGATGAATGTGGGATCACTGTCAACGCAGGCGATTGCTCCACCTCCGCCTCGTGCATAATTGCCGGCGAAAACACTGTTTTCAAAAACCGGCGTGGAGCCACCGTAGCAACTGACAGCGCCACCGTAGGCCATGATCAAGCCCACCGAAGGTTCCGCTGTATTCTTTCGGATAATGCACGATCGAAAACGTGGCGACCCGTTTACGATGTGTACCGCCCCTCCAGCGTACTCCGCCCAATGACCTTCAAACACACAATTGATGTATACTGGAGAACTGTTTTCGCAGAGAACGGCTCCCCCCTTATCGATATTGTAATCACCATCACCGAACTCACCAGTAATCCTGAATCCTTTAACCACAGCACTACTGTCCTCGCCGTCGACAAAGCTGAAAGCCCGATGACGACTTTCGCAATACATTTGACATGAATCCGGCCCGCCTTCGCCAATCAACGTGACGCCCTTGCCCAGGAAACGGATGTAGCGATTTCCATCTCCTTGATAGAGACCCGGTGCCACCAATACCGTGTCGCCAGTCATCGCTGCGTCGATACCTGCCTGTATAGTCGGTTGGTCGACAGGGACATGGATGGTGGATGCTTCAACTACCGAAAAGATCGCAAGAATGAAGATGATCAGTTGCGTGCAAAAAACTAAGCTGTTCACCGGACGATAGTCCACACTTTGCCTCAACGATTGATACACAAGGTTCCCTCTTGCGTTGCCTTTAGATATCTCTATCAATATAGCCCAAACTGGCATTTCTGCAAGGGGGAAGCCGCGATTAACGTCGCCCCTCGACTCCGCTCGGGGTGACACCGACAAATCGGTTTTTTGCGCTTCGCGCGTCGTCGAAACCACAGGGGTTTCGACCTACAGAATCCTTCTTCAAAGTCCCCTCTTGAGAGTCGGTTTAGGGGTGTGTTGTTCGTTTTGTCCGCCAAGAACACACCCCGCCCTTCGGGCACCCCTCTCTAGAGGGGAAAAGAAAAAGAGAAGATGGATTCTGGCCTTCGCCAGAATGACACAAGCAAGCTTGTCTTGTGCGCTTCGCGCGCTACCTCATGGTGAGCGGAGTCGAACCATGAAGCACAAGAACCGTCACGCGGGGTCGCATGACGGCACCAAAACCTACACCCCCTCCAAATCCGCCAATGGCAGGTCGCGGTCGATCGGTTGGGCCAGGCAGATGAAAGACTCGGTCGACTGAATCTCAGGAATCGCCTGAAGCTTCCGAAGCAGAAACTGATAGAAAGCATCAGTCGTTCGTGTGCGCGCCTTAATGATCAGCGCATACGAACCGGTCGTGTAATAGACCTCGACAATTTCATCAAACGTTCGAAGCCTGTTCATCACCATCTCAAGGTCACGCGCACTTTTGAGATAGATGCCCATCAACGAAGTGACATCGTAGCCCAGTTTCGAGTAGTCGACGGTGATTTTCGAGCCGGTGATAATGCCGGCATCGGTCATTTTGTTGACGCGCTGATGAATCGTTCCGGCTGAAACGATCAGTTTCTGGGCAATTTCGGTGAAAGCCATACGGCCATCGCGCCTCAAATACTCCAAAATCTGCCGGTCAAGATTGTCGATTTCATAATCTGTAGTCATGTTTTACCTATAGAATTACAATATTCTCGCATATATCGTACATATACTATGAATAATGTAAAAATATCGGTATGTCAATAAAGATTTAGGATCATTTGCCCTTTGTTGTTATTATAAAGGCAATTGACAATGCTGGCCTGAAGACAGATAGGAAAAACAGCTATGTGCGGAATATTCGTTTACAGCGGGCGCAAAAAAGCCCTTCCAGACTTAGAGACTCATATTGAGAAGCTACGTCACCGAGGACCGGACAAACTCCAGGTGGATGAACATGAAGGTGGCTTGATGGCTTTCCACAGGCTGCGGATTATGGATCTGGGTCCGGCCGGGGATCAGCCATTTGTCGATGAACAAACCGGCAACAAAGTTGTCTGCAACGGCGAGATTTACAATCAGACAGAACTCAGACGACTGACCAACTACCCATACATCTCGGACTCCGATTGCGAAGTGTTGCTGCCGTTGTATGCCAAGTACGGCCTGAAGAAGACTGCTCAGATGCTTGACGCGGAATTTGCAATGGTATTATGGGATGCCCGACGACAGAAGCATGTAGCCGCCCGTGACCCTATAGGCATACGACCGCTCTTCTACGGATACTCACGCTCGGAAGGCGAGATCATCTTTGCCTCGGAAGCGAAAGCAGTCTCACCTTTCTGCGATCATGTCGAACCGTTTCCGCCCGGGCATGTTTATGACGGCGAAGAGTTCGTGCGGTATCTGGACATAAGCCGCGTTTGTCAGTACCACACGCACACCAAAGAGGAAGTGCTGAGCAATATCCATGACAAGCTGGTGGCGGCAACGCGCAAGCGATTGTGCGCCGATGCGCCGGTGGGGCTTTTGTTAAGTGGTGGACTGGATTCAAGTCTGGTCTGTGCTATTGCTCAGCGGTATTCGTCGCGACCGATCAAGACGTTCGCTGTTGGGATGCACACCGACGGGATCGATTTGAAATATGCCCGCGACGTTGCGAGGTTCATCGGTTCGGATCACACGGAGGTACTTATTACCGAGGAGGATGTTCTATCGTCGTTGAGAGAGGTGATTTGGAGTCTTGAGTCTTATGACATTACAACCATCCGCGCTTCGATTGGGATGTATTTGGTGTGCAAACATATCAGCGAGAACAGTGACGTGCGCGTTTTGCTGACCGGCGAGGTGTCCGACGAACTGTTCGGCTACAAGTACACCGACTTCGCCCCCAACCCGGTTGAGTTCCAGCGTGAGTGCCGCAAGAGGATTCGCGAGTTGTACATGTACGATGTATTACGGGCCGATAGATGCATCAGCGCGCACGCCCTTGAGGCGCGGGTCCCTTTTAGCGATAGCGATTTCGTGCAATATGTTATGGGCATTCATCCCAGGCACAAGATGAACAACAACGGCGTGGGAAAGTACCTGCTGCGAGCAGCCTTCGAAGGGGGCGGTTATCTTCCCGAACATATCTTGTGGCGAGAGAAAGCGGCTTTCTCTGATGCCGTCGGACACTCGCTGGCTGATACATTGCAAGCCGTAGCAGAAGAGTCCTACTCAGAGCAGGACCCGGAGACTATCGCCGAACAATACCCTTACGCCACGCCGATCTCCAAAGAGTCCCTTATGTACCGCGATCTGTTCGAACAGATGTACCCACGAATGGCACATCTGATCGCCTCACTCTGGATGCCCAACCCTCGCTGGGAAAACTGCCAGGTTGCAGATCCGAGTGCTCGGGCTCTGCCCAACTACGGCGCCAGCGGCGTTTAGCGCAGTTATTCAGCATAACTTAGCCGTGCGGCGGAACCAGTCTTTGGTCTCAACGTAAAAACTGTGTTGCCAATTGTGAGGTATTGGTTACTTTGGGGCGAGCGTGTAAGATGGCAGGTGCGGACATTTGCCGCACATGAAAGATGATGGATTCCCGCCTATGCGGGAATGACACAGGTAAACCTGTTTTTCGCGCTTCGCACGCCCATGAATAGGAAGACTGGATTCTGGCCTTCGCCAGAATGACTTTGAAGATGAGAACATTTGTTTTAATCACAATCGTCTTAGCCCTGGCCGTATCGGCGCAAGGTGCCGGATTGCTCATCCCGATGGATGAGACCCAGACCGATCATCTCAAAGCCTACGGTGTCTGCTATCGTGCCCTCGATGCCGGGTACAAGGCGGAATGGTTGCTGAATTTTCGCGGTGGGTCGTTCCTGATTGACCATTCGTCCGAGATCAGCAATGTCTGCCTGTTGATGGGCGTTTCTTATGAGCAGGTCACTCAGGGACAGGTAGCGGACATTTATCGCCAGATCGAAGTTGAGAACATGGAACGGGTCGAGCTTGAAAAGGCGCCGGTGATAGCTGTCTACTCACCGCCCACCAATGAACCCTGGGATGATGCCGTGACGTTGGCCTTAACCTATGCCGAGATTAAGTACGATGTCGTGTACGATGAAGAGCTACTCGGCGGCGGATTGGAAGAGTACGACTGGCTGCATCTTCATCACGAAGATTTCACCGGGCAGTATGGCAAGTTCTACGGCGCTTTTCGCAATCAACTGTGGTACCAGGCGCAGGTGCGAGCCAACGAAGAGTTGGCGGCCAAGCTGGGTTACAACAAAGTCAGCCAGTTGAAACTGGATGTGGCCAAGACAGTCTATGACTATGTGCGACGCGGTGGCTTCTTCTTTTCAATGTGTTCGGCACCTGAGACGATAGATATCGCCCTGGCCGCCGAGGGTCTGGATATAGTGCCGCGCGAGATCGATGGCGACGCGGTCGATCCGGGTGTACAGGCCCAGTTGGACTTCACGCGGACATTCGCCTTTGAGAACTTCGTGCTGGAGCTTGACCCTCTGGTCTACAGCCACTCGGACATAGATACCTATCCTGACCGGCTGGTGCGGTTTCTTGATGAAAGTCAGGATTATTTCTACCTGTTCGACTTCGCGGCCAAACTCGATCCGGTTCCCACTATGTTGAGTCAGTGCCACACCAGCACCGTGAACGGATACCTCGGTCAGTCGACCGGTTTTCGCAAATCATTATTGAAGAAATTCGTTACACCGCTTGGCCAACCGGATAATTTCGACGAGGTGCGCTATCTCCACGGCAACCTCGGCCGTGGAACTTTTACTTTTCTGTCCGGACACGATCCGGAGGATTATCGTCACATGGTGCACGATCCGCCGACCGAGTTGGTACTGCACAAACATTCCCCCGGCTACCGTCTGATCTTGAACAACGTTCTCTTCCCCGCCGCCAAGAAGAAAGAACGCAAGACTTAACGGATTCGCTGGAGCCGAGTCGAAACCGCGATTTCATCCCCCTATCTTTCCACTGGTGACACTGACTTCCACCCGAAGCTGAGACCCAACCTGGTCTCTCGGTTTGGGACTGGAAGATTGTGACTGATGGGTAAGGTCATGGGCGGCGCCGACACTGATCCCAACAATCTTCGGGCTTCGTTGCCCACATAACCGGTCTTTACGATTTTCTCGACTATATTGTCGTGAGTCGACGGTATTAGTATGTCTTCGGACCCCCCAACAACATGATACCCTAACCACCCCCACCCGTTTGGCTTTTCGGCAAGGTAGTTTGCGAACCAACCTTGGGGGCGCGTAATGGCGGTGGGATTGTAAGGATCCCTCTGGACCACGAACGGACGCGATGGATCGAAGGGGTCGAGTGTGATACGCGAGTCCATGTGAATATGCTGGAACTGTTGCGAGCTTTCACCCACGGTCACCAGGGCATGCCCACCCGCGCTGTGACCGACCAGAAGGACTTTGACATCTTTGCTCCCGTTCTCGGTGACTGAATTCAGCCAAGTCTCAACTTTTTCTATCTGACTATCACCGAAAATGCCGGCAGCCTCCGGGAAGAACTTGGTGATGACGCGCCCGTTATTGCCCTCTTTGACCTGCTTGATAAGATCCACCCATTCGCTGTCCATGCCGGAACCGCTGGCTGCTCCGCCTCGAAGCATGGCAACCGCAAGGTCGAACTCCCGTACGAGCCGACCTACAGTTTGACCTTCGACGTAGAACGATTGTCCATCCACGGTACCTCTCGCCTTCCCCGAACCGGAGAAGGCAAAGTCATAAGTGTCGTCCAGAGGAACTTCCAGAACGAAAGAATTCTCGCTAATTGTAATATCTTCCCCGTAAGGGATCACAAACGCTCCGCTCATTCGCAATACACCACCGGCAATCGTACCCTCCCTGACCGCCACTCCTCCCGGAACAGAAAAACTGACATCGCATTCATCTTGAGCAAGCAGAAGCTCCCCGCTTCCCTGCACATTGATCTGACCACTTTCGCTGCCAACGGTATAGTCGACCGAGAGCGTTTCAACGGCGAAGTATTTTCCCTGGAGGTCCAAGCACTGAATCTGACGAAGCACTCCGGCGATTGTAAACGGCCCGTTACAGTCGGAACCTTCCAGTCTCAGGTCGATCGAGTTATCATCTATGACATTGATTGTTCCTTGGTCGATGTCGCCCGGGCAGTAGCAATCAATGGAACCTGAGAAAACCGCGGAACGATCGGTTCTGGAGCCGTATATTGTGCCGACGGCTCCGTCGCTCTTGCGAAAAAGCGTTCCTGTCATCGGTTCGTCCTTGGAAAGGCTCAGATTTAACTCGTCCCACGAGACTCCCTCGCCCTGATTAATGGTGATTTCCCCGCTGAATGAAATGGTACCGAACGAAGAAGCCTCGTCTGATCGATCCACGTCGACATCAAAGATACCGCAACCGACTACGGTGACTAACAGCAACATGGCAAAGTAAACAGCTTTCATACAGTAAACCCGTTGTGTTTTGACCCTTTTACCAATTGAGGCCTATTCTAAACAAGACTTGTCCACGACGTTTTGGCACCCTGCTCGGTTGCCCTATCGCCTGCATGACTTCCTTGAAAGACTCAGGGTTTTCATTCGTCCATCGTAAAGACCTAAAGGTAAAACCGACCGTGATCCCGTATCGGTCTTTCAACAGAGGACCTGTTCTTGCTTCGACATTGAAGTCAGTCGTGCGAGCAAGCCGCAGTACGGATTCCTGTTTTTCCGACAGGTCACTCAGAATCCCCACAGATGAAACCAGGGTTGCGACAACTGTCAAGGTAGGGTGGAAGTTCTCAAGCTGAATCCGTCCGCCGACTCCCAACCCACTGGTCACACCCAATAGGTTGATATTAGGCTTGCCCGCGTGCGCCTCGCTATTCCTGATCGCCACCCGAAGGTAATCCACGTTGGAGCGAAGGGGGACAAACATGCCGAATGGCAATTGGGCCAAACTACTGAACAGATTGATGTTCTTCCCCATTCTGAACGAAACGTCCAACATCATCAAAGAGGGTTGACCAATGAGAGGAGTGGCTTGCTGGGTACCATACCCGATACTCAAGAAGAGCTTTTCGGTGGAGAGCACCAGTACTGGAGAATCAGACCCATAATCGTAGAAGAAAGTACCCTCCCCCCTCAGGTATCGAAAGTCACTCTGGCTGTAGCCGACGGTCATCGAAGTTGTCTTCAAAATCTCCCCCTGGGCAACCGAATGGAGCCAACTGAGGATAAAGATCATCGCAATGATGGCCGGGCGTCCCATACTAGTTCCTTCGAGAGCCGCCTGTGATACGCGACACCATTTTGTAACCTCCTGCCAATTCAGACCAGCCTTGAAATCACGAGATCAAGGCCGAACATCTATCGCACCGGTCCCTGGCGCCTTGAATTTCAATAAACAGGTATCTCTATAATTATACCCACCGCGTCGCTTCGACACAAGCGGAAAGTGGCCTGAGCACATCAACATGTGAGACCATGGCCGATCCTTTGTCGCCGCGCGGTAACCTTGTGTCAAATCCGACACCGCACTCCCGCCCCACATATCCCAGTCACGCTCAAATCTCCGCACCAAGCACACTTGAGAAAGTCGCGAGAAAACCGTCGATGTCGGCTGGGTCAATCGTCAGGCTGGGATCGATTCGCAACACACTCACACCGACCCTGCGTCCCACGATGTAACCTCGCTGCAAAAGCTGGCGATGCACTCGGATGGTCAGAGTACATTCGGGATCGTCGTTCAACTCAACGGCGGCCATCAGACCGCGCGAACGGATAGCTTTGACAAGTTCGCAACCTGCCGCGATCTCCGTCAAGCCATCAGCCAATTGCTTGCCGAGCGCTCTTGTGCGTTCGACCAATCCGTCGTCGTGGATTACACGAATCACTTCCTGCACGATTGCCGCCCCCAGCGGATCATTCTGGTGTGACTGTGCGTAGTTTAACGGCTGATCTCGTAAGGCTTTTGCAATTTCGGGTCCGAAGGCCGCCACGCTGACCGGATAGCCGTTGCCGATCCCTTTGCCCATCGCGATAACATCCGGCGAGATATCGTAGTGCTGAAAACCAAACCACTGTCCCGTGCGGCCAACGCCGGTTGTCACTTCGTTGACGAGGAGCAGACCGTTGTCTTCCTTTATGGTAGCAACGAGCGCCTGAATCAGTTTTTTCGGCGGGAATCGGACCAACCCTGAGGAACTACCCGGTTCGAACAAGAAACCACCAATACGCTCAAAGGGAATCTTGCCAAACTGTTCGCAGCGGCTGTCACAGGTATCCTTGTCGTCGCAACCGGCGCAGACTGTCCAATCAAAGCAGTACCATTGATCGCTCTCCCTGGCCGCCGCGGAACCATAGGCGCCGAAGTATGAGTCGGTCATGGTCATGAGCAACGGACGATCAGTAAAAGACTGTGCTACCCGAACACCGTATTCAACTGCCTCGCTACCGGAACAGAGAAAGACACATACACCATTTTCGATTTCCAACAAGGCCAGCACCTTTTTGGCAGCGTTTTCAACGATCGGTGATGAGTAGTTGAATCCGGTGTGGGAGATTTGTGCGGCTTGCTCAGTGAGAATACGAGTGATTCGCGGGTTGTTGTGGCCCAGAGGAGTGCACCAGACTCCGGATTCCAGATCGACATATTTCTTTCGGCTGGAGTCATACAGATAGCAGTTATCCGCCCTGACAATATCGGGTCGTAGTAGCTCATGGCCGGGATACCAAAGGATGTGAGAGATGGTGGTTTCCATAAGAGTCTCGCAATTACCAGTAATATAGGCACAGCCACGACGCGGTGTAAACCCAATATTACGCAAAGGGCGAGTGTTATTATGTTCCACTGCTGTCTGTCTAGCCATCGTTGATCGTAGCTCTTGTCTGGAAGCCCGGTTCAAGCGGATGGGCCACCCGTCGTCTCTATAGGGGACAGGAATCAACTGACATTCCGGTATTCATTGACCAACCGCTGTTGAAGTCGTAGATTCGTTGTCATGACAGCTTATGATCGAACCTTTCTGGCCATCGATTATGGTCGCCGTCGAATCGGCATGGCCAAAAGCGATCCGACCGGACTGATCGCTTCAGCTTTGACGACACTCGAAATCAAGTCGAATAGTCACGCGCTTAAGTTGATCGGTTCGCTTCTGGAAGAACACTCTCCGGACGGCCTGGTTGTGGGATACCCGCTGTTGGCTTCAGGTGATCCAAGCGACCTGTGCGTTGAGGTCGATCAGTTTGTCGAGAAACTGGCCCGGATATTTCCGGGACCGATACATAAAGTAGACGAACGGTATTCATCGGTCGAAGCGGCCGAGGTCATCCACGCTCACGGTAAGAAAGTCGGTCAGGATAAGAAACGGCTGGATCGGCTGGCGGCGGTGATTATTCTGCAACGGTTTCTGGATGAGCAGTCGCGATAAAGAGCCGGGGGAAGGTTGGTGGGAGTATCCATGGTTCGCATTGGTGACGTTGTTTCTGTTGGCTGTCGGCGTGCTGTTGTTCGTGGCCGGTGTTTTCAGTTGGGTGGTTAGAAAGATGTTTCGAGCGCGAGCATATCTGATTTTACTGGCGGTCCTGTGCGTTCTCATAGGGGCCTGGGTGGGATACTCATTTTATCACGATGTGGAACTGGGTGAGCGCACCGTGACTATCATAATCGAAGAGGGTGCCTCGTT
Source organism: Candidatus Zixiibacteriota bacterium (assembly GCA_029860345.1). NCBI lineage: Bacteria > Pseudomonadati > Candidatus Zixiibacteriota > Candidatus Zixiibacteriota bacterium. Next base: position 323,392 of record JAOUBJ010000003.1, on the reverse strand, counting down.
TCAGTCGGTGGCCGATGAATTGATCGCCGCCGGTGTGATCGATTCCCGTCTGGTGTTCAAATATGCAGCGCGTTGGAAAAAAGTCGACCGCAAACTGACCCCGGGCCGGTATGACTTCACCGGTCGCAACTCATGCCGCTCGGTATTGACAAAACTGGGCGAGGCCGACGTGTTCCGGATCAAAGTGACCATTCCCGAGGGCGCACCCATCTGGAAAGTCGCAGCCATACTGGCCTCGGCGTTGGACATTGATTCCTCTCGGGTGGTGGATCTTGCATCCGACGATGACTTTATTCAAACTCTCGATCTGCCCTGTCTTGAGGGGTACCTTTTTCCGGAGACATATTTCTTTCCGTGGGGTACCAGAGCCGAAGCAGCCCTTACAGAAATGGTCACCATGCATGGCACGATGACGGAGTCCATCTGGCCGCAAAGCCTGCCGCTCGATTTGACCCGAGAGGAGATTATCAAGTTGGCCTCGATTGTCGAAGCAGAGACGTCAGTGGATTCAGAGCGCGTGATTGTCGCTTCGGTCTACAGCAACCGACTTCGTATAAAGATGAAACTTGATGCCGATCCCACCGTGATCTATGGGCTGGGTGGATTGGATAGACCGCTGTACATACGAGACCTCAAGAAGGATAGCCCTTACAACACATACCTGCACAAAGGGCTGCCGCCGACCCCGATCAATTCGCCGGGCCTGGCCGCGATCAAAGCAGCAATCAAGCCGGCCGAAACCGAGTATCTTTACTTTGTGGCCGACAACGCGGGCGGCCATCGTTTCAGCCGGACCAATGCCGAGCACAACCAAGCCCGGCGAGAGATCAAAGCGTCACAGTAGAAGAGGATACTAATCAACGTCGTGTGAGTGCTGTCAGGCGACTCGCCTGACGGCCGTGGGTTGGAAGGCGGGTGTCGGGCGGGGTCGCCCAACACCACCCGCGAAAGCTCGTTGTGCCCGCGTGTTCTTCAGATTGCGTGGGAAGCGTTTTCAGTTTCATGTGTCCAGCCGTTGCGCGGAGTCCTTCGCTGCCAGAAACAAGGTGAGACCCTGCGCCTGGGCAGCAGCAGGGTCTCACTCCGCCGTGGCGGACCAGGACCCTGCTGAACGTAGTAGGGCGGATCCGTCTTCGGCCCCGCCTTTGTTGGCAGTCCGTAGCGGCGGGCCACCCGGCAGGCCTATCCGCCAAAGTCGGAACGATCAATTATCGAACCGAGCTTTTTGCAAATGGCATCAAGGGCACCTTCCTCAAAGGTGACAAAAGCCATCGGTTGGCGCGAACTGTAGCCCAGTAATCCCAGCACACGACCCTCGCACTTGAGTGGCTGTAAAACAAACGAACGTGAGTCATCGTCCAGAAGCAGTTTGCGTTCAAAAAAATTGCCTGAGAATGACTCACAAAAGTCTTCGGTGTAGATATGGCCCTGCTCCGCCACCTTCTCGAACAAGGATGCTTCCACCGGCAAATTCAGTCGTAGACCGTCACGCATGGAACCGCGATGCCAGGTTGACACGGCAGCCAGTTGGCGACCGGCATCCGGACGCAGCACCAGCACGCCTTTGTCGATATTGTACTCTTTCTGCAATTTGTCGGTGAGGTCCTGGAATGCTTCGGCCAGCGGCGTGTCACGATGGGCCGGGGCTTGAGTAACACCGGCAATCGAGTCGTTGTCGGAGGGCGCCTGCCAGCGTTTGTCATTGTTGTCAATCATGGTCGTACTCGCTTGGATGTTAAGCTACGGTTTCGGTCTGCTCCCGCGTGAGTTGGTATTTTTTTACTTTGCGCCATAATGTCGTCCGTCCGATACCCAACTCCTGAGCCGTTTGCGTGAAATTCCAGTTGTTGTCGTCCAGGGCTCGTGCGATGATCGAACGCTGTGTATCATCCAGAAGCCCGCTTCTGCGTCGAGTATTCAGGATGCGAATCTCTCGGCGACCGGGGCTCTGTCCGATCCTGGTGGCGAAGGTGATGTCCTCCGGCTGGAGAAGATCGGTTCGGGAGAGAGCTGCAGCTCTGCTTAGGCAGGTTTCCAGTTCCCGCACATTCCCCGGCCAGTCGTGGGCTTGAAGTTTTTCGATGGCCTCGCGGCCTATGCCCCTCACGGCACGGTCGGTTTGGGTCGGCAATCGCCTGAGGAAGTACTCACAGAGCAGTTCAATGTCGTCGGGACGCTGGGACAAAGATGGTATGCTCAGGTTGATTTCACAGATCAGATTCCAGAGTTCATGGTCGAACAGGCCGTCTTCGGCCATCCCGGCAAGGTCCTGACTGGTGGCGGCCAACACCCTCAGGTCCAGTTTGCGGCCGGACTGAGCAGCATCGGTCGCGACCGTGAATTCGGTCAGGAAGCGAGCCAACTTAGGCTGCAAGTCCGGAGGTACAGACTCGACATTGTCCAGAAATAGGGTGCCGCCATCGGCTTGCTCAAGCAATGCGGCGCTTTTGGCTTGACCCTCAGTCTGAGCGCGGCGGTCACCAAACAGCTGTTCAGTTGCGGTTTGGGAGGTTTGTGCCGTGAAGTCGACAGCCACAAAGGGACCGCTACGGCGGCGTGAATGATGATGCATTACACGGGCCAGTAGCTCCTTACCAGAGCCTGAGGGACCACCGATGAGAACGGTTATGTCGGTCGGAGCCAGCTTGCGTGCTGTTTCTTTCAGCTTGATCATTGAGTCGGATGATCCGATCAGATTGTCAAAGCCGTGTGACATGGCCACGGTTTGACGCAGCATGGTGAGTTCATTCTTCATGCGCATCAACTGGAGAGTGCGGCGAATCGAAGCCAGAATCCGCACTTGTGATGACGACGTCACCAGATAGTCATGTGCTCCGGCTGTTAGCGCCTCGGCTCCTGCCTTCTCGCTGGACTCGGTCGTGACCACGATGATGGCGGTGTTGGGAAAACGACACTGAACTTGCCGGGTGAACTCCCCGGCCGGCCGGCCATCGATTGGGTCCGGCACTATTAGCAGGTCGCACTCATGTTCTAACCTCTCAAGCGCCGCAGGACCGCAATCGGCGGTGTCAACATGATAGTCCTCCATGGACAGAGCAGCTTTCAATTGGCTGTCAACTGTCGTCGTTTGATCGATGATCAGTATTCGGTCGTGGCTCGTGGCCGTCTGTGTCATTGTGTTTCCAGAGTCTTTTGGGGGTTACTTCTCGCTACCGTGCCGGTCGGATTGTCGGTGGTGTCATCAAACTGCAGCATCTGTTCGCCGATCAGGTCGTCCAGTTCGCGCGCTTCGCCTGCAATGATGTCGCTCAGTTCGACAGACTCGCTGTCCCCATGAACGGACAGTGAGCTTTTTAGCAGCTCAGCGGCCATGATGATTCCGGCCAGCTTCTGCTCTGACAGTTGCAGCAGAGAATCGGGCACAAAGGGTGCGGTCGGACGCGCCGACGCTTCTACTTCAGACAGAGTTACTATGGTAACTTCGATGTTGCCGAGCCTGACCTGTTTCATGGTCAGACTGCGATGTGGTGGAGACTCAGCGAGCATGGTCCGGAGCTGCTCAAAGGGAAGATCGACCAGCGCTGCACGGTTTTGTCCACATATTTCAGCCGCCGGTTTGTTCAGCCACAGCAACTGCCCGGTCAGGCGGTCTATAATCAGGGTAGGCACTTCTGTTTTTAGTTGGGCTTGCAATCGCCGGGCCAACGCCGCCGATTCTGTGTAAGCGCTCTGTAAATCGGTCACCAGTAGGCTGAACCGATGGTCCCAGCCTCCGTCGAGGGTGATTTTTTCGGGACCGAACCAGCCGAACATGAGCGAGTTCGGTTCACCGGGATTGAGCACGGCTGTTTGGATTGTACAGGCGTGCCCTTTCCGTTCGCCCTCGGGCCAGAAGCGATGGGAGAAAAACGCCTGGTCGCCGGAGCACCCGCTGATATGTTCCAACGGAAATGGATCGAACTCATCGGGATGCACAAAGCGACCATGATGGACCAGGAACACGCATCTGTCCGGTGGGGCCAGTTCGTCCAACAGGATTCGATCCTGCCGGTTTGGACACTCTCTGAGCTGCAGGCCCAACATGAGACCGGCCAGTTTGGCTGAGTTGGGATCTCCCAGACGATTCTGCTTTGTCTCGATCATAAGAGCCGATTGCTCTGTATCCGGTGAGCGGCCTGCTTCAATTTGAACCTTCGGTGTAGTCATCTTGCCTCGAGCGTTTCATTTTGAGACACCTAGTAAAAGTATCGGTCACAGTTCATCTTGCTTTAGCACTAATAGTCGGCGGTTTTGGTCCCTTTATGCGGATGTGGCTGGCCGACTCATGCCTGGTTTGGAGTGGGCTGGGTGCTGTCAGGCGAGTCGCCTGACAGCCATTGACTGCGTGGGCAGGCGTCGGGCGGGATTCCTGTTCGATTAACATTATCGTTGGCAATCAACCAGCGCAGACGTATCTTGGCGCCATGACGGACGAACTGGTCGAAATCATGCTTAATTGTCGTCGCTGTGCCGTCCTGACCGGGGCCGGTATCTCGGCCGAGTCGGGGGTGCCGACGTTTCGCGGCCAGGAAGGACTTTGGAAAAAGTTCAAGCCGGAAGAGTTGGCCACCATGGACGCCTTTATGGCCAATCCCAAACTGGTTTGGGAATGGTATAGCTGGCGACGCGAACTGATGCGCGAGGTAAAACCGAATCCCGGCCATGTTGCGCTCGGCAAATTGGAAGACTTCTTCGAGTCCTTCACTTTGATCACTCAGAATATCGATGGCTTGCATCATGAGGCGGGGTCTCAGTCGATACTGGAACTTCACGGCAACATCCACCGCAACAAGTGCGCCAAGTGCAACCGTCTGGTTTCGGTGGCGACAACAATCGATCCCGATGATATACCCGGCTGTGAACACTGTGGCGGGCGTATCAGACCGGATGTGGTCTGGTTCGGGGAGATGCTGGACAACGACGTGATCACCGACGCCTTTCGGGTATCGGAAGAGGCGGAGATATTTTTCTCGATAGGTACTTCAGCCATCGTCCACCCCGCTGCTTCATTGCCCATGATAGCCAAGCGGGCCGGAGCCACCCTGATAGAGATCAATCCGGAACGCACGCCATTGACAGAGGTTGCCGATTTCTATGTAGGCGCTCGTTCGGGTGAGTTCCTTTCCAAGCTGGTTGAGGCCTACCGGCTCCGTCGCGAGGGTATGGAGACTTGAAACCGTGACCCGGCAACAGAGTATAAAGGCCGAAACAAGACCAGGATGGGACAATACACTGTGAAATCTCCTATGAGGTTTTGGACCATAAGATTGATGCTTCTGCTGCTGGTGGCTACATTCGGCCTTAGCTGCGTTTACTATAACACTTTTTATAACGGCCGGAAGGCCTTCAACGAAGCCGAGAATTCCCGAAAGAAGATCAAGGGAAAAGGCCGCGGTAATGTTTCAGGCTACCGCAAAGCGATCGAGAAATCGCTGAAAGTAATCGAGGACTACCCCGACTCAAAGTATTACGACGACGCTCTGCATATTCTGATGGTGTCCTACTACCATACCGAGCAGTTTCCCAAAAGTGAGCGGCGGGCGCGAGAAATCCTGGCTGTCTATCCCGATGGTGAGTATGTCCGTGACGCCACTCTGTACCTGGCCAAAGCCAAGCTGATGCAAAAAGACGTGGCTGACGCCGTGGTGGTTTTCCAGGACATATTTGAAGGGGATTATGAAGCCTCGTTCAAGAGTGAAGCGGCCATGACACTGGGTACTTATCATAGGGATGACGAGGACCACAAACTGGCCGAGCCGTATTTTCTGGCCTTGCGTGATTCTCTGGGCAATGAGGACGAAAAGAGACTCGCCCAGACCTATCTGGCCGATGGGTATTACGATAGCTACCGTTTCGAGGACGCTCTGGGCGCTTACCTGCAACTTTTGGGAATGGAACCGGACAAGGATGAGAAGTACCACTCCCTGTATCAGGCAGCCGATTGTTCATACCGGCTCATGCGCATTGAGGACGGCCAGGACTATTTGACCACCCTGATGGACGAAGACATTTATTTCGACTCCCTGCCTTCCCTGAAGCTCAAGATGGGTGAGGGGTATGAACACTCTGAAGAGTTGGCTCTGGCCGAGGCGGTCTATCGGGATGTTATAAACGAGACGGAAAAAGGGTATGCCAGAGCCGAGGCTTTTTGGCGGCTGGGATTAATCTACCAGTACGATTACGATGATTTGATTGAAGCCAAACTCTATTATGATTCGACCACCAAACTGGACCGCGGTACCGGAATCGGTAAGGATGCTTTGCAGCAGTCGTCTGCTATAGGCTTGCTTGAGGAGTATTCACAGGCGATCGAGCTGGATTCCTCGGCTACCCAGGAGATGATAGATGAAGCCGCTTACATTCAATACCAATTGGCCGAGTTATATTGGTTGGATCTCAACAAACCGGATTCGGGCATCATCGCCATGCAAACGGTGGTGGATTCATTTCCCACCGCCTACGACAGCCCCAAAGCCTTGATCGCATTGTCTGAGATGATTCGCGACCGCCGGGGAGATTCCACGGCGGCCGATTCTATTCTCCACGAGGTCCTTGTCAGGTATCCAGCTTCGGATTTTGTGGTCGAAGCTCTGGATCGCCTGGGTTTGATCGGCTCAGAAGCCGACACAGGTTACGCCGGAATGTACTTTCAGCGTGCCGAGTACTTTCTGGTCGATGAGGCTGACCTGGACAGCGCCCGAGCGAATTATCAGATGGTAGTCGACCGTTTCGAGGATTCGCGGTATTTCGCGCAGGCGAGCTTTGCCCTCATTTGGTTGACCGAAATGTATGACAGCCCCGGCGATTCCTCGATCATCTGGGCCTACACGGAGTTTGCCGACTCTTTTTCAGGCTCCGGCTGGGCCAACGAAGCCCGCTCGCGGTTGCAGTTTACTCCCAAGCCCAGGAGCCGAGACGAGGTGGATCAACCGTTGGACAGCGCCATGTTCGCCGAAGTCGATGAAGGCGACAGCCTGGGTCCGGGCACCAAGTCGGGCGGCCAGGAGTACATCGACCCTCAGGTGGCGGCTGTGACGGATGAAGATGGGACCCAATTGCAGCAGTTGTTACTGGATCCAATTCGTATTGATATACCGTTCGAGTACCCACCTGACGCATACAATGAAAAGTGGGAGGGAGAGTTGATTTTTCAGTTAACACTCGATTTTTCCGGAGAAGTCGATTGGTATGAACTGAAAACCAGGTCACCCAATGAGGAAATCAATACGCGCGTTAAAGAAACTTTCGAGTCCTATGCTTTCGACCCGACCCGAATTCCGGTCGAGCTTCAGGGGCACAGATTGTATTACAAGTTTAAGGTACGTTTACCGGATCATCTGAGATGACTAAACCAAAGTGTGAAAGTACGCCTTTGATCAATCGTCGGGACTTGAAGAATGACTACTATTCGTTCACTTTTGCACCGTACAGTCAGGCGAGCGATTGCCGACCCGGCCAATTCGTCCATGTCAAACTGCCCACCGATGTGGTCTATTTCCGACGAGCTTTTTCGGTAGCTTCGGTGGATAGCCGAAAGCAGAGCCTTGAGTTGATCTTCAAGTCTCTTGGACGCGGCACCAAGGCGTTCGGTACCCTTGCAGACGGTGACGAAGTAAACATCCTCGGCCCCCTGGGTACATCGTTCAAACGACCGCGCAAGAACGAGACGGCGGTTATGATAGCCGGCGGTGTTGGTTTTCCGCCTTTGATGTTTTTTGCCCAGCGTCTTATCGAACAAGGCCATGACCCCCAGAAACTTCTGTTCTTCTACGGTGGACGCAGCAAGACTGATATTGTCGAACGAACGCGTCTTAAGAAAATGGGTGTCAATCTTACCGTCGTTACGGAGGACGGCTCGCTTGGCGAAAAAGGACTGGTTGTCGATCCGGTACAACGGTACCTGGACAAGCGTAGCGGGCGCGTGCAGGTTTACTCATGCGGTCCGCCGGGGATGCTGAAAGCGGTGAACGATCTCGGCTTGCAGGTCGGTATCGGCGGTCAGCTGTCTTTGGAAGCGCCGATGCCGTGCGGCTTCGGTGTTTGTCTGGGTTGTGTGGTGCCTCTGACGGCCGGCGGCCACGCCCGTGTCTGTCGCGAAGGGCCGGTATTTGAGATCGGTGAGGTAGCCTTGTGAGAGATGCCATGAAAACAACGCTCTCGGGGGTCGAGTTTGCAAATCCGATTATGACCGCCTCCGGTTGCTGCGGCTATGGTGAGGAATTGGCCGAGATTTTTCCATTGTCCAGGCTGGGTGCCCTGGTCACCAAGTCGATTACCCTGGAGCCACGGTTGGGTCATCCACCGCCGCGCACAGCCGAGACAGCGTCCGGGATGCTCAACGCCATAGGTCTGGCTAATGTCGGTGTCGATGCTTTCATTCGGGACAAGATGCCTTTTTTGAGCGAACAGAAGACAGGTGTTATCGTCAACGTCGCCGGAGCATCGGTCGATGAGTATGTTGAGGTGAGTCGCAGGTTGAACAACGTTGACGATCTGGACATGATCGAACTGAACATCAGCTGTCCCAATGTCGACCGGGGCGGCATGGAGTTTGGCAGCGATCCCTATCTCACGCAAAAAGTAGTGGCCGAAGTCAAAAAAGTTTTCGACCGTCCGATAATCGTCAAATTATCACCCAACGTCACGAACATCTGTGACATCGCTCGCGCCGCCGAGGCAGGTGGGGCTGATGCTCTGACGGTGATAAACTCGTTGGTGGGAACAGCCGTCGACATCGAGACCCGCCGCCCCCGGCTTACCAACAACAAAGGCGGTCTTACCGGCCCGGCAATAAAACCGATCGCCCTGGCCATGGTGGCGGCCGTCCACGAAAACTGTCGCCTGCCGATTGTCGGTGTGGGTGGTATCGCCACCTGGCAGGATGTCGTGGAATTCATGCTTTGCGGAGCTTCGGCTGTCCAGATCGGCACGGCGCTGTTTGTCGAGCCGGAAGCACCGCTGAAAATCGTAAGCGGTCTGAAGACCTACCTTCAGGCTCGAAATATTAAATCGATCAACGACCTCGTAGGGAGACTGGAGAAATACTGATGTTTGCTCTTAAGGAACTTCAAAGGATACAGGCGGATAATAAATCGATGATCTGTCTTGGTCTCGATCTGGATCCACGTCGAATGCCTTCGGAACATTCCAAAAGTGTCAAAGGGATGTTTGAGTTTGCAGTCGGCGTAATCGAGGCCACCAAAGACAGGGTCTGTGCCTACAAACCCAATCTGGCTTTCTACGAGAGTTTGGGTGCCGAGGGACTGTCATTGTTGAAACTGATCATCGAACGCATCGGTGACTCCGTGCCGGTTATCCTGGACGGCAAACGTGGTGACATCGGTAACACTGCAGGCCACTACGCCGATGCTATGTTCAAACAGTTGAAAGCATCCTGGGTTACCCTCAATCCATACATGGGCTATGACTCTCTTCGGCCCTTCATAGAGCACAAAGAACAAGGTGTTTTTATTCTATGCCTGACATCGAACCCCGGCTCCAAGGACTTTCAGATTCTGAATGTGGAGGGCCAACCGCTTTACCGAATTGTGGCCGAAAAAGTGGCCTACTGGAACAAAGATAACAACTGCGGTCTGGTGGTGGGCGCTACCAATCCGGAACAGTTGAAGGAACTGCGCCAGGTATCCGGCAACATGCCGCTCTTGATTCCCGGTGTTGGCGCTCAGGGTGGGTCGCTAGAGAAGGCGGCCGCTTTCGGCACCGACAATTTCACCAAGACGGCCCTTATTAATGTCTCCCGCTCTGTACTGTATGCGTCCAAGGGCTCAGACTTTGCCGATCGAGCGCGGGCCGAGTTGGGACGACTAAACCAAATCGTAGATTCCGTTCGGCAGAGCGGACTCAGTACCGGCGGCGACAGCCCGACGCCTCAACCTGCCACCACTGAAAGTACACCGGAGAGCGTTGCGCCGGTGCAGCAAAACACACCACCACCACCCATTAACAGCCAGCAACCCGGCGACGCCGGACAGCAGGGATCGTCCTAAGCAGCACGACCTATCTTGTAGGGCAGGTCTGTCTTCAAACCAACCATGTCAGGAGCACAAGGCTCCTGACCTACTGTGTCGGGCGCGGTCGCCCAACAGCACCCGGACTCCACGATTTTTGAAGATGGATTCCGGGTCAAAGCCCGGAATGATAGATTGTGGATTCATCCTTCGACTCTGCTGGTGCCTCGACTCCGCTCGTGCCTCGACTCTGCTGGTGCCTCGACTCCGCTCGTGCCTCGACTCCGCTCGGCATGACAGGGGACATGTGAGTAGCACGAAAGAGCCATTCATGGCCCATTTATGGCCGGTATGCCGCCCGGCTACCAGTCCATTTCGAATTGCAGAAGGGAGTAGATCAGTCCGTGATGGAATTCTCCCCGATAAAAATAGTGATCCCTTAAGGTAGCATCTTTCTTGAAGCCGAGCGACTCCATCAGGGCTATAGCTTGAGTATTGAACTGCGCTGTCTGTGCGTACACTTTGTTCAGACCTCGATATGGGAAGAGATACCTGACTAGAGTTTTCAGCGCATCAGCACCATACCCTTTTTGGCGCTCGTCGGGATCAACGACCAAGCCCAGTTCGGCCGAGCGGTTGAGCGTGTTCAAGTCAAAATAGGTCACTTTCGCCACCGGCGTTCTGTCGTCCTTACGTAAAACCATGAAGCGCTGTCGGGACATATCTTTTTCCGCCTTCTTCATTCGCTCGGCTATTTCGGAGGGTGTGCTGAAAACCCACGGGCGACAGGTCTGCGATTGTGGCTCACTCAGCAATGTCCAATGATAGGTGTTGGCTTCATCTTCCGGTGTAGTCGGCTTGAGAAAGACCTTATCGCCGACCAGCGAAGGTGATGTGGGGAGTGGTTTTTTGTCGGCCATGGGCAGGTATCCCTCAACGGTGACGGGTTGACGTTTTCTCTGAGTCCCAATGTGGCGGCGGTGCCATCGGCGATCAACAAATAAATTCGCGCACACAAACTACCCGTCGTTTTGTTTTGAGTGCGGTGTCGCCTCCGGACCTGCCATTTCAGGAGCACGGGACTCCTGACCTACTAACTATGCACCCCTCCTTGTCACCCTGAGCGGAGTCTAAGGGTGGGCTTCGACAATTCAGACTGCTCGGGCTCCGTCATGCCGGCGTAGGCCGCCATCAAGTCTTTGAACCACGAATGGATTCCCGCCTACGCGGGAATGACACCCACAAACGGGTCCTTTGCGCTTGGCGCATCTTTGGGCCATACCCCTTAACTCCGCTCACCCTGCGGCTCAGCTCATGCCTCGACTCCGCTCGGCATGACAGGGTCAAGCCCTGATTATCGCGCTTCGCGCATTTTGCGTGAAGCACTACTTGACGGTGTCGGGCGGCGTCGCCCAACACCACACTGTAACAGACCGTCAGGTCACACGCTCGCCTTCGGCGAACGCAAGACCTGACGGAACAAGAACTCCGCTCACTCTTCGACTCCGTTCAGGGTGAGGTTGGAAAGGCACCTGTTTAGGTCACAGGGCGCGCAAAGCGCATGAAACTCATTTATGGGCGGTTTATCGGTCAGGCCAGCCCTTTCTTTTTGAGTTCTTTCATATCTTGGTGATAACGGCGAACCCGCTGGCCAAATTCTCGCTCCATCTGACGGCGGGAGTGCACATCACGCCGTTTGGTCAGGTGTACTTGTTCCTTCAGCATCTTGAGATAACTCTGATACCGCTTGGGATCAAGGCTGCCGCTTTCAAGGGCTGCCCGAACGGCACAGCCCGGCTCGGTGTCATGCCCGCAATCGTTGAAGCGACATTGGTCCATCAGTGTTTCGATATCACCAAAGGTCCGGCTGAGACCGCCCTCGTCGTTGAACTGTTGAATCTCGCGCAGACCGGGTGTGTCTATCACCAGTCCACCTGATGGCAGTATAATCAGTTCTCGCTGCGTGGTGGTATGGCGGCCGCGGCCGTCACCTTTGCGCACACCGCCGGTGGCCAGCTTGCTTTCACCGAGCAGTTGGTTGATCAATGAAGACTTGCCCACGCCGGACGAACCCAGGAAGGCAAGGGTGTGCCCGGTTTTTAAGTAATCAGACAGGGTTTCAATACCCAGTCCGCTTACAGCACTGACTGAATGAACGGGAACGCCGGCTGCGACGGCCTCTACTTGGTCAACCGCTGCCTCCGGGTCATCGCACAGATCAGCCTTGTTGAGCACTATCACCGGTTGCGCGCCTGAGTCCCAGGCTATGGTGAGGTATCTCTCGATCCGGCGCACATTGAAGTCGTTGTCCAGTCCGGCCACCAGCAGAACCGAGTCGACATTGGCGGCCAAAACCTGTTCGTCGGTACGGCCCGCCCGGTATTTGGGTCCTCCGGCCAGCACCGCTTTGCGCGAAAAACTGGTGCGGCGAGGCACCAGGCCGTGAATGACTGAGTCGCTGGACAAGTCCCTATGGTCTATGGCCACCCAGTCGCCGACAGTCGGATAGTCGGCCAGCGTAGCTGCTTGATGCCGAAACCGTCCGGAGAGTTGGGCGGCAATCTCCCCTTTTTCGCTGAACAGTTGGTACCTTTCTCGATGTTCCTGGGTTACGCGGGCCGGTGTGTAACCTTGCTCGCGGAAGTCGAGAAAACGGCTTTCAAAAAAATCGTCAAAACCTAATGTATGCAAATCCATCGTTGGAATCCTTGTTACTATCGTTACAACTTGTCGGCGTCGCGGTTAATGAACCGTTGTTCCTGTGGCGCATCACCTTGGGCTATTGATTTCGCTGTGGTTGTGTTGGCTGTCTTCTGGGCCGGACATGAAAAAAGCCGCCCAACTTCAGTTGGTCGGCGAGGGGGGCGCTCAGAATTCGATTGAGCGTCGGCTCAGCAGCCTGACTGAAGGAGGTGCAACACACCACAGCTTTGGGATATTGCAGTAGCCATGTATGGTCCTCCTTTCAGGTCCTGGGTTCTAAGTCGCTTGCTGTTTCTACGGACAATTTAGCCTGGATGTTTCGTTTGTCAAGATAATTGTGGGTGCCGCCGCGCGGCCGAAAGGCCAGGACGCCCTAGCAGCGAGCATCCCGGCCAGTTTATGCAGAGAGATTGGTTGCGTCGTCTATTGGACGTTGGCCCCCTCCCGCCGTCGGTAGATTATGTAGATGGCGGACAGTAGGAGAATCAGGGTCAGGATTAGCAAGCCGAGGTTGGTGTGGGAGGGGACGCGTTGCCGATCAAGTGCCACCGCGTAGTTGACGTGGGTCACCCCGATTCCGGGGAGTATTATGTCCCACTGTCCCATGCCCCCAACCACACCGAAGAAGTAGGGCACCCACACAGCGGCCGGAGGGCCGCCATCATCGGAATCGGTAATCAATACGGTCCCGGCCGCCGGGTTGAACTCATAAATTGTGATAGCGTGATATCCATCAAGATCACCCTTCTTGTAGCCGCCCGGCGGGGTGCCGCGTTTGACGTCACCCCAGTACAGGGTGATTCCACAAGCGTGCCCCTCGTCGAATCTGGCCTGACACCAATCGATCGGGTTGATAGCCCACGATCTTGGAACGAACTCTAAGCCAGTGAATATCGGACCCTGGAACATCACGGGTACCGAAGCCAGAGCCCAGTGTTGCCAACCACCGTCGTCAAAGGTCATGGCCGCTCCGACATTGGCTGGAACAACTCCACCCCACGAACTCACATTCGGTGACGGCGGCACGCCACCGCCCAGCCAAGGTGGATCGTAGAGATTGGGTAGGCCTTCAAACACCATCAGGTTCGAAGCGCTGGCCATCCAACAACTCAGGTCGGAATTCCAGTCGTTTCCCCCGGCACCCGGAAAGATCGGCTCTCCAGGCGCGTGCATGCCGTCTAAAGGCATTCCATCTGTAAAATTAAGAATCCAGCCGTTTGCCGGATTGAAGTTATGTTTGTTTTGATCCGGCTGAGCCAGAACTGTGGCAGCCAGCAACGGAATGAGTGCAACAGCAAAAACCGCTGGTGCCACTTTATGGATCATGACTCCCTTAGTCATGAGTCTCCTCCTTTGAGATTGAGTGATTCGGGAACAGCCCACCGGCCGTAACCGCAGCAACTGGCCCAGCGATCTTTCACGAGGTACCGAAGGGCTATCCCCGGACATTATTGAGGCCGAGATTGATCGTTAGAGGTCCTCCCCGGCGGGGCGCGGACGTCGGGAAAGCAGTACCAGCGCTGCTCCCAAGGGAGGACCTGGAAGGAAGCATAAGACCGGTTGTTGTCTGGCCTGGAGCGGGTGTGGAGTGAACGTAACGCCTGCGCGATTTGCCCCACCGTGATCAGAATCAGCGCATTGACGATTACAAATACAAAAGATACCATCAGCAGCCCGAACAACGAGCCGAATCTGAAAAGCAGGCCGGATTCATCCGGCGTCATTACAAAAAGATTCCCCAGATTGACGTCGTGGCTCAGATAGTATTCAAGCGGCAGCCACAAAGCGGCTATGAAAATAGCATTGAAGCCGAGATGTTTCGTGATTCGGTTGACGATAAGGCCATAGATCGCAAACAGAAAGATCAGGCTGCCGAAAGCGAGCAGACAGGTGGCTATCGATGTCGATGAATCGACCCGAATGGCGACAAAGAGGTATGAGACCGCCAATAGTCCGCCAAGAACCAACGATTCTATTAAGCCTGCTCTTATCACGCGCCAAAGAAATGGAACGAGAGCGAACAGAGAAAAGAACCATAGGTCCCCGTAGAAATGCGCAGCCGAGATCAGTAGCGCTGAACTTCCCGCACAGAGGAAATTCTCCGCCCATCTCAGATCGAATGTCCTGGTCAAGTGAGTCCCCTGACCCTGCTCGACAGCCCGCCATACCTGCGTGATGCTACGCCCCCAAGGCGTAGTGAATGCTAATAGATAGTATGGTCCATGCTTTTTGTCAAGCGCATAGTCTGCGCCGCAAAGTTTGTCGGGTGACGTATCCGGTAGTCTTGGTGCCGGGAGGACCTATCTCCGGCAGGACTCCTGCCGACCGACAATTCACCCTTCGACTGCGCTCAGGGTGACAGTAGGGCGAATCCGACTTCGCCTGCGCGCCGAGGCGTGAACCCGCCGAAACCTGCTACTGAACCTCGGCGATACGTTTGTTGATGTGTTCCCAGACTTCCGTCCAGGAAGAGTCATAGCCCTCTGTCTTGTATTCGTCGCGGGCCCGTTTGAGCAGTTTCAACCCCTCGGCTTTGTTGCCCAGGCCAATGGCCGCTTCTCCTAAGTCCTCGCATGCCTGCCCGATGGCCGAGTGGTTTTCCAGCCGTTCGGCCCAGGCCAGCACCGGGCGCAACCATTGACCTGCTTCTTCGAAGTTACCCAGCAAGCGGTGCGTCATACCGACATGGTAGTCGGCGAACAGTTTTCCGGTTTCGCCGGAGAAGCGCCAGTGATACTCGCGCGCTTTAGTGTAACACTCAAGGGCCGAGTCGAATTGTTTCTGATCATAGTAGGTCCCGGCTAAGTTGTTCCACAATGGACCCAGCCAGCGTTCCTGGTCGCCTTCTTCGGCGGCTTCGATTCCCCGTCGTCCCCACTTGATCTGCTCTTCGGGAGTTTCAGCCACGATGGCGATCATGTGGGCGGCATCGACAGCCCGACCCCAAAGCGCATTGGCATCGCAGAACTCAAACATTTGATCAAAGGTCGCACGGGCTGCTTTAAGATCGCCCGCCTTCCACTCGAATCGTCCCTTGACACCGAGATAGCGTGACCAACCCATGGGATCGCTTTCCGAACTACGCTCTTTGGCCTGCTGCAAATACTCTTCGCCGGTTTCACGATTACCCAAAATAAGATTCATGCGCGCCACCTGCGAGAGTGCTTCGACCTCGACCGAGCGATTGAATTCTTTGCGGGCTGCTTCGGCAACTTCGAGGTACGACTCAAGGGCAGACCCGTAATCCCGCGACTGAAAAATGTCGTCGGCCTGCGACAACGTTTCATCGGCCGATTGGTCATTGGTGGACACTTTGGCTCCTTTTTGTTTTACTTCGATCGCGTTGGTCACAGAGAACATCAGTATCAGCGAGAGAACTGCTATTGCCGGTTTCATCATTCATCACTCCAGGCTGGGTCCACGATTTTCCTGCGTCATCCGGGTTTCAGTATATAACAATTGTACGCAGCGGTCACGGCAAATCTGCATATAAGGAGTATGATCGACAGGCTCGAATTGGATTGACCGGCTCAAGTGGTCGATATATATTCAACCACTTAAGCGGCAGCGGATGCCGGTCGAAAGACAAAAAAACGAACGGAAACGTTAACCGATCGGGGGATCGATAGAATATGCGCGCATTGATAACCGGAATCACCGGGCAAGACGGCTCCTATCTGGCCGAGTTCCTGCTGAAAAAAGGGTACGAAGTGATCGGTATGGTCCGAAGGGCCTCGACCGAATCGGCCGAACGCATAGATCATATTAAAGACAAGATCACTTTGGCCCAGGCCGATCTGTTGGATCAGCACTCGATACTCAGGGTCATCGATGACCACCGTCCCGACGAAGTTTATAATCTCGCCGCTCAGTCATTCGTGCCCACCAGTTGGACACAGCCGGTGCTGACCGGAGAGTTCGATGCATTGGGTGTTACCAAGATGCTTGAGGCGATTCGTCAGGTCGACAATAAGATCAAGTTCTACCAGGCATCGTCGTCGGAGATGTTCGGGCGGGTGCAGGCGGTGCCGCAGGTTGAAACGACACCTTTCTACCCGCGTTCACCCTACGGCGTGGCCAAGGTATACGGCCACTGGATAACGGTCAACTATCGTGAGAGTTACGGCATTCATGCCTGCAGTGGGATACTGTTCAACCATGAATCGCCGCGTCGCGGACTGGAGTTTGTCACACGCAAGATAACCAACGGCGCGGCGCGAATCAAACTGGGTCTGGCCGACAATCTGGCTTTGGGGAATCTGGATGCCAAACGGGACTGGGGTTTTGCCGGTGACTATGTGCAGGCGATGTGGAAGATGCTGCAGCATGAGACAGCCGACGATTTTGTGATCGCTTCGGGCCGGACACACTCGGTCGAAGAGTTCGTGGCGGCGGCCTTTTCGCACGTTGGTTTGGACTACAAGGAATACGTGACCACCGACCCACGCTTCGTGCGACCGGCTGAAGTCGATTTGCTGTTGGGGGATCCTGCCAAGGCCAGGGAGGACCTGGGCTGGGAACCGAGGGTGACCTTCGAGCAGTTGGTAACCATGATGGTTGATGCCGATTTGAAGCGACTGACTCCCCAGTGAACAAGCGAATTAGTTGGCGCTTTCTGAATCCAGGGATGGATATATGACCAAAAGGGCAACGTCCAAGGCTGTGTTCGTGACCGGTATTGCCGGGTTTGCCGGTTCGCATCTGGCCGAACAACTGCTTGAGGCGGGCTACCAAATCTATGGCGCCCTGCATCCGAAAGAGTCCACGGCTTATCTGAAAGGTATCAAGTCCAACCTGGAATTGATCAGGTTGGACATTACCAATGCCGTTCGGGTCGCCGCCGCAGTGCAGAAGATCAAACCACAGTTCGTCTGTCATCTGGCCGCGCTGGCTTCGGTGTGGCGGTCCTTTGCCGATATGCAAAAGGTGTTTCGGGTCAATTTCGAAGGGACCCTCAATCTGTTGGAAGCTGCCCACCAAACCGGTACAGTCAAGAAGCTGTTGTTCGTCGGGTCGGCAGAGTGTTACGGCACTTTCAGCCCGAAGAACAAGACACTGAGCGAAGACCAGCCGCTCAACCCGATATCGCCGTATGCCCTGTCCAAAGCGGTGGCCGAACAGGCCTGCATGTATTACCAGCGTCGACACCGATTGCCGGTGACAATCTCGCGCTCATTTGCGCACACCGGGTCGCGCCAGTCGGTTGATTTTGTGGTGCCGTCGTTTGCCCGGCAAATTGCAATGATTGAAAGCTCACGGAGAATACCGGTACTGAAAGTGGGCAACCTGTCGGCCAAGCGGGACTTTTCAGATGTCCGTGATATTGTGCGCGGCTACCGCTTGATGCTTGAAAAAGGCAGGCCCGGTAGGGTGTATCAGCTTTGTTCCGGTCGTGCCGTGGCCATACAGACGGTTTTGGACATGCTGTTGAAAATGTCCGCTCGTAAAATCGAGATTGAAATCGACCGGACCAGGCTGCGCAAGAGTGATATCCCTGTTCAACGGGGCAGTAATAGTCGGGCTGTTCAAGAGTTGGGATACGCCAGTCGATATAGTCTGAGAGAGACCCTTACAGAATGTTTGGAGTACTTTAGAGACCAGGTTCAAACCTGAACGTGCGTCCGATCTCAGGAGTGCAAAAGAGATGGCAACGAAAAAGAGCAAGAAGCCGGCCGCGTTGGCTGAGTTGATCGACAAAATCAAAGACCGCAGCGCACGAGTTGGTGTGATCGGGTTGGGCTATGTCGGTCTTCCGCTGTGTGTGGAATTGGCCCGGGTTGGATTCAAAGTTACCGGTTTCGATATTTCCAAATCGAAGATCAAGTTGTTGAACGCTGGTAAGTCCGATATCGACGATGTCCCCGACGATCATGTCAGGGAGATGGTCGACTCCGGTTATTTCCACGCCACCGATGATCCCAAAAAACTAGCCAAGATGGATACTATCTCCATCTGTGTGCCGACCCCCCTTTCCAAAACCAAGGACCCTGATGTCAGCTATATTCTGTCGGCCATGGAGTGGGTCAAGAACTATATCCGCAAGGGTACGCTGGTGGTGCTTGAATCGACCACCTATCCCGGCACTACCGAGGACTTGATCCTGCCGCTGTTGGAAGGTAGCGGCATGAAAGTGGGTACCGATCTTTTCCTGGCTTTCTCACCGGAACGAGTCGATCCAGGCAACCCGGTGTACACGACCAAAAACACGCCGCGCGTGGTCGGCGGAATCACGCCGGCCTGCACCCAGGCGGCCAAGGTGTTTTATGAACAAACGATTTCCGACATTCATGCCTTGTCGTCAACGCAGGCGGCCGAGATGGTCAAGCTGCTGGAGAACACTTTCCGCTCGGTCAATATCGGTCTGGTCAACGAGGTCGCCGTTATGTGTGATCGGTTGGGCATCGACGTCTGGGAGATTATCGATGCCGCCGCTACCAAACCGTTCGGCTTTATGCCATTCTATCCCGGTCCCGGTTTGGGTGGGCATTGTATCCCGATCGATCCGCACTATCTGTCGTGGAAACTGAAATCGTTGAACTACTACGCGCGCTTTATCGAACTGGCCGGCGAGATCAACAGCCAGATGCCTGAGTATGTCGTGCGTCGGATAACACAGTTCTTGAACAGTAGGTTCGCGCGCTCGATCAACAAGTCAACTATCTGTGTGCTTGGTGTGACCTACAAACGTGATATCAAAGATACGCGTGAGTCACCGGCGCTTGACGTTATCAAGCTCCTGGAAGATAATGGCGCCAAAGTTATGTTGAACGATCCGTTCGTGTCGGAGATTGAGTGGAACAACACCAAGCACAAGTCGCGCAAATTGAACGCCGACCTATTGAAGAAATCGCAACTGACCGTGATCTTGACCGACCATACGCAATACGATTATCAATGGATCGTCGATCATAGTAAAGCGGTTTTCGACACTCGCAACGCCACCAAAAAAGTCACCAAGAACCGCAGCCGGATAGAGTTGTTGTAAATCGCCACCCAATATCATTCCCGCGAAGGCGGGAATCCATCTTCATGACTCTCTTCATAGGGCGGCATCCCTGTGAT
Source organism: Candidatus Zixiibacteriota bacterium (assembly GCA_029860345.1). Classification (NCBI taxonomy): domain Bacteria; kingdom Pseudomonadati; phylum Candidatus Zixiibacteriota; species Candidatus Zixiibacteriota bacterium. The sequence goes on along the minus strand of JAOUBJ010000003.1, from coordinate 303,659 downwards.
GTCGCTGAGATTGGCAGGATCACAGTCCGCCGCGGCGGACTGCCCTACCGGATTTCCGGGTGGCTGAAGGTCCGCCGCGGGCGGGAACACCGCCGAATCTAGAGAAACACGGCTTGACCGTGTCGGGACCACAAGGGGTCCCCACCTACGACGACTGCTATATTCATCCTGAGTGCCCCCATACATTCTGAGCGCAGTCGAAGGGTGAACACTTGCCGGGGGACAACGGCGCGAAGCGCGATAACCACGGCTTGACCGTGTTACCCTGAGCGCAGTTGAAGGGTGATTCCACCGCGCATATCTCCGTCCCAAACAAGGTTTGAGACAGCCACCCAAGGATGATGCACCAACGCGAAACTTCCGAGTCTGTCAATCCCATTGAATAAGCCAGCTCAGCAGTGGTAATACTTGTGGAGGGGAGGATGCGCCCACTTCCGGCGCTAACAACGTCGGGAGTGGTGCAAAACAACGCTTGACTGTCGATGCCAATAAAGTTAGCATCTGAAAAACCTACAGTTGCAGGAAACTCCAATATGACGACTCTTCTAGTTATTCTCGGTATCGGCGCTCTGGTCCTGATTGTCGTGATCGCCATGTACAACCGGCTGGTCAAGCTGCGCAATACAGTGCGTTCGTCCTGGTCGGACATCGATGTGCAGTTGAAAAAACGATACAACCTGGTGCCAAACCTGGTGGAGACCGTTAAGGCCTACGCCAAACATGAGAAATCGGTATTCGAGAACGTTGCGCAAGCCCGCTCGGCGGCCATGCAGGCCGGCTCACCGGCGGAACAAGCCAAGTCCGACAACATCTTCAAGGATACCTTGAAAAGCCTGTTCGCCGTGGCCGAAGCCTACCCGGAGTTGAAAGCCAACAGCAATTTTATGCAGTTGCAAAAGCAGTTTCAGGATCTCGAAGAAGATATCGAATCGGCGCGTCGGTACTACAATGCGGTGGTGCGCGACTATAACACATTGACCGAGACTTTTCCATCGGTGCTGATAGCTTCAAATTGCGGTTTTCAACAAGAAGAGTTCTATCAAATGGATGCGCCGGACACTCAACGCCAGCCGCCGCGCGCCGACTTCTCATAGACGGCCGGTAGGGAGGAATATTCGCATGAGACAAAAACAGTTTGCCGTTGTCTGGATCGGTGTCATCTCACTGTTATGCACACTGCTGAGTGTACCGGTGGTACAGGCGCGGTATTTTGACATCAATGAATTCAATTCCGACATCGAAATCCACGCCGACGGTCACATCGAAGTAACCGAGACGATCCGGTTGAGTTTCAAACGACCGCGCCACGGTATCTTCCGGGACCTGCCCATTCGCTATAAGGACGACCTGGGTGGCACTGTGGAGACACCGTTGGAAGTCATTTCCGTGCTCGATGGGCGGGGTGAACCTCGTGAGTATCGGGCGGAGCGACAAGGGAACGTGATGCAGGTACGGATAGGTCATCCCGATAGGTTTGTCGACGGGTATCAAGATTACGTCATCAAGTATCGTGTAGACTATGTGCTTCTGTTTCTGGAGGATCACGACGAACTGTATTGGAACGTAACCGGGAACGACTGGCCGGCACCGATAGAGAAAACCTCAGTCCGGGTAGCCCTGCTTCCGGCCGATGGCGATGCGCACCTGAAAGCGGCTTGCTACACCGGTCAGTATGGCTCAAGCGAATCGGCATGCGGTTGGCAGACAGGGACGGACACAGCCGCATTCATCAGCGAACGAGTCCTGAAGCCTAAGGAGGGTCTGACCGTGGTTCTCGGATGGGACAAAGGGATCATCCCGCCGCCTACCGAATCGGAACTGTTTTGGCGCAAGGTGAATCTGCGTGACAACTGGGTCTTCGGTGTGCCGATCATTGCGCTGTTCACGATGTTATGGCTGTGGTTCCGGAAGGGTCGCGACCCCAAAGTTCGGGAGTCCCTCACCGTGCAGTATGAACCGCCCAAGGTTGGGAATCGATTCCTGAGCGCGGCCGAAGTGGGTACCCTGATCGACGAAAAACTCGACCATCGCGATCTTAGTGGCGCCGTGGTGGGTCTGGCCGTGCGGGGATACCTGAAGATTGAAGAGACAACGACCACTACTCTGAGGACCACTGCAAGTGACTACAAGCTCGTCAAGCTCAAAGAGCCGGACGACCAACTCGGACCCTTTGAACGCAGTCTGATGGACGTCGTATTTGTCGGTAAACTCAAACAAGCAATGGTCTCGGACCTGAAGAGCCGTTTTCACATGCATCTTCCGAAGCTCAACAGGAAATTGTATGGCGAACTGATCCGCAAAAAGTACTTTACCACCAACCCGGAGCATGTGCGCCGGCACTACTCGATGTTTGCCGGTTTGTTACTCGTTTTCGGCTTTATGGCTATGGGCTACATGCAACCGCCTTCTCCGGTCAAGGGGCTGGTATGTTTCTCTTTGGGGGGATTGATTGTTTATCTCTTTGCCAAGATCATGCCGGCCAGGACGAAGCTGGGCGCCCGGACGCGCTGGGAAATCCTCGGCTTTCAGGAATTCATGATGAGAGCCGACCGGGATCGGATCGAGCGCATGGGTGGTGAACTTTTCTACAAGTATTTGCCGTATGCCATAGCCTTGGATATTACCGAGCAGTGGGCGACGGCCTTCGAAGGACTGTGCGACGAATCTCCCACCTGGTTCGTCGGGACTGGTCGCTTTCCGAGATTCGGTCCCAGGATGTTTGTGTCCAGCCTCGGCCAGGCCACGTCGAAACTCAGCGACGCTGTTTTCAATGCGCCGCGCAGTAGTGGGCTGGGTGGCGGTGGCTTCTCAGGCGGTGGTGGTTTCTCGGGTGGTGGATCAGGCGGCGGCGGTGGCGGCAGTTGGTGAAGCACGACCTTACCAGCGTTGGTTAGGTACCCTGTCCCGCAGGAAAGCCGAAGGACGGTCTTGACAAATGTTGTGCCCGTGCGATCTTCAGATCACGCGGGGCTCACCATCCAGGTGGCCAAGAATCTACAATCCAACCGCCCTTAGCTAACTTTATGCTGCTCGGGCTCCCTTGGATGCATTGCATTCTGGGCATGCCACCTGACCATTTGCAACCACAGTACGTCCACCTTTAGACCAAGGAATCTTGTGGTCCGCTTCCCAAGCGTTCCATTCGCATTTCCGACCGTCACACTTCTTTGCAAGCTGGCAGATACCCTGGTCCCGTCGATATATGGCAAGTCGTTGTTCATGTGTGAACAAGCGTTGGTCATCCTTCAGTTCAATGTCTGAAAACTTCTCGAAGAGCTTGCGAATGAGTAATTCATGGCGCCATTTGATGGAATCTTGCGAGTCAGTGCTATGACTAATTTTCTCGTGATACGCGATCATCTCAGATTCAGCTTCATCTTCGGATAGGACCTTCTGTTCCCTACGGTATTTCTCAAACTCCACAAACCACATGGCAACATCGCCGTGCCGGTCACTGATAGCATATCGCTCCAAAAGTTGCGACACCAGGCAATATAGCGAAATCACATTGTACCTCTCCAGTTCAGGCGTCGTGTCTGGAAATGCGACCCTGAGAAAATCCAAGGTCCTGCGTATTCGTTTGGCTTTTGTACACTTGTCATCGAATGTCAACTGCGTTCGGTACATCTTGTTAAGGTCCGCGTTTTTCACATTGCAGGGGCCACCTTCAAGCTCAATCAAAGTCATCTGCGCTGCGACATGATCATGTGTATACCGTTTGTTCGCAAACGCGCAACTGCCAAAGATAGGGTGTGAGGCGAGGTTCCTCACAAAGTCACGCATCTTTCCAGGCATCGCATTTCTCTTCTCTTGAGCCTTGAGACTCGTTCCATTCTGCAAGCGCAGGAACATCTCGCGCACTTCATCCTCATCTGTCTCCGTGAGAATGACAACGTCCAAAGGATAGGTGTCGAAGTGAATGCGTAGTTCGTCAGGCAAACCTTCATACTTAAGCCCTGCTATCGGCGTACCCTCCACCGGTTCTGCATTCTTAGGAAGGGCGTAGGCTCCTGAACTGAACTCCCAAAGTGCCCGTAGCCGCTGCTGACCGTCAACGACATCGTACTTGTCCGGTTTCGCGCCTGTCTTGCGCCAGTAGAGTTTCGGTATGTCATATCCCCTGAGCACGGTGTCAATCAACATTTGTTTCTGTGATCTGCCCCAAACCGCTGGACGCTGGAAATCTGGATTTGTATCAATGCGCTCTTTGATCCCGAATACCGTCGTGATCGGCCACGGCTTCTTATTGCTGTCCATCGTGTTTCTCCTCCTCAACCGTATCTCAGCCCACTGGCTGTTGGTCCGAAGCTTTCCCCTGGATTTCCAGAGATGGTTAATTGCTCTTAACTCCACCCCAAATCTACCCCAACGCGTCCACGTTGTAAAGTAGAAACATTGTTGGGGAGACAAGACTCGCTACAACATGCTAGCTGAACTTCCTCCGTCCCCAATAACCCCACCAACTCCTACCAAAACACATCGCACAACTATTAATATAGGTAATATAGGATCATCCAATGAATACGTGCACAAAGCAGACCGCCGAACCTAATACCGCCAAACCGTGCCAGCTTCGTAATCACCATGATTTCTGTTATCCGAGAATTAAAAATACGCAAAACGAACCCATTTCCACATCACCGGGATCACACCACCTCACCCTGAGCGGAGTCGAAGGGTGAACCTCTGTTGCGATGCTCAAGGTGTCGGGCGGGGTCGCCCAACACCACCCGTGGAACAATCACCCGTGCGATCTTCAGATCACGCGGGCACAATCAGGGAGATGGATTCCCGCCTTCGCGGGAATGACAGAGGTGCGCGGGAAGAGCCAAGTACCCATTTATGGGCGGCTTGCCCGTGTCGGGACCACAACGGGTCCCAACCTACAAGGACTGGTGCATCCTTCGACTCCGCTCAGGATGAGGTTGGATAGGCGCGAAGAGCCAAGTACCCATTTATGGGCGGCTTGCCCGTGTCGGGACCACAACGGGTCCCAACCTACAAGGACTGGTGCATCCTTCGACTCCGCTCAGGATGAGGTTGGATAGGCGCGAAGAGCCAAGTACCCATTTATGGGCGGCTTGCCCGTGTCGGGACCACAACGGGTCCCAACCTACAAGGACTGGTTCATCCTTCGACTCCGCTCAGGATGAGGTTGGAGAGGCGCGAAGAGCCAAGTACCCATTTATGGGCGGCTTGCCACCAAATTCGTTGACACGAAAGCGTTGCGACTTTATCGTGCGGCATGAAACGAGCTGCGATACTATTAGCCGGGGTGGCCCTGCTGTACTTGTTGCCGTCCGTGGCCTTGAAAGCCGTTTATGGTCCATCGTACACTTTTCCGCCCAGTGAGGATTACTGGCAACCGGACGGCGCGGACGGTTGGAAAGCGCACGGCAGCCCTGTAGGTCCGCCGCCGTCGAGCCCCAGTGTGGAGGTGCCGATGGCCTGGCACTATCTGCCGATATTCCTGCCGGCAGTTTTGCTGGCCCTGTTCATGTTCGGTCCCTTGTCAAAGAAGATGCATGAGCCGTTGCCGTCTGAAGACGAAAGCAAAACAGACGCCGGCGACGACGATCAAAAGGCCGATGGTTGAAATCGGTATGGATTATTCGCAGATCACCAGTTTGCCGAACTTGATAAGCCTGTCGCGCGTGGCCATGATCCCGCTGGTCGGGTACTATCTCAGTCGTGACGACACCACTTCCATGCTGATCAGTGCGCTGTTTGTAATACTGGCCGGTGTGAGCGATGGGCTCGATGGATACTTGGCGCGCCGTTTGGGCAAGATCAGCCGGTTGGGCGTCATGCTCGATCCGCTGGCCGATAAACTGTTCGCGGCCGGATTGATCATCCTGTTGGTCTTCTATCGCAACTTGCCAATCTGGCTGGCGGCGACAATTGTCGGTCGCGACCTGTTAATAATCGGCCTCGGTGCGGTGTTGATGCGGGGTCGTGAGATCGATCTGCCTTCGAACTTGATCGGCAAGTATGCCTTTGCATCGATTGCAATGTTGATCGGCTGCTATGTAATCCGGTTCGACTTCGGTGCTGAACTGTTCACCTGGCTCACCTTGGTTCTTCTGATTGCTTCCAGTGTTGGTTATGCTCAGGTGATGTTGGCTGTTCGTGGTGGCGGGACACCCTGGCGGATTGTGGACCGACCGTTGTATCGCAACTTGCGTATCATCGGATGCGTGGCGATTTGGATCGCGCTGATTTACAAGTTGTATTTCCTCATATTGACGTGGTGACAGGCAAACCTGTTCTTTGCGCTTCGAGGCGATGAATCGATTTCCAGGTTCTGCTGTCTTTCATTGGCGGAACCACAAAGAGGGTCCCGCCCTACCAGAGCTGTCAATCACCACAGAGTGAGGTTCGGGGTGGTGTCGGTCGACCTCGCCCGACACCCGTCTTTGGGTCCCCGGCTGTCAGGCGAGTCGCCTGACAGCACCTATCAGCGTGTTGTCAGGACCACAAGGGTCCTGATCTACTTCCTGACAGCGACAGAAACTTGTGGTAGCCGAATCTTCAGACACGGCTGCAGCGGTTCACGCGATCTGAAGATCGCGCGGGCACAAAGTTGACGGCGTTTAGGGTGTGGCGTGGCGGGCGATACCCTGGAAGAACCTGTCGTCCGGCGACTGATTTTTATCGTAGGCCGACCAGCCCATGACGTGAGACAACATAACCATCGCTCGGTAGAATCTATAGCGAGCTTCAATGGCCGCCAGGTTGGTTCTCAGGCTGTTGTGTTCGGCATCCAAAACATCGATTAACGACAGCCGTCCCGATTCGTACTCTGAGATAACCGCTTCCAGTTGGCTAAGCGATAGATCCCCGGCGCGCGCATAGCCCGGCATGTCGGCCGCCAATGTCATGAGTTCATCAAATCGGGTGAGGACGTCGCGCATGACTTCCAGGCTGGCATCATCGCGAAGGTATTCCTGTCGGCTGAGCAACGCTTTTCGTTTACCGGCTTCACGAAATCTGTCGGCGCCGAGAAAGAGCGGCAGTTTCACTTCGGCGCGGGCATACCAGCCATCGAAGTAGTACGGCGTGGCGAATGGCGGCTCAAAGTCACGGTCCACGTAATTGTATGACGCTTTTACGCCTACACTGGGGAGGAATCGGGCGCGATTGGCCGCGAGCAGTTTCTCCTGCAGGTCTATCCGTACTCTGTGACCGGCCAGGACCGGACTGGTGAGCAAGGCTTCATCTACCAGCGCGTCGGCCACTGCCGATCGAACCGCCTTGGATGCAAAACGAGGAAACAACCGCCTATAATCCCGGACCATATTCACTCTGGAAAAAGAACCTGAGTCCAGAGTTAGCTCACTGTGTCCGGGGAAATTCAACAAAGAGTTCAAAAGCACAGTGGCGGCCGACACATCGTTTTCACTTTGTGATGCCCTGATGGCCGCTTCGTAGCGTTCTTGATCCCAGCGGGTGACATCGCGATCCGGTCCATCTTCGGTTTCGCGTCGTGTATAGGCCAGTTCCAAAAACCGGCTGACCCGATTGCGATCTTCGGTATACAAGGCGGCCGATTCCATTGACCGGCGATGGTTGAGGAAGGCCAGAGTTACAGCCAGTTCCAAATCGAGCTGTGACTGTTTGAGATCGATCTGCGAGATGTCCCGGCGAATATTCGCAGCCTTGGACTTGCGGATAGTCTCCAACGAAAAAAGTGTCTGATACAGACTCACCGTCGACACGTAATCGTCAGTTGTATTGGTTCTATCGCCATCGGCATGGGTAGCCGAGAATTGCGCATACAGATGTGGCAGCCACGCCCCCCGGCTTTGTTTTGCCGCTTCGGTCGCCGCTGCCAGCGCATCCTGTTGGGCCAGGTGCGAAGGGCTTGCGTCCAGTGCGCGCTGCAACGCTTCTACGATCGTGAAGTATCGGCTCTCTTCGGTTGGCTCCGCCCTGACCAGTTGCGCCTCCCGCCTCAGCGTGGCAGGAATGTCGACACCGGTTAGGTCGGCGGTGGATTCGTTTATCGTGAGTCCGGATGGGACGTCGAATGTCACCGGCAGATCGGCCGGGGTGGCGCCATCGATAATTTGCAGTAGTTTGGTCGCGGCAAAGCGTGCTTCCGGGATGACCGAGTAGCCGCTGTTGGATGCCAAGGCGCCGCGTTGAACCAGGTAAGCTCCTTCCCACACGAAGGTGGGCACCTTGTCCCGCTTGGTCATATTGAAGAATTCGCGAATCTTGACGCCGTCCATGGCCCACATTGGGAAAATATAGACGGCATCGACTTTCCTGGATAACTCCAAGTATGATTTGAAAAAGGCGAAAGCCCCGCCGGCGTCGACACCTTCAGCCGAGAGAACTTCAAAACGGTACTTATGTCCGAGGGCGGTCAACTGCGACATTATCGTTTCCCGTTCATCTCCGGATGGGAAATAGAGCACACCCAGCCGCTGCACCTGGATCAATCCGGTCAGAGCATCGATGTCGCGGGCAATCTGTGTTGGTCGCAGCTGCACGGTTAGGTTCTCGACGATCGGTCGGCCCCTTGCGTCCAGCAGTCCCTCGGCATAGGGATCAACGCGGTGCAGGGCCAGTATCGGTTTGGAGTAACCGGCCGTCAGCAAGTCTTCCACCACCCAGGGGCCCATAGCTACCAATATGTCGACCGATTCCAGCCGGACCAAGTCATGGGCCAGGATTCGGCAACTGTCGCGTTTCCAGCCAGCCGACATGTAGCCCTGCGGAACCGGTACAACCTGGATGTCGGCGGGCGCCATCTGCTCCAGTTGATGGGAGAATTCATCGCGCAGTATGTCATGGGCAAGGCAGCGACCACCCTCGAAGAAACCCAGATTAATCCGTCTTTTCTGTTGTGCCTGGGCGACGCCGAATATCAGCGTCATCGTCCAGACCAGGGTAAGCAGTTTTGCTATTCTCGAATCAAACATCGTATTCCATCCTGATCGATTTCAAACCACAGGTGGGATAATAGGCAATTCGGGCCGTCTGTTAAAGCACTATTTGTCTGATTGAGAAAAACGGGCTGGTGCAATACGGCGGGTTTGTCTCCGCCTGCGCGCCGCGGCGTGGACCCGCCATGGGACAGACGAGGACGTCGGCCGCCTACGAGCCTCATCCAGTGCGGCAGCGTCGGGTGGGGACCTAAGTATTCACATAAGGAACCCACCTGTCGCAAGGCTTTAGGTGGGGTACCGAAGAATCAACGTTCATGCTTCGACTTCGCTCAGTATGAATTTGTGTCGGGAGCACAGAGCTCCTGACCTACGGAAGACTGGCAGGGTGAAACCCTATTTTGACACAGCCTGTGCGCTCAGAGTGAGGTTGACAGGCGTGAAGCGCTATGAATCCATGTATAGCTTATTCATCACCGCGAAGCGCGAGGAATTGACTTGTCGCCCAGTCAATTATTGAGGTTTGTGTGCGGATTCTTTGGACAGGATTTCCTTCACCAGACTGGACAGCTGGTCGGCGCGATACGGTTTTTGCAGAAAGTGCAGGCCACCCATGAGTTCGTCGGGTATGTGATCTTGATCGGTAAGTTGGCCGCTTGAGATAATGCACGGCAATCCTGGTGTGATCTTCCGTGCGCGACGCAGGGTCTCAAGCCCGGATATGCCGGGCATGGTCAGGTCCAGAAGCAGCAGGTCGATTTGGTCGGTCTGCTGGGCGTAGAGTTTTAGACCTTCATCTCCGGAGTAAGCCGTTACTACTTCATAACCTTGTCGCGTGAGAATCTTGGTGGCGAGGGACAGAATCATATCCTCGTCATCAACAACCAGTACCTTCATAGCACATCCTCTCCCAGATAAGCGCCACACGTTCGATGCCTTCTTTGATTACATCGAAGACTATCCATTAATATCGGAAAATCCATCCAGATTGTGAACAATTGTTTTGTGCTGAACCCAGGGTCAGCCCCCATGGGCCGGTCCGTCTTCGCCTGCGCGCCGCGGCGTGAAACCGCATCTGTCGGGAGCAGGTACCCCACCCAGAGCGCTTCGCGCCGGGTGGGGACCTAAGTGTTCACATAGGAACCCACCTGTCGCAAGGCTTTAGGTGGGGTACTGAAGTTCATCCTTCGACTCCGCTCAGGATGAGGTTGTGTCAGGAACACAAGGCTCCTGACCTACTGACCTACGGAAGACTGGATTCTGGCCTTCGCCAGAATGACGGGGTTGGACCACCCTGACGATCAGAGACCCACCCGCACAAGACTGGATGCCGGATCAAGTCTTGCAAGACAGAATTGAGGTGCGTGTTCGCCCAACACGACTTGAAACACGAGACCGGTGGGCCGGCTTTTGAGCGGTAATTCAGGCCACCAAAGGACCCTCAAAAGTGAAGCTTTTCACATATAGGACAAAAACAAGTTGACTTTGATCGTCCGCCAAATATATTGGCGAGTCAAAATTATGAGGGTAAACAGTATGACCCTCCTGGATTCTCGGCCGGATAAGAAGCCGAGCAACTTTTTGAGGCAGACCGGATTGCTGGGAACTATTCCGGCGATCATGTTGGTAGCGCCGTTGATAGGTTTCTTCGGAGGCCGCTGGGCTGACGAGAAGCTGGGAACTGAGCCGTACCTGATGATACTTGGGATCTTGCTCGGTGTCGGATCGGCCGGCGTTGAAACCTACAACCTGATCAAGAAAGCTTCTGCCCTCGAGAATGAGGATGATGCAGACAAGTAACCTGGGTCTTGATTTTTTGAATCGCACTCTGCGCACGGCCGGGATAGTGCTCTTGATCTTCTTTCCTTTCGGATTTTACTATCTGGGATTCTATCCGGCTTTGGCTGTGTTTTCGGGCGGCGTTTGGGGTATGGTAAATTTCATTTTCCTGTCGGCGTTCATTCGTACCGTAGCCGTGATCGGTGAGGTGGACAAGATGCGCACGGCGGTGCTGGCTTTGATCAAGTTCCCGCTGTTGTATCTGGCCGGCTATGGATTGTTGCTGGTCCCACAGTTCGGCATGTATCATCTGGTCGCTGGTTTTTCGATTTTATTGGCGGTCATGATGCTCAAGGCGGCATCGAGAGTCCTGTTGAACCTGGATGGACACGACGCCAACGGCAACCATGCGCAGGAGAGCGTCTGATGTTGCTCTATTATGCTCACACCGTCGGCCTGGCCTTGGTCAAGTTTACTCCCATGCTGGTGGCCGTTGTCGGCGGTGAGCACGACACTACGTCTGGCGACACCGCAGCCGCCCATGATGAACACGGCGGCGGTTACCACCTGCCCTCTTTGGTCTACTATCTCGAACACTATCTGCACACCGGCTGGCTTGAAGCCTGGGTCAACGTTCTGTTTGCGTTCAGCATCGCCTTACTTTATGTGATCATAGCTCAGGTGGTGTACAAACGGCGAGAACTGATACCCGGACCGTTGCAGAACGGTGTTGAGATGGTGGTCGAGGGGCTGTACAATTTCATCTATTCGATACTCGGCAAGGAGGCCAAGCGTTACACGCCGTTTTTGGGAACTCTGTTTGTGTACGTTTTGGCCATGAACTGGTATGGTATGGTTCCCCTGGGACATTCGCCGTCGACAGGTATAGAGATTACCGGCTCGTTGGCGATTTTGGTTTTCCTGTACGCGCAATGGACAGGAATCTCAAGACTCGGTTTTGTGGGCTATGTCGATCATCTGGCCGGACAACCGCGCGACGGTATCGGCTGGGGGATGGTCATTCTAATGTTCCCTTTGCACATTATCGGAGAAATCGCCAAGCCGGTCAGTCTGGCTCTGAGGCTTTTTGGAAATATCACCGGCGAAGATACCTTGATTGCTGTCTTTGTCGGGATAGGTATCGCGATAACACCGTTTATCGGTGACCTGGTCGGCCTGCCCATCCAGACCCCGTTTTACTTCCTGGGGTTGCTTTTGTCATCGGTGCAGGCGCTGGTGTTCACCCTTTTATCGACGATTTATATACTGCTCATGCTGCCCCACGAGGAGCATGCGCATTGAGTTGGTTTGAGATAAGAAGATAAAGTTAATTGACAACGTTAGAGATTCTCTTAGGAGGACAAAATGGAATTCTATGGTTCAATGTTGGCTCTCGCGGCGCCTCTCGGTCTTGGTTTGGCCGCAGCCGGTTCGGCCCTTGGTATCGGTCGGGCTGTCGGCTCGGCGATGGAAGCTATGGGTCGCCAGCCGGAAGCTGCCGGCAAGATTCAGATTGCGATGATTATCGGCGCTGCCTTTATCGAAGCGCTGACGATTTATGTCTTCATCGCTTTCTTCACAGCCATGGGAAAGCTCGGTTAAGTACGATCTGATCGGGAGCCCCCGGCTTCCTTTCGGGTCAGACTTGACTATGTGTCATGGACATTCAGATAATCCCGGAACTGCCGCAGCTACTTACTCATGCGGCCGGTTTTCTGATCACCTTCTGGGTGCTCAAAAAGTATGCGTGGGGTCCTCTGTTGAAACTGATGGAGGACAGGCGCAACAAAATTGAGCAGGAGTTCAAAGATATTGAACTGGAACAAGAGAAGGTGGCACAACTGGCGGCTGAGTATGAAACCAAGCTGAAAGAAATCGACTCAATTAGTCGGGACGCGCTGGTCGAGGCGGTTGACGAGGGTAAGAAGATGGCCAAGGAGATCGAGGCTGAGGCGCGCGTGGAAGCTCTGGCAATGAGCGAAAAGGCCCAGGTCGACCTCGAACGCGATGTGGCTAAAGCCAAAGTGCAACTCAAAAATGATATGGTCAATATGACCATCACGGCGGCCGAGAAAATCATCAATGTTAAACTCGATGACGCCAAGCATCGTGAGTTGATCGGCGGTTTCCTTGATAATGTGGAGAAAGTGTAAAGCCAGGTGTTAGCCCAGGAAGTTGCCAAAAAGTATGCCGGTGGTCTGTTCCTCTCAGTGACCGAGAAGAACCTGATCGAGCAATCCCACGATCAGCTCAGGGAGCTGGGAGAGTTCCTGAGAGATGATTCTACATTGCTCGATTTTCTGGTAGCGCCGCATGTCCTGGATGAACACAAATTGGCTTTGGTGCGCGATGTCTTTACCGATCGGTTGGACCGGCTCCTGGTGGAGTTTCTGGTCGTGCTGGTCAACAAGCATCGCATCCAACACTTGCACGACATTATCGGTGAGTTTATCCGGCTGGTGAAAGCCGCACGGGGTATTGCTCTGGTGACGGTGATGACGGCTGTGGCTATCAATGACACAGAACGTCAGAAACTCATAGAGAAACTCGCCGCGCGCACCGGCATGACTATTGAGTTAGAATTGAAAATCGATCCGGGTATTATCGCCGGCATGGTGATAATCCTGCACAATGAAATCATCGACGGTTCGGTCCGACGCGGGCTGGATGTTCTCGAAGGACAATTGGCCAAAGTGCGCGTGCATTGAGTACGGCGAAAGAACGGTTTATTGCGAAAGATATAGCTGAGTAACGATAGGAGTTCGATGATGGGTCTCAACCCTGAAGAAGTATCATCGGTTATAAAAAAAGAGCTTGAGAAGTACGAAACCAAGTTGGAGATGGAGTCGGTCGGCACCGTGCTTCAAGTTGGCGACGGTATCGCCCGAATCTGGGGTCTTGAGGATGTGCAGATGTCCGAATTGATCGAGTTCCCCGGCGACATTATTGGTTTGGTGCTCAACCTCGAAGCGGACAATGTCGGCGCGGCCATTTTTGGTTCCGACACACATATTCACGAGGGCGACACGGTCAGGCGCACCGGCAAGGTGGCCAGTGTGCCGGTGGGTGAAGCGCTTTTGGGTCGGGTGGTCAATCCGCTCGGTGAGCCGCTGGACGGCAAGGGTCCGATTGTGACCGACAAGTTCCGCGTGATCGAAGGACGCGCCCCCGGCGTTATCGAACGTCAACCGGTGAAAGAACCGCTGCAGACCGGACTGAAGGCGATCGATTCGATGATCCCGATCGGCCGCGGTCAGCGTGAGTTGATAATCGGCGACCGTCAGACCGGCAAAACGGCTCTGGCTATCGACACTATTATCAACCAGAAGAACACCGATGTGTATTGCATCTATGTGGCCGTGGGTCAGAAATCATCCACGGTCGCCCAGGTGGTGCAGACGCTGGAGAAGTATGGCGCCATGGAATACACTACCGTGGTGATGGCCAGTGCGACCGACCCGGCGCCGCTACAGTACATCGCTCCCTACGCCGGTTGCGCCATGGGCGAGGAGTTCATGTACAACGGCAAACACTCGTTGTGTATCTATGACGATCTGTCCAAGCAGGCGCAGGCGTATCGACAATTGTCGTTGTTGTTACGTCGTCCGCCGGGCCGTGAAGCCTATCCCGGTGATATTTTTTATTGTCACTCACGCCTGTTGGAGCGGGCCTCGAAACTCTCCGACGAATTGGGCGGCGGGTCCCTGACCGCCCTGCCGATTATTGAAACGCAGGCCGGTGACGTATCGGCCTACATTCCCACTAACGTGATTTCGATCACCGATGGACAGATATTCCTCGAAGGTGAATTGTTTTTCGCCGGTATCCGTCCGGCTATTAACGTCGGTATCTCAGTCTCCCGTGTCGGTGGTAATGCTCAGACCAAGATGATGAAACAGGTAGCGGGATCGCTCAAGCTGGACCTGGCTCAGTATCGTGAGTTGGCTGCTTTTACGCAGTTCGGGTCCGATCTGGATGAAGCCACGCTCAAGCAGCTCAACCGTGGCGAGAAGATGGTAGAGCTACTCAAGCAGGGTCAGTACGAGCCGATTCCGGTGAGTCGACAAGTGATGTTGATCTGGGCAGGCACCAACGGCTATCTTGATAATATCGAAACCGCAGCGCTGTTGCGTTTCGGTGATGAATTCCTGGCCTTCTGCGAAAAGAAGTACCCGGATATCGAACATACACTCGACAAGGAGATGAAAATCTCCGATGCGATGAGCGACAAACTTAAAGCGGCCGTCGAAGAGTTCAAGCCGCAGTTTAAGGCGTAGCGAGACCGAAGTCGCGACGGCCAAAGGACCTGGCTACGTCGGTTGAAACAAAGCGCAGAGAGGTTTGTGCAAGGAGAAAAGTTATGAACCTGTTGGCAAGACTGATGGTATTGTCGCTGGTGGCGGCACTGGTGCTGACCGTTCCGGCGGTAGCACAAGTCGGGTTCGGTGTCAAGGGCGGATTGAACGTATCTAATCTGACCGGCGCCGACTCTGAAGGGTTTGATTCGAGAGTCGGTCTGGTTGCCGGCGGATTTGTGAAGCTCAACATTGCGCCCAATCTGGCCATACAGCCCGAAGCGCTCTTTGCTCAAAAAGGGAGCAAGGGAGACTTAGGTGGTGTGACGGCCAAGTTTAACCTGAACTATTTTGAAATCCCCGTGCTTTTGAAGTACACTTTTCCGACGACCGGAGAAATGCAACCATTCCTGTTTGTCGGTCCGGCGGTAGCTTTTGCTCAGAAAGCCGAATTTACAGTTGAGGCCGGTGGTCAATCGGCCAGCCTGGATATCGCCAATGAAAAGTCAAATGATGTAGGCTTGGTTATCGGCGGCGGCATAGATTTGGCCACCGGGGGTGTTGCTTTGGTGATCGACGCCCGGGTTACTCTCGGATTGTCAAAGGCCTTTGAGGATGTTCCACCTTTCGATTTTGTGGATGTGTTCCTTGATGAGCTCGACTTCCCGATGGCCTGGGAATCCGGGCAAGCGCTGGATGTCAAGAACGGCGCCTTTGCGCTCATGATAGGGGTTGCATTTTGATCGTTAGGAGTATTCAGAGACGCGCCTATGGCTACGCTTCGTGAAGTAAAAAAATCTATTCGCACCGTCGTATCGACGCAACGGATCACCAACGCCATGGAGATGGTGGCGGCGGCCAAGCTACGGCGTGCCCAACAGCGCATCGAAGAGGCGCGTCCGTATGCGGCCAAGATGGACGAGATGCTGAGCCATCTGGCCGGTGCCTCCACCGGCGAAATTGTGCACCCCTATTTCGAACAACGAGAGATCAAGAAACGCACCCTGGTGGTAGTTACGTCCGATCGTGGTTTCTGCGGATCATTCAACTCCAATATCATCAGGCAGGCTAGCGGTTGGATCGAAAAACACCAAGCCGAGGATCTGGATCTGATCACCATCGGCAAAAAGGGGAACGACTTTTTCAAACGTCGCTCCACTCCCATCCAACGCTTTTGGGGTGACTGGGGTGGCAGTCTTGACTACAACCGGGCGCGCGAGGTGGTAGCCTTTCTGACCGACCGCTTCGTTGAAGGCGAGACCGACCATATCAGCCTGTTGTATACACAGTTTGTATCCATGGCCAAGTATAAAGTGACGTGGCAGGACTACCTGCCGATCCCGCCGCCGGAATTACCCGATGATGATGACGACCACTCAGCCGGCAGCGGTGAATACATTTTTGAGCCGGACGCCGAGCAGATTTATGCTGCTTTGATGCCCGGTTATGCCACAACCAAAATGGTAACGGCGCTGGCTGATTCGTTCGCCAGTGAGCACGGCAGTCGGATGATTGCCATGAACGCCGCCACCACCAACGCCGGTGAAATGATCCAGGCGTTGACCCTCGAATACAACAAAGCCCGTCAGGCGCAGATCACCAAGGAGTTGCTTGAGGTTGTCTCCGGTGCCGAAGCGCTGAAGGGTTAGCAAATATGAATATGAGTGTTTTGACATAACGGAGTTTAGTCCATGGCGGAAAATATCGGGAAAATAGTTCAGGTTATCGGCGCCACGGTAGACTGCGAGTTTCGCAGCGACGCCCTGCCGGATATTCTGAACGCGATTGTCATCAAAGATGACTCAAAGAAGATCGACCTCACTGTCGAGGTAGCTTTGCACATCGGCGACAACATCGTCAGGTGTGTGTCGCTGGCCTCCACTGATGGTCTCGTGCGCGGCATGCCGGCCACCGATACCGGTGGTCCTATCACCGTACCGGTGGGTGAAACCTGCCTGGGGCGGGTGTTCGATCTGCTGGGTCGCCCCATCGACGGCAAAGAAGCGATCGCGACCGAGGCCAAGCGAAGCCCGATCCATCGTCTGGCCCCACCATTTGAAGAACAGGCCACCCATGCTGAAATGTTTGAGACCGGTATCAAAGTGATTGATCTGCTTGAGCCTTACCTCAAAGGCGGCAAGGTGGGTCTCTTCGGTGGCGCCGGAGTCGGCAAGACGGTGGTCATACAAGAGTTGATTCACAACATTGCCAAGGAACACGGCGGCTATTCTGTCTTCTGTGGTGTCGGCGAACGGACCCGTGAGGGCAACGACCTCTATCTTGAAATGACCGAGTCCGGCGTACTGGAACGCACCGCTATGGTTTTCGGCCAGATGAACGAACCGCCCGGTGCGCGTCTCAGGGTCGCTCTGTCCGGACTGACCATGGCAGAACATTTCCGCGACGAAGACCATCAGGACGTGCTGATTTTTATCGATAACATCTTCCGCTTCGTTCAGGCAGGTTCGGAAGTGTCGGCCTTGTTGGGACGCATGCCTTCGGCGGTGGGATACCAGCCGACCCTGGGTACGGAGATGGGTGGTTTGCAGGAACGAATCACTTCGACTCGCGCCGGTTCGATTACTTCGGTGCAGGCGATTTACGTGCCGGCCGATGATCTCACCGATCCGGCTCCGGCAACAACTTTCTCGCACCTCGATGCTACCACCGTGCTGTCGCGTCAGATCGCCGAGTTGGGTATCTACCCGGCGGTCGATCCGCTGGATTCCACTTCGCGCATTCTCGATCCGGCAATTGTCGGCGAGGATCATTACCGGGTGGCCCGCGAAGTTCAGGTGATCCTGCAGCGTTATAAAGACCTTCAGGATATTATTGCCATTCTCGGCATGGACGAACTATCTGAAGACGACAAGCAGATCGTTACGCGCGCCCGTAAAATCCAGCGCTTCTTGTCGCAGCCGTTCTTCGTGGCCGAAGTATTCACCGGCAAGCCGGGAGTCTATGTCAAAGTGGAAGACACAGTCAAAGGGTTCGACATGATTATCAAAGGCGAACTCGATCATATTGGTGAACAGGACTTCTACATGGCCGGTGGTATCGATGAAGTGATCCAACGTCACGAGAAGAGCAAGGCGTAAGCGAAAATGTTTCGATTGTCGATAGTCACACCCGAAAAGACGTTTTTCGAGGCGGATATAAAGTCGTTGGTTGTGCCCGGCACCGAGGGATACCTCGGTGTGCTGTCCAATCACGCGCCGTTGATCACGGCTCTCAAGCCGGGTCGGATCGAGTTTCGCGATGCCGACGACCGGGTGAAAATCACCGCAGTCTCAGGCGGCTTTCTGGAAGTCTCCAACAATGTTGCCACGCTATTGGCCGATGCTGCCGAGTTCGGCGACGATATAGACATCGAACGGGCGCAGGCTGCCTACGATCGTGAGAGGAACCGTCTCGTCTCGGCCGGTGCCGGTGAAACTGATATCGATTTGCCTTCGGTGCGGGCTGCTGTCGAACGCGCCGCCAACCGTATCAAAGTCTACAAAGAAACGCACAGGTAACCGATAAATCGGTTTTTTGTGCATCGCGCGTTATTCAACAATTGTCATACCTGCCCGCCATTTGTCATTCCGGCGCGCCATTTGTCATTCCCGCACTCTTTCTGTCATTCCCGCACTCTTTCTGTCATTCCCGCGCAGGCGGGAATCCATCTTCAGATTAGACGCGGGTGTCGGGCGGGGTCGCCCAACACCACCAGTGAACAGTAGGGCGGGTCCGTCTTCGCCTGCGCGCCGCGGCGTGAACCCGCCTATGTTGACAGTAGTAGGTCAGGACCCTTGTGGTCCTGACTTTTTCGTCAGGTCCGTGAAGGACCTGACCTACGAATTGTGCCCGCGTGATCTTCAGATCGCGCGGGTGTTTTGTTGCCGGGTGGCCCGGACTTCAGTCCGGATGTCGAAAAGTTTCATACCTCGACTCCGCTCGGTATGACATTGAAGTGATTCGCGATGAACGTGCTGTCAGGTGACTCGCCTGACAGCCAGCTAGTTGGAAGAAAGGTGTCGGGCGGGGTCGCCCAACACCACCCGTGAGATCTTATTCATGGCCGAGTCTGAAGACTCTGTCACCACAACGACATTGTGTGAGCCGCCACGCATTATAATTCTTGACTTCGTTGACCCGGACGTACAATATCCAACAACGGCCATTACCTGAAAGTATGGAGACCAGAATGCCGGCCAGCAAGAAACCAAAAAAGCAATCGTCCAAAGCAACTATTGACACGCTGTTGACCGAGAGACGTTCGTTCAAACCGCCAGCCGGTTTCGCCAAAACGGCCAATGCCAAGAAAGGAATCCACGCCGCCGCCGCTCGCGATCCCGAAAAGTTCTGGGCGGGAATGGCCAAAGAACTGGTGTGGAAGAAAAAATGGCGGCAGACCTTGAGCTTCAAAGCACCGGACGCAAAGTGGTTTGTCGGCGGCAAACTGAACGTAACCGAAAGCTGTCTTGATCAGCATATCGAGGGCGGACGACGCAACAAGGCAGCCTTAATATGGGAAGGTGAGCCGGGTGACCGCCGCACCATGACCTACTTCGAACTCTACCGACAAGTTAACAAATTTGCCAATGTGCTCAAAAAACTGGGTATCGAAAAAGGTGATCGGGTAGCTATCTACTTGCCGATGATCCCGGAACTGATGATAGCCTGTCTGGCCTGCGCGCGTGTGGGAGCGATTCATTCGGTCGTGTTCGGTGGTTTTTCGCCGGAGTCGTTGCGTGATCGCATCGTTGACCTGGAAGCAAAACTTCTGATAACCGCCGATGGTGGCTACCGTCGCGGCCAGATCATCCCGTTGAAACACGACGCCGACGTGGCTTTGGCTGATTGTCCGTCAATCGAACACGTTGTCATCGTCAAGCGTGGTGACTTCCTGCTCAGGTTCAAAGAAGGTCGCGACCACTGGTATCACAGGCTTATGCAGGAAGCCGACAATTTCTGTCCGCCGGTCTACATGGATTCAGAGGACCCGTTATTCATACTGTACACATCGGGCACCACCGGTAAGCCGAAAGGTATCCTGCACACCTGCGGCGGCTACCTGACCGGCGTTTATGCAACAAGTAAGTTGGTTTTTGATCTCAAAGATGACGACGTCTTCTGGTGTACGGCCGACGTCGGCTGGGTGACCGGGCACTCATACCTCGTGTACGGTCCTACGGCCAACGGCGCCACCCAGGTGATGTACGAGGGTTCGCCGGACTGGCCGGATCGTGATCGCTTCTGGCAGATTGTCGAGGACTACGGCGTCAACGTGTTCTACACTGCACCGACGGCTATTCGCGCTTTCATGAAATGGGGTGAGGAGTGGTCGGGCAAACATGATCTGTCATCGCTGCGCCTTCTGGGCACGGTCGGGGAGCCGATTAATCCCGAAGCCTGGATGTGGTACCACGAAGTGATCGGAGCAAAGCGCTGTCCCGTGGTCGACACCTGGTGGCAGACCGAGACCGGCCACATCCTGATCACACCGCTACCCGGCGTAACGACCACCAAGCCGGGTTCGGCGACACATACTTTCCCCGGTATCGAAGCAAAGATCCTCGATGAACAGGGCAAGGAAGTCAAACATGGTGGCGGATATCTGGCCATCACCAAACCATGGCCGGGCATGCTGCGCGGTATTTGGGGCGACCGTGAGCGATTTGTCGAGACCTACTGGTCAAAATGGCCGGGCGTTTATTTTCCCGGTGACGGCGCCAAGATCGATAAAGGAAAGTACTTCTGGATTCTGGGTCGAGTCGACGATGTTATCAACACAGCCGGACATCGCATCTCGACTATGGAAGTCGAATCGGCTTTGGTTGAGCATGACACCGTGGTCGAGGCAGCCGTGGTCGGTGTGCCACACGACTTGAAAGGGGAGTGTCTGGTAGCTTTCGTGACGCTGGCCGGTTCGCTTGAGTTCGACGACAAAACGGTGGCGCGACTGAAGGAGTTTGTCGCTCGCAAGATCGGTGCTATCGCTCGTCCGGAGCGGATAATCTACGCTCCTGAGTTGCCCAAGACACGTTCCGGAAAAATCATGCGCCGTCTGTTGCGCGATATTGCCACCGGCAAAATCCTCGGAGATACCACCACGCTGGCCGATCCCGATGTGCTGGGTCGAATCAAGCGGCAGTACGAAGAGGACTGAGCGATGAAATGCCGAGTTTAGAAGTAGGATGATGGGAACGATGTATGGCAGGACTCGATTCAAGGCGATTGTACTATCACTGGCCGCAGTATCGGCAACGCTGCTGTCTGTCTGCTCCGAACCGGGAGAAGACATGACCTCGGCAATAGCACCCCCCAATGAAATCATGGGCTGGCGAGCCGCCGACAGCGTTGAAACCTACGACCGTGAATCGATCTTTGATTATATCAACGGCGCCGGCGAGGTCTATCGTTCGTATGCCTTTCAAGAAGTAACCGTGCATCGCTACACGAAACCGGACGCGCCGGAGATTACGGTTGAAATCTTCGATATGGGGTCGTCCGACGATGCATTTGGTGTGTTCAGCTATACACGTGAGTCGGAGGAGCCGGGCATAGGTTCAGCCTTTGAACGGCGCGGCAGTGTGCTCTGTTTTTGGCAGGACAGGTATTACGTTTGCGTCGTTGCCTATAAATCATCCGATGATGTGAAAACCGCGATTGACTCGTTGGCCCGAGCAATGGCCGAAAGGCTACCGCCCGCTGGGACAATTCCAGCTCTGATATCGCTTCTGCCTGCAAACAACCTCATCAGGTTCACCGAACGGTTTTTTCACATCCATCCATCGCTGAACTATCATTATTTTCTGGCCGAGCAGAATATTCTCAATTTGACCGAACATACCAACGCCGTGCTGGCCTCGTATGAACCGGGTACGACGCACTTGTTGTGCATCGAGTACCCAACAACAAGCGACGCGAAGGCGGCACGCCAAAGTTTTATAGACAACTATGTGCCTGAAACTGCGAACGGTGACGCCGTTATGATCGAAACCGATAAGTGGGTTGCCTCAACACAAGCTGACAATTATCTCACAATCTGTTTTGATGCCGTCGACAGTGAAACAGCGCTGGAACTCATAGGAAATATGAAGGCGAATCTGAAAAAAGCCGGGATGCTTGGAGAGGACGACCATGAATAAGAAAACCCATCGGATTACCCGACGAGATTTTGTAAAAGGAGTCTCAGGCGCCGCCGTTGGCGTGGCCCTTGGTCTGCCGGCCGTGGCAGAGGAGATTATCACCGAACCTGACAAGTCGCGGGTCGTTTTGATACGTGATGCGGCCGCGGTCGATGCCAAAGGGAAGATCAACGGTGAGGTCATTCAGACGATGCTCGACCAGGCGGTGATGAAGCTTTTCGACAAAGACGATCCGGTGGCCTGTTTCAAGTCAATGATCAAACCGCATGACAACGTTGGGATCAAAACCAACGTATGGGAACCTTTGCCCACCACCACCCAGGTTGAGCAGGCTATCAAGCGGCGCGTTATGGATGCGGGTGTGCCCGAGGAAAGAATCGGTATCGATGATCGTGGTGTGCTGAATAATCCTCTCTTTAAGAAAGCGACAGCATTGATCAATGCCCGCCCGATGCGCACCCACGCCTGGTCCGGGGTGGGTAGTTTGATCAAGAACTACATCATGTTCGATCCCAATCCGCCCAACTATCACGATAACTCATGCGCGCCGCTGGCTACTTTGTGGGATCTGCCGGCTGTTAAGGGAAAGACACGGCTGAATGTGTTGGTGCTGTTGACACCGCTCTTTCATGGTGTCGGCCCGCATCACTTTGATACTACTTATGTGTGGACCTATGGCGGGCTGGCTGTCGGTACCGATCCGGTGGCTGTAGACAGTGTCGGCCTGCGTCTGTTTAACGCCAAGCGCAAAGAGCATTTCAATCAGGACAAACCGATCAAACCGGCCGCCCATCACATTGCCTTTGCCGACACGCGGTATAAACTGGGTAATGCCGACCCGTCAAAAATCGAACTGATTAAGCTGGGCTGGGAGGAAGGGGCGTTGATTTAGGGAGGGGCTTGTGCGCGGTGTACATGGTCGTGCGTCGGGCCCATGTCATTCTGAGCGGAGTCGAAGGGTGAGCACAGTCGAGGCATGGGCATTGGGCAGATAAGGGATATAGCCCTCACGCCTCCTGCGGCTCGACCCCGTTCTTGATCCAGTCCAGGGCCACCTTCTCCCAGTCTTTGACCAGAGATGCATCGATGTACCGTTCCCATAGCAGGATACCGGTCTGTTTGGCGATGCGTTGGAATTGGCGCGTGAGAGTCGCGCTTTCGAGAATAACCACCGACCGTTCCATCCCCTTCTGCTTGTACATCCGTTGTCCCTTCTGCATCTGCACCTGGGACTCCGAGGCAATCGGTTCGAGCGTGCGCATATCCACGAACACCGAGAATTTGCCCCGCTGTTCGGCTAACACCTGTACTGACTCCTCGACCCAGGCAGCCATCTCGTCTTCGAGTATCTTACCACCAAAGGTCATGTGGTAGCCATATTCCGTTTTTTCGATTATATACATTGTTCCAGGTTCCCTTTTCCATTTGCCGTCCGGCCGAAACTCCACTCGGCATCCTGTGCCGAAGATCTAACTCCATGCGGGCGCAACAACCTGGTGAGGACGGTGTTCACCAGAAAGTCGTATTCTGCTCGCCGGTCGATCCGGGTGAAGCAACTTAATTCAATCGCAGTACTCTAAATCAAGTGTATTAGGCAGCCGCTGTCAAGTAATAGACCTCAAAAGATACCGCCCAAGTCCTCAGCGGATAACCTGTCATCCCTGATCCTTGTTCGGTGTTACCAGACTAATCAGGTGATCGCCGACACTTACCGACGGTACATCGCCTGACACACAGACATTGAGAGCGCCCGATTCACTCATCGTAAACAACGGTAGCGCATTCTCGCCATAGAGATCGTGCAAACCGTCCAGGTTGAACTCCTCAGTAATAGAGTGTTTTTTGATCACAGCTCCTTTGGCGAAGCGTTTACTGATCGTGGCGTGGTCAGCATCGGCCGCGAACAAATATCGGCCGCGCAAATCCGCCGAGCGAGCATCATCGATGCCTGTCGGGCTCGGCGCCAACTGGTAGACACCGGCGCGTGAGAACAGATGGACAAAGTGCAAAGCGGCCAGCGAGTTGACATTGTCGTTAGGTGTTAGTGCCAGTAGCTTGCCGATGCCGTTAAGTTGCATCTCATGCAACGTTTTTTCCGCGAGAACGTTCCCCAGGTGCGCCGTCAGGCCCATACTTCGAGCCTGGGTCACATGGTTCCAGTTGGTGTCTATCAGTGCTACTTTGTAGTTCTCCTCGGTCAGTTTTTGGGCTATCTCCCTGGCCCAACTGTGGGCGCCCACCAGAAGCACTCCCTGTGGATTCGGCTCGGCAACCTTCAGCCGACGAGCCAGCGGCAGGGCTGTCAGGCCGTAGATGGCAACCGTGCCGATTATCACCTGAAAAGTCACCGGGACCAGTTGTTCGCTGCCCTGGACACCCTGCTCGGCCAGGCGGATAGCAAAGACCGAAGCAATGGCGGCAGCGACAATTCCACGCGGCGCCATCCAGCCCAGGAATATCCGATCGGTCCGTTTGAGCGATGATTTGACTGTTGACACCAGTACCGACAGCGGGCGCACTAACAATACCAAAACAAGCACGAAGATCCATCCCTGAATACTGCCCATTTGACCATCGGCAATCGGCAACCGGGCGGCCAGAATAATGAACAGGCTGGAGATCAGGATGACCCGAAGGTCTTCTTTGAACTCGGTGATATGCTTAACCGAAACATACTTTTGATTGGCCAATACCAACCCCATGACGGTCACAGCCAACAGTCCGGCCTCGCTTTGGAGCATGTCGGCGGCGGCATAACAAAGGACCACCACCATTAGGGCGGCCGGGTTTTGCAGGAAATCCGGGATCAGGTATTTCCTGAGAAGCAACATCATGATTGCGGCTCCGGCCAAACCGATAACGCTTCCATACAAGAGAGCTGCGGCCATAGACAGAATGGCCTGTGAGGTACCCGCCTGCGATCCACCGGCCAGAATCAATTCGAATATGATTACAGCCAGGATAGCACCCAGCGGGTCATTGATGATACCTTCCCACTTAACTATCGAACCTACCTGCCCGGCCGGTCGTATCTGGCGCAACAACGGCATGATTACGGTCGGACCGCTGACCACCAGCACCGCGCCCAACAAAAGAGCTGTCGACAGCGACATCGAAAGAAGCAACCAGGCCACCGCCGATGTCAACACCCACGTGATCAGCACACCCAAAGTGGCCAGGCGCACTACCACGCCGCCCACACCGCGCAGTTCACGAAAGCGAAGATTGAGGCCGCCCTCGAAAAGAATCACCGCCACCGAAACAGAAACAAGAGGAAACAGAAGCTCACCAAAAAGTCCGTCGGGATTCAGCAAGCCGCTAACCGGACCGGCGAATATCCCGAAAACCAACAAGAGCAGGATAGCCGGTAATTTCAGCCGCCAGGCCAGCCATTGGGCGCCAATGCCCAGTGCGACAATACCGGCCAGGCCTAATAACATTTGTTCGTGCATAGTTTTCCTTGACCGACAAGATACCATGCTTGCCGGGCATGGTCCACCAAAAACCACGCGGTGGCTTTTTCGTTGTGAGTAACATGAGGATAGCGATATATTCAGGCATGTTACATCGGGTGGCCGTCTCAAGCCTTGTTTGGGGCGGGCAGGCAAGCCTGCTATATGCGCTACGCGCTCAAAGGTCAAGAACCTGCCCGAGGTTACAAACTAGAAAGCGATTTATCACCACCCCCAAAGAAGCTTTGAGGGTGCCACCCAGGAGCGAAGTCGGTTTTAGTGGGTGGCCGTCTCAAGCCTTGTTTGGGGCGGGCAGGCAAGCCTGCTATATGCGCTACGCGCTCAAAGGTCAAGAACCTGCCCGAGGTTACAAACTAGAAAGCGATTTATCACCACCCCCAAAGAAGCTTTGAGGGTGCTACCCAGGAGCGAAGTCGGTTTTAGTGGGTGGCCGTCTCAAGCCTTGCTTGGGGCGGGAGTAAAGTTGATATTGTGTGAAGAATGGGTAGACGAAAGCGTTTCAACACTCCGGGTCACGCTCACGAACTGACGTTTTCATGTTACCAAAACCGTCAGTATCTGTCCAATCACCAATACTGCCAATACTTGGCTGAAGCAATTTCGCTGAGCAAACAAAGACATTCTCTTATGCTCTGGGCTTATGTGTTCATGCCGACTCATGTCCATCTAATAATCTATCCAACTTATGCCACATATGACATTGCCAGGATTCTTCAGGGTATCAAGCAGCCAGTGTCACGACGCGTGATGGATCAAGCCAGAAAATCGGGATCAGAAAAGTTGGCGCAGTTCTCGACCACAGAAAAGTCCACGCCGTATAGGTTTTGGCAAGCAGGCGGTGGTTATGACAGAAACATTGTCAGTAGAATTGCCTTGGTGAAATCTATAGATTATATACATAACAATCCAATTAGGGCAGGCTTAGTGAAGTCTGCTGAGGAATGGAAGTGGTCGAGCTTTCTGGATTGGGCGAATTTGGGATGTGGTCCGATAAGCTTGGATCGAGATGATATACCGTTGACGTAGCAAAGACACCCCCAAAGAAGCTTTGAGGGTGCCACCCGGGAAGAGAAGTTGAAGTTACAAGCACGCGACGCGCAAGAAGCCCATTTATGGGTCACCCCCAAAGGAAGCTTTGAGGGTGCCACCCGGAAATGAAGTTGAGGTTAACAACTAGAAAGCGATTTATCGCCGCGAAGCGCGAGAAAGTGATCTATCACAATGAAAGAAATCATCACAACCGACCAGGCTCCGGCCGCAATTGGCCCCTATTCGCAAGCCGTTAAAGCCACTGGAAGGAGCACGATATACTGCTCTGGTCAAATAGCTCTGGTGCCGGGGACAAGTGAACTGCTCGATGGTGACGTAACTGCTCAGTGCAAGCTGGTCATGACCAATTTGCAGGCTGTTCTCAAGGCGGCCGGGGCGGCTTTTTCCGACGTGGTGAAGACTACCATCTACTTGCAGGATATGGCCGATTTTGTCGCTGTGAACGAGGTTTACGCTTCCTATTTTGACGACAAGCCACCGGCGCGGGCCACAGTGGCGGTGCGCGGGCTGCCCAAAGGGGTTCAGGTTGAGATTGACGCCATAGCCGTTCTCTGAGAATGGTACATAAAAACAGTCCTGATTGATTGAATAGGAGACCGTTTCCGTTTGACTTAAACGGCGCATCTTCTTACCATGTCCGCTGATGTAGACGAACGACTTCGGAGGTATAGTGACAGAGAAGAAAACAAGCCGCCGTAGTTTCCTGGGACTGTTTCTTGGTGGTGGTGCCGTGGCTACGCTCGGATCGATATTGTACCCGGTGGCGAGGTTCATTACCCCCCCGGCTGTCGGTGAGGCCAAGCTTTCCCAATTGAAACTGACCTTTGCGCGGACCGACATTGAGGCCGACCCTACCCGGGCGAAGTACTTCAAATATGGTCGTGAGTTAGGTATTATCTTCATGAGTGATGCGGGCGAGTTGAGGGCTCTGGCCGCCACCTGCACTCATCTTGACTGTACCGTGCAGCACCGACCCGACCTTGGTATTATCTGGTGTTCCTGCCACAATGGTCGTTATGATCTTGATGGACAGAACATATCCGGTCCGCCCCCCAAGCCGCTGGCTTCGTATGTGATTAACGAAGTCGACGGAACGATCTTTGTCAGTCGGGAGGATGCATAATGACGAACCCCACCGACAATAACATGGGCTCACAAATCTACGGTTGGTTCGATGAGCGTTTCAAATTGGATTCGCTGGTAGAGTACATGCGGGGCAAGGTGGTGCCGGTCCACAGCCACTCGATCTTCTATTACTTCGGTGGCATTTCGGCCTTTCTGTTTATCGTGCAGGTCCTGACCGGAATTCTGCTTCTCATGTACTATCGCCCCGGCGCCGATTCCGCATACGAGTCGGTGCGGTTTATCATCTCCAACGTCGAGTTCGGCTGGTTGATACGTTCGCTTCACTCATGGTCGGCCAATTTGATGGTTCTCGCCGTGTTCATCCACATGTTCAGTGTCTATTTCACCTCGGCCTATCGCCGACCGCGTGAGATGACCTGGCTGTCGGGAATGGCGCTACTGGGACTGTCATTGATGTTCGGGTTCTCAGGCTACCTGCTTCCGTGGAACGAGCTGTCGTTCTTTGCCACCCGAGTAGGTACCGGCATGGCCGGCGCGATACCGGTGGTCGGCAAACAGATTTTGATTGTCATGCGCGGTGGCGAGGAAGTTACCGGCGCCACCATCGGACGGTTCTTTGGATTACACGTCGCCATCCTGCCCGGCATCACCACGTTGGTTTTGTCGGGGCATCTGCTCTTCTTGCAGCGGCAGGGGATGAGCGAACCTCTGCACTGGGAGAACATGCCGGCCGATCAAAAGCGGTATCAGAAGTTTTTCCCCAGCTTCATACTTCGTGACTTGCTGGTCTGGCTGATCGTGCTAAACCTCCTGGCCGTTTTATCTGTGCTTTTCCCGGATGGCATCGGCGCCATTCATTGGCCGCTGGGGGCCAAAGCTGATCCCTTTGCTCCACCGCCGGCCGTGATCAGACCGGAGTGGTATTTCATGTTTGCCTTCCAGGCGCTCAAAATGCTCCCGGCCCACGTCTGGTTTATGGAGGGTGAGCTGTTCGGCATCGGCGTCTTCACCATTGGTGGGCTGATATGGACCCTGGTGCCTTACTTAAATCGAAAATCCGCCAAAGGAAAGCCCTCGAAACTGTTCACGGCTTTCGGCATATTCGTGCTGGCCTTCGTGATTGTCATGACGGCGCTCGGATACATACTGGAATAGGAGGCGGATGAAATGAATACAAAACTGTTCATAATAATCCTCGGGCTGATACTCGCACCCACATTTGTCACAGCCCAGGATGACAACTGCCTCACCTGTCACCAGGATTTTGAGGACGAAGATAGCGGACCGTCGCACCTGATTACACGCGACATCCACTTCCAGAAAGGTCTCGGCTGTGCCGATTGCCACGGCGGCGATCGGTCGCTTGACGATATGGATGACGTTCGCGAGTCGCGCGGCTGGCGTGGCGTGCCCACCCATCTGGAAGTGCCGGACTTTTGCGCCCGTTGTCACAGCGATGCCAACTACATGCACGAGCACAATCCCTCGCTACCGACCGACCAGTTGGCCAAATTCAAAACTTCGATTCATGGTCAGCGCTTGTTCAATGACAGAGATGACAAGGCCGCCAACTGTGCTTCGTGCCATGGCTCACACCAGATAGCCGACGCACGTACACCACACTCCAATACGCATCCTTTGAACCTGCCACAGACCTGCGCCAACTGTCACGCCGACACAACGCACATGGCCGGTTATAACATCCCGACCGATCAGTTTGAAAACTACACGGCCTCGGTTCATGGCAAGGCGTTGTTTGAACGCAACGACCTGGGTGCGCCGGTCTGTAACGACTGCCATGGCAACCACGGAGCGGCGCCGCCGGGGATGACATCGGTGTCGCACGTATGTGGTAACTGCCATGCGATTGAGGCGGAGTTGTTCGACGCCTCGCCCCATCGGGCCGCTTTCGAAGAAAACGACTTCCCGATGTGCGAAACCTGCCACTCGAACCACTTGATCGAAGAACCGTTCGACCAGATGGTCGGCAACAGAGAACCGTCGCTGTGCGTAAACTGCCATGATGAAGATGACGGTACACAGGGACTGGCTATCGCCGCGGCCATGTCGCTGGCCGTTGAGAAACTTGCCAACGCCCACAACGAAGCGCGACTGGCTCTCGACGACGCTATCACCAAAGGCATGATGACCACCGATGAAGAGTTCCGCTTCAAAGAGGTTCAGCAAACTTTGATTGCCACGCGGACCCAGGTCCACGCTTTCGCCTTGGATACTATCCTGGCCATGGCCGACGAAGGTTACAACAAAGCGATGGAAGTGAGGGCTAACTCCGGTGCTCTGATTGATGAGTGGTCTTTCCGGCGGCAGGGGCTTGGTCTGGCCACGCTTTTCATCACGTTGGTGGTAGTGGCCCTGTGGACCTATATCCGACGCCTGGAGGAGTAGGGGCGCGCGGTCCTTAGCCCGTGCGATTTGATCTCTCTGGTTCGGGGCTTCGATCAGGCTGCAATAGCCTGATCCGAAGCATGAATCGACTGTTGACACCTTGTTTTAAGTTTACTATACTTGCGCAAGTGTTCAAGACCAGGCAAATAGGGAAACGGAGTGACAGGCGATGACCGATCCAGTATCTGGGCGACCAACGGATCGATCCCGCCCAATCAGCGGCAAGACCAGGTGGCCGATCAATAAGGTCCGTGGTTGGTTCGACAGGCAAGCCAGAAAGCTCTACGAAAGAAGCGTGCTTGAGGCGTTGGTGGGACGGTTCAGCCTGCTGCGAGGACTACAGCGCTACCAAGTGACAGAGTTGCGACACTCGCCGCTGGCCATGTTCTTCTACAATCAGCGAGCGATCTTCCTGGCCCTATCGGGGGCGTTTTGGGGGTCCTACGTCTTGCTCGTTTGGTATGGGTGTACCGTAGCTGAGGTCTATGAGGAATACTGGATGTCGGTGTACGTGTTAGGGGGCGCCTGGTTCACTGCGGTTGGGCTGAATCTCGCATTGCACAGATCGTTTGCGAAGGGGATTGAGCGATGGGCTGCAAAGGCCGGCTCGGAAGATCTTCCGCCCCGGTTCGACTTGTACTTCACGTTGGACTTTGGTGTCTTGTATGTCACAGTACTTGTCGGTGCAATAATGGGACTCGGATTCTCGCATCTGACTATCTTGCTGGTGTTGAATCTGGTTATCTACGGTGCATACGTAGGCCGCAATCGCAACTATGCTGTTCTACTCTTCGCCGGTTTGTTGGGCTTGTTGATTATTGGACAGTTTGTCGCACCTCAATTAGGTGTTGATCCGCACCACCCGACGGGGGTCTTTCTCTTTCTGGGCGCTGGTCCGATATTGGGGACCCTGGCGGTCACGGTCTTTACGGTGACCATAATATCTTCGCTCAGATCCGCCGCCGAAGAAGTAGTAAAAGCCAGGCTCCGCATATTACAAAGATGTAAGGACCATTTTCGCCAGGAATCCAGTACAATTCCTGATTATGGTTCTTTAGCTGTTTCTGATGAATCGGTGCAATCGAGATTTGATGAAGCCGTTAGTAAGTCACTTGAAGATCTCTGCACAAGCGAAGAGGCTCTGTGGTATGGATCGGCGTGCCTCTGGTACGAGGTAGTGCACCAAGACAAGGGGCGGCTCCTCATAATGGGACCCCAATACGGGAGGCAAGCTGAACAGGCTGACACCTCAAGGGTTATTTCAGATGGCTCAGTAATGGCAACCAGAAAATGTCTGTTCTATCGTTCCCTAAAGAAAGCGGTCCAAAAGCAAGAGGAGGTTTGGGACCTGTTCGCGGACGCCTTAGATGCTCCGGCTGTGATAGTACCGATCATGGTGGGACAGCGCAGAGTTGCGCTGTTAGTTTTGACAGGAAGGGAAAAGGGACCACCCATCATCACCCAGGAAGAGTTATTCGTGAACGTACTCGGAGATGTCTTTGCTGATGCGTTGAGCCAAGTCTTGGGACGAGCAAAAGCGGAGGCGATTCGGGAACTTGATGATTTATTCCGATTGAAGGAATTCGCACAAGTGTTCCCATCGGCGGCAGATGTTCTAAAGAAGCACTTAGACGCCGAAGGTTGCATGATAATCTACCGTGACCCGCCGGACAAGGATCTATTTGCTCTCGAGGCGTCACCTGGTTTCTCAAAGAAGATAGAGCTTGAAGATGATCACATAATCTTCCGGACTGGAAGTATGACTGATCTGGTGGCTAACGGTGGGGAGACAATGCGAATCGATGATGTCCGCCTTCATGAGCAAGAGTTCAATGGACCAATGCTCCAAATCCTCGAGAAGGCACTTGGCAGTCCTATCGAATCCTGGATGGGGATACCGATAGGCTCCAAATCTGAGAACTACGGCGTCATCAAAGTTGTCAATCGTCGACTCAAGGGTAGCTGGTTTACAGATGCTGATCAAGAATTGGGCGAAAGACTCGCTCTGCGATTGGTGCAAATAATCAGGTGGCAGTTGCAGATGCAGAAATCGGAGGCAAACAGGCTGGAGGCTGTACGGCATGCAGATGCAGCCGAACAAGCGCTGCAGGTAGCTGAAGCCATGGCCGATGACCGAGAGAAACAACTCCTGACACTCACGCATCAGATAGTAGGCCCCTTGACCAGTATGTCAGGCGCAGTGTCGGTTGTGCTTGATGTCCATCTGACGCCTTTTCTTCAGGTACGTCTGCGTCGGCTCCATGACTTGATAGAGGACGCCCTCTGCCTTTCTGTCGGCACCTTCAGCACTTTCGCTGTAGAGGCTGAGCAGGACGTAAGATTGGTCAACGAACCGATCAACGCGCCAGAAGAAATGCGAAGGCTTGCCGAGAGACTACAAAGTACCCAAGCTCGGCCTGACTTGAGCTTTCACTCCATCACTGCTCAGGGCTTTCCGACTGTACACTTGCCACGCATGGTCTTCACGAGCGTTCTTTACAGTCTAATCCATAATACAATGAAGTACGCCGATGAGGACTCAAGAGTGGATATAGAGTGTGGCTATGAACGGAAGACTGGTGAAGCAGTGCTGAAGGTCAGGAGCGTTGGCGAACCCATACAACCTCATGAAGTCGAGCGGATTTTTGTGAAATTTGGACGCGGCTACTATGTTGGACTGGGTCGCCACCATGGTGGAGCAGGGCTGGGTCTTTGGGTAGCCAGGGAATTGATAAAAGCGGTGGGGGGAGATCTGGGTGTGGAACTGTCTGAAAAGCACGAAAGACTCTCCACTTTCATCGTACGCCTGCCAACACAAGGGAGTCTAGACAGAGTATAAAATAAATTGCCTAATAGGGAGTAACTGTTGTATGATTAGATGGGTTTGAGGGATAGTGAAATCCGCCGCCAAGGCTCTTCAAGGTTGCTGATGTCCAGCGTAGAAGTACAAAGACCAGCCGTGCGGCACACTACAAAGGTAAGGAGTTAATACAGTCTTATGCAGGAAGAAGCGCAAGAGAGCAAGGGTCGAATCCTTTGGCTCGACAATGACGCATCGTGGTTGACGCCATATGTTGAGAAGCTAGAAATGGCTGGATATGAAGTCACCACTGTGAATCGTGTCAGCCAGGCCGAAGAGAAACTGTGCGAATTCACCTATGACCTGTTGATTCTCGATGTAATGATACCGACCAAGAATACCGAGGAAGAGAAGAAGTACCCTGCATCGAAGACGGATTCAGGTTATGATACTGGTCTTGTGTTCTATAGGCTGATGAAGAGCAAGTTGGATGCATCTGGCACAAGCGTACTCGTTCTTACGACGCGCCTTGACAAAAAGATAGCAGACGACTTTACTGAGGCGCTCTTACCTGCTGGGTGTTTTTCCACCCGTTTGGAACTGAAGGATGTTGGCGTTTTTCTTGCAAAGGTTGAGCAAATCATGCCGCTGTAGGAATCGCTGACCTGTTAGAGCCGTCGCAGGATTTGCCAAAACTAATGCGCGACCAATAACACAGAAGACTTTGGGGAAATACCGATATGAGTGAAGATAACACGAAGGTGCCCTACACGGGCGAACCGGTAATCAGGGCGCAGCACACAGACTGGCGAGTCTGGCAAGTTGTGCTTCCATTGGGTGTGCTTTTAATGGTGTACTTCGATCAGAGTTTTATCGTCGACTCTAGACACCCGGTACTCAAGGTGTTTGCACAGGGGGACCTTTTGCTGTTTTCCTCAATGCTCCTATTTGGAGTCTCTGTGCACTTGAGACAGGTCCAGTTGCGTTTGCCCCATTTCTTCAAATTGAACAGCCCCGCAGAATATTCTCGGATGGTAGCAATCCTGATTCTGATGGTCTTCGGTTTCATTAAACACGATGTCTTGACCAAAGAGTATTTTTGCAACGAAGCGACCCTTGGCCTTAGCAAGCTTTATTTATACCTCGTGGCCAATCTTGTGGCGGTATTAGCCAGCGTGTCGTATACGGTGTACACTTTCGCCAAGGTCACCCAAAAACAACTGCAGGAGGACAGTGATGGCTGAAATAGTTGTACTGGCTGTGAGCGCACTGCTCCTGATCGTATCAGTCTTATCGATTGTTCGTACCAGGACCATCCGAAAGGATATTCGAGCGCTTAAGCTGTCTCGGCTTACTGCCGCCCAATCCTTGGCAGAAGAGACCCAAGCATACATCACAAGACAGATTAGAGCAGCGCAAGCTCAAATTGAATCGGAAGACGAGGATGAAGTGATGGTAGCGTGTCAGACATTCGAAATCGTTGGCAGTCCCAGACATCTGAAAATCCTTGATCGCGTTGCCCGCAGATTTCGTGGCAACTCAAGTGTTGTGCGTCAGGTTACCACTGCTCAGTGCAGGATCAAGCATCGTCATGAACGTCAATTATCCGAAGAAGTGGCTGTTGCCAGATAAACCGAATACCCAAGGCAGGGTTGTGAAGGAAACTGGATAAAGTAGTTCGGAACACTTCTCAACTACCGCGCTGAACGAGCCCGTGCCTCTCCAACAAAGACTGAAAACGAGGGTGCTCACGCAGGGGATCAAACTCAGGATCGAGATTCAGGCTGTGCGCAGTGTAACCACCCTCTATCGACAACAAATACTCCAACTCATCGATGGCTGCGTCCTGCTCCCCCACCATCGTGTAAATCTTGGCCATGACCATGACCACACCCGGTCCTCACCAGTGGCAGTCGTCAACCGACATCATCTCCTTCGCTTTGAGTCCCGCCTCAATCGCCCTGTCAGCCTCTCCCAGACAGGCATAGGCCATCCCCAAAACTTCGTAGACCCCGTGCTCGTTTGTCACATAAGACAAGATCGCCTCAAGTGCGATCCTTGTGGAATCACAGTATTCGATCATCAATTCTGTTTGTCCGGCAGTGCGGTATGCCTGGGCGACTGCGCCGTAATACATTCCGGGAGGTACTGAATCTCGGAAAGGCCCCGAAAGGCTGTTCAAAAGCGAGTCGTTTGAAATCTCCGTTAATCCATACTGCAAGAATTCCACAGCCAATACTTCGAGCACGTCCACATGCTTGGCCGCTTCCTCAAGAACTGCTTTGGCGCCTTCCAAGTCGCCGTATCCATCTATCAGCAAACCTATCTTGCGCGTATAGTACATTGCCTGGTCCGGCTCCAATGCAATTGCTCGATCCATTATCAGCAACGCTTCGTCAAACTCATTGGTGAAGGAAAGACATATTGCCAGACTAAACTGGTTCTCTGCCGTGAGCGGATCGAGCTCCACCGCTCGACGATAGTTCGCCTGAGCATCACCAAATCTCCCCTGACGCCACTCGACCAGAGCAATCGAGGAAATCAACTGGGCATCACTGTGGATCTCTGAGCGTGCCTTTGAGAATTCCTCAAGTGCTCGATCATAATCTCGTCCCACCAGATTATGATAAGTACCCATTGCCAGATACCCCATCGACAGTTGCGGCTGTAGTTCAAGTGCCTTCTGAGCGGAAGTAAGCGACATAGCTCGGTGATCCGTCGTGTCCTTCTGCCACCAGAGAAAGCCAAAGGCCTCCCAGGAATGGGCGATCGACTTGTAAGCGTGGGCCAGTGCGAAGTCCGGGTCTAAGGCCAATGCGCTGTCAAACTGGGCAATAGCAGGATTACTCCCCCGAATCGATCCTATGTCAGGATCCCGGGTCATGCTTACTCCCTTTAGGTAGTGGGCATAGGCTTCCGGATTGTCGGTTGGTTGTGAAGCTAATCCCGTGCGATCAGTTTCTACCAGTGTCAGACCAAGTTGCTGAACGATCTGCATTGCAATATCAGCCTGGACCGCGAACACCTCCATCAGTTCACGATCGTAGATCTCCGCCCACATCTGACGATCGTCGGCAACCCGAATCAACTGCGGTGTGATGCGCACCTTTGCCTGACCTGAGACCTTGCTCCACCTTACCGTGCCGGCCAGTATGTAGCCAACGTTAAGCTCTTGGCCGATTTCGGTTAGGCTTTTGTCACTGTCCTTGTACTTGATGGCACTGATGCTGGAGATCACGCCCAAACCTTCGATAGTGGCCAATCGGGAGGTTACTTCGTCGGCCATACCATCGGCAAAGTATTCGTCATCCGGCGCCCCCAGGTTCTCAAACGGCAGCACGGCGATCATTGGTACCGTGTCCACCGGTGTTTCTGTCTCCCACGGCTTCCAGAAAATCACCGCGACAACCAGAACGGCCAGAACGCCGATTAGTCCGATCAGCGGCAACGGTGAGCGTTTGCGAGGCAGCACCACCGGCGTCGATTTGGTTGAGGAACCAGCCCGAAGCGGGCGTAGGTCTGGAAGTACACCTTCGGCTGACTGATACCTGAGGTCCGGGTCTTTGGACAGAAGCTTGTCGACGATTTTGCACAAATCTTCCGGAAGGCCACTGCGATATCTTTCGAGCGGTTGTGGTTCGTCGTTGACTATGGCCTGAAGTGTTGCTGCCTCGCTGTCACGTTTGAACGGTGTCCGACCGGCCAGCATTTCGTAGAGAACCACGCCAAGGCTGAACAGATCTGAACGCTGGTCTATCTGTTTGCCGGCAACCTGCTCCGGCGACATATATGCAATCGTACCGATAGTGGAGCCTGTCTTGGTCAGTTTTGCATCACCGGCCACCGTGGCCAAACCAAAATCGAGGATGCGTGGTCGACCTTTTTTGTCGACTACGATATTGTCCGCCTTGATATCGCGATGCACTACCCCATGACTGTGCGCTTCAGCGAGCCCCTCGCACAATTGGAGCATCATCTCTACAACTTCCTCCACCGATTGGGGGTCATCGTGGGCGAAACGATGCAAGGTGTCACCGGGTACGTACTCCATCGCGAAATAGGGTCGATCGTGAAACTGACCCACTTCGTAGATATGAATAATATTCGGATGATTCAGGACCGCAGCCGACTGAGCCTCCCGCATGAACCGTGACTTGGCCTCTTCATCGTTCGCGAGAGCCGACGGAAGGAATTTGAGCGCCACCTGTCTCTGAAGTTTGGTGTCGTCGGCCAGATAAACCTCACCCATCCCGCCGGCTCCGACTTTCTCAACCAGACGGTAGTGTGCGACTGTTGTGCCGGGCTTCAACGCGAAATGAGTACTGGTCCGGTCGTCTGAATTCGGTTCCTGCATATACTTCGACACACCTTAATTGTAAGTAAAGCCGTGTTGGCACTCATAAATAGAGTCTCCAAGTCCGTTTTGCAACAACAAAGTTAACTCGCTCTAGTTCCGCTGTTGGAAGCAATCTCAGGCCTTGCCAAGGCCGAATGGCGATAGTACAATAGAAACAACCATGGACCGATCTGATTTCACAGCCCACCGACCACTCGGCCGCACAGGACTCAAGGTCAGCCGTCTTGGGTTGGCCAGCGCTTACGGAACACCCGCGGCGACTGTCGAAAAGGCGTTTCACGAGTATAATATCAACTACTTCTATTGGGGGGCCCTGCGCACCCGTGGTATGCGAGACGGTCTTCGGAATCTGGCTGCCAACAATCGTGAGAATATGATCGTAGCGCTGCAATCCTTCGATCACTTCGGGATAACGCTTTCGCGTTCGATCAAGAAGGGTCTCAGAACGCTTGACTTGGACTATGCCGACGTGCTGGTTCTGGGCTGGCACAACAAATCTCCGTCCGAGCGCATAATTGCCAAGGCAATCGACATGAAAGAGGCAGGTCTGGTCCGCCACATCGCATTGTCCGGACACAACCGGAGTCTTTTCGGGAAACTGGCGCAGCTGGAAGATTCATCGATAGATATATTCATGGTGCGATATAATGCGGTGCACCGAGGGGCCGAAGGGGATATTTTCCCATACCTTTCAGACCACGACAGGCCGGGGATCACAGTCTTCACCGCAACCTGCTGGGCGAAACTGCTCAAGCAGAAAAAGATGCCACCCGGTGAAGAATCGTTGTCGGCGGCCGATTGTTATCGCTTCGTTTTGTCCGATCCACACGTCGATCTCTGCATGATGGGACCTCGCAACGAGAGGGAGTTCGATGAAGGTGTCACTGCCCTCGCCAAGGGTCCTCTGTCCGACGATGAGATGATTCGCATTCGCAAGATCGGGGATTATATTCACAGGTAGTTTAGGATAGCATGTTTGCGCCCCGTGACCTCAAAACGAGCACACCAACTTCATCTTGAGCAGAGTCGAAGGGCGACTCAAGTCTTGCCGTTCAGTAGGGTCCTGGTCCGCCGCGGCGGAGTGTGACCCTGCTGGTCATCCACGCGCTGGGTCTCATCCCCCGCCCGTGGCGAGAAGGACCCAGCGCAACATCCAAACCCTACGTAGAGCCCACCCATCGCAGCAGTCTTCGTAGGTTGGGACCCCTCGGGGTCCCGGCGATTCGTTACGTCAGCGGACAGACCTGCCTTGCTCCCCCCCCGCAAGACTTGCCGCCTCTGTGTTTGATGGCTGACCCGTCCGGACCGCAATTCTGTGCCGTTCCACTTTTGCCCCGTCCACTACCTACCAGCGAGATAGTAGGCCCACAAAGGCTTTGTCGCATCTTCGCACACACCATGTCTCACCGGAAAAAGCCCTTGACAAACAACACCTTACGGCGTACCTTCTATGTGAGGGTGGGATGCATAATGGGCTTATGGACCAAGCCAACCTCATTCCGCCTACCCCGCCATACATGAAGGTGACAAGAATAGTTATCTTTACCATAACTCATACCAAGGAGTGATGCGATGAAACGCACGATTTTTGTGTCAGCGTTGGTGTTGACGCTGCTGGTCGCGCTTAGCGGTGAGGCTTTCTCCCGTTCGGCGCCGTGGAGCTATGCCAGTCCCTCAACCGGTGATGACCACACCTGGGGTGGCGACAATGGTCCCGACGATGGTCCCGGTGGTACCGGTGGCGCAATCGGCGGCGGCTGGATTCCGGCCGATATGATTATCACCGACATCCTGTTCAAGTGGCTGGGCTTTAGCGGCGTCGAGGACAAGAACGATGCCGAAGCCGACCACTTCATCCAAGGGCGGATCCAGGAGATTGAACCGACCCAACCCGTCAACACCAACTTTGGAGGCAACCAATAATGTCGAAGGAAACACCCGTTGGCATTGAGTTTCGCGATGCCATGGCGCACTACTTAGCGTCATTGGTAACAAAGCGAGATTTCGCCGGCGCGGTGCGGTATTACGAAACGAATCGTGATACTTTTGACACCGCCGGCGGAACATGGGCAGGTTCTATCCTGCACCATGTCGCCAAGGCCTACGTTTCCCTCGACAACCACCCCGCCGCTTTGCGGACCGCCAGAATGGCCCAAAACAAGACCGCCGAAGAAGGCGACTCTGTTTTGTTGGCTGAGATCTTCGTTACATTGGCGAAGATCACACGTTCTATGGGTGAATTGAAGGAAACGGAAAAGGCCCTGCGCGACGCAGAGTCGATTTTTCGTAGAAACGACTGCTTGGAAGGACAGACCAGGGTTCTCAACCTTCTGGCCGGACACTTCTACAGTCAGCATGAGTACCAGAATGCTCTGGGCAACCTCATGGATGCTATTCAGATCGCCAAACGTTTAGGTGATCGGGCCAAGCTGGCCTACATGGTAGGCAACATTGGCCGTATCCATACTTTCATTGGCGACTTTGAGGAGGCTCAAAAGCATCTCAATCTCAACATTGAACTATCAAGCGAGTTGGGCGACTGGCTCGAAGTAACCCGGGCCAATATTGCGCTCGGCTATGTCCAGATGCTCAAGGGTGAGTATGCTATTGCTGAGGAAACTCTCGAAGCAGCCTTACCGGGCACACTGGAATTCAGCCGGCCTCGTGACGAAGCGATTTGTCTCACTTATCTGGGTGAGTTGCGCTATCGGTTAGGCCGTCTGGATGAAGCTCGCGAGACGCTGGAAAAGGCGCTGGAGATCGCCGAGCGGACCGCGCCGGGCACCAGTCTTGGTGGTCGGGTCATGCGTCATCTGGCCGAACTATGTGTCAAGATAGGCAACTACCGCACAGCTCGACGGTACCTGTCGAAAGCGACCGTTACAATGGAAACGGCGCACGATCGTGTCGAGATTGGAGCCCTCAAAAAGGTAGCTGCCATTATCGCCGAGGCTGATGGTCGGACTGATGAAGCAACCGCTCTATTCGGTGAAGCTCTCGCTATGCTTGAAGCTACCGGAGTACGAGCCGAATTGGCCGAAGTGTTGATAGCGGCCGGTTGCTCCGAAGTCTATCCGGTGCGGCGACGACTCACCCTGTTATTCAGGGCCGAGGAGTTCTTCACCGGAATGAAGCTGATGGTCAAGCGTCAGGAAGTGGAAAAACTGATAGGCGCCATCGACTACCATGAAGGGGCAAGCGGTCATCGACTCAGTCGGTCGGACGAGAGCGATGTAGACTTCCCGACCAACTGTGCCGCGATAATTCAATTCAAGGAACAGTTGGCCGCTATCGGACGAGCCGATCTGACCCTTCTGTTGACTGGAGAAACCGGTGTCGGTAAGGATCACATGGCGCGCTATTACCACCATGTGGTTCGACCGGGAACACCATACGTGGCCATAAACTGCGCTTCGGTACCGCACACTCTGCTTGAATCCGAGTTGTTCGGCTATGACCGCGGCGCTTTTACCGGCGCCGACAACAAAAAGCCAGGCCTGTTTGTAGCGGCCAACGGTGGCGTCCTGTTGCTGGACGAAATCGGTGATATGCCGCTTCAGTTGCAAACCAAACTGCTCAATGTGATTGAGGAGAAAGAGGTAACACCTCTCGGTACAACTGAACCTGTTCGCCTGGATATCAAACTGGTTGCCGCGACCAACCAGGATCTTGAGGCGATGGTTGAACGGGGTGAATTCCGGCGTGACCTGTACTACAGGCTCTCCGGGATTCCTTTCAGTATACCGCCGTTGCGCGAACGCAAAGAGGACATCCCAATGTTGTTGGATCACTTCCTCACTCAGCGAAAGCTTTTGGCCGAGGGTCAGAAGCCGCCGATGGAGTTAGTGCGCCAGTTTGTGGCCTACGACTGGCCCGGCAATACACGGGACCTGTTCAACAAGGTCAAACGGCTTGAGGTCATGGCCGACCTGGTAGCCGACAAAGACTTAGTTGAGCTGTCGCGAACCCTATTCACGACCGAATCTGCATCAGCCGGCAGTTCCTTGTTCGAGCGGGTTGAGCAGTTTGAACGTCAATTGATAGTGGAGGCACTAATCACCGCCGGAGGAAATAAATCCGAGGCGGCCCGGATGCTCGGTATCCACGAGGCTACCGTGCGAACGAAACTAAAACGATACGACATTGTGCCCCAGTCAGGGCAGGCCAGCTAGCCCAGGCAGCAGGCTTGTTCCTGGATGCATGGTGAAGCTTCGGCGCGGTTGAGCAGATGCCAACGTGGGCCTGACGAGGCCACATTTGATGCGTATCAATACCGGTGGCCCGGCCTGCCTACCTTAGCTGCGGCGACTTAGCCCTGTATCAGGCAACATTTTCGTATTGAGCGACGAAACGATAGATCACTCCTTGGTTGCGGTAAGCGTCTGTATTACAGGCGCTTGCCGCTTTTTTTGTGCGTTTTCGCTCGTACATCTGTACGAATCGAATTTGCAGGCGAATCCTCAATTCTGGCGGGGGCTTACGGTAATCGGTTGGCACACTGTAGGTTATGGGCGCTAATAGGCGACTCCAGGGAGATGCGGCA
Organism: Candidatus Zixiibacteriota bacterium; assembly: GCA_029860345.1. NCBI lineage: Bacteria > Pseudomonadati > Candidatus Zixiibacteriota > Candidatus Zixiibacteriota bacterium. The sequence goes on along the minus strand of JAOUBJ010000003.1, from coordinate 261,840 downwards.
TACCGGTTGCATACATGTTGACTGTCATTTTTGCTCCCTGAGCGCTGTAAAATGTGCTTGGATGTTTTTTCTCTGAGGACAGGCCACCCGCATTCGAGGGGAGTGCGGGTGGCCCACTATCTCGGGGCGGTATTTCAACGGGCTCTCTGGAATGCCGCCCCGCTTTTTTTACCCGGTCGCACAGTGCTACCGGTTTACTTTTGGACCGCTTTGACTTATTCTTAGGCAATGTCCAAATACGCCCTCGGCCTTATAGAAACGCGTGGCTTGATAAGCACTATCGAGGCCACCGATGCCGCCGCCAAGGCGGCTGCGGTAGTGGTCGCGTCGGTTGAGTATACCGGTGCCAGTATGATGATCATACGAATCGAGGGTGAACTCGGAGCCGTACAGGCTTCTGTAGAGGCCGCAGCTCAGGCAGTGGAACGAATCGGTGAACTGGTCGCGGTACATGTCATCCCCAATCCCGACGATGGTTTGTCGCCGCTCATCCCGACAAAAGTATACAACTCGCAGTTCCGTCCCGGTGACGACCGCCCGCCACTGAGTTACGACTCCGCTCCCACGCCGCCCAGCCCTACTGTTCCCGGCGGATTGTCGGGTAGGGCCCCGATAGCTCCGCCTAAATCGTCGGCGCCTTCGCAGGTCGTGGATCGAACTCCAGGTGCTGATCCGCACGATCTCGAAAACATGACCGTGGTCGAACTGCGCCAGGTGGCCCGTGGACTCAAGCGGTTACACTTGAAAGGGCGCGAGGTTTCAAAAGCAAACAAACAACAGCTAATCGACGCTATCAGACGCGTCATAGATATGGATTAAAGCATGTTTATCGGAAGAGTTGTCGGGTCGCTGTGGGCTACTCGAAAAACCGCCAACACCGAGGGGATGAAATTCCTCATCATCCAGCCGTATAACCTCGATAAAGCACCCAACACCGACACGGTAGTAGCGGCCGATATCCTCGGCGCCGGTGAGGGGGAGTTGGTGATGGTGGCTTATGGACGCGCGGCCAGGTTGGCCGTGGAGAATGACGACTCATCGATCGAGGCGGCTGTGGTCGGAATCATCGATGAGTACGAGGTCAAAGAGCAGTTTTACAGAGGTGATCTGGACCCCGAGAAGATCACTTTCAAAAAATCGGTGCATGAAGCATGAAGGATTTCATGATGCGTAATCTCAAGTGGTACTATATTGTCGCCGCCGTGGTCGGACTGGGTGCGATTGTTGCCATAGTTTACATTGTTGTTCGCTCCGGTGGGCTTTTGGAGCGTATTAATCACCGACGGGCTCAGCAGCTCGAATCGGATGTTGAGGTTTAGCCTCTTTTGTGAGGTCGATTTGTCGGTCATTGCAGAAAGCGTCTTTCAGGAAGAGCGCAGTCTTATAAGTCCCCTCTTGAGAGTCGGTTTAGGGGTGTGTTATTGATTTCATTGCGTGAAGAACACACCCCGCCCCGCCGTCGGCGGGGCACCCCTCTCTAGAGAGGACACACAAGTGTGTTTTTCGCTCTACATGCGGTTGTGCGGGAGCACAATTGCCGTCATTCCCGCGAAGGCGGGAATCCATTGGTCACCCTGAGCGCAGTCGAAGGGTGAGAGATATATCGGAAAGATCATGCCTCGACTGCGCTCGGCATGACAAAGGTGCGATTTAGATTGGATAACGGGACCGTTCCGAGTGCATAAAATAGTTGAACAAGTAAAACAGGCCGGCATCGTGGGTGCCGGTGGCGCCGGGTTCCCCGCCCACATAAAGTTCGACGCCAACGTTGAGATAATGCTGGCCAACGGCGCCGAGTGTGAACCGCTTTTGTCCAAAGACAAAGAACTCATGCTGCGCTTTCCGAACGAGGTCAAGCAGGGCATGGAACTGGCCTCCGAAGCTGTGGGTGCCTCGCGCACGATTCTCGGAATCAAAGCCAAAAACTCAGAAGCTATCGGACAGTTCAGGCGCATCTTCGGCGACACCGGTTTCGAGATATTCGAAATGGGTGACTACTACCCGGCCGGAGACGAGTACGTGCTCGTCTTTGAAGCAACCCAGCGACTGATTCCGTATGGTGGCTACCCGGTCGATATCGGCTGCGTTGTCTCAAATGTCGAGACGCTTCTGAATGTAGCCAATGCCGCCAGCGACATCCCGGTGACCGAGAAGTTTATCACCATAGCCGGGGCGGTGAACAGACCGATTACGCTGAAAGTGCCAATTGGAACCAGCTTTTCCGATCTATTGCGACTGGCTGAAGGACCCTCATGCGAAGGCGATATCGCCTTGCTCGATGGCGGCGCTATGATGGGTACACTGGTGACCCATTTGTCATCCCCTGTCACAAAAACAAGCGGAGGATACATCGTGCTGCCGGTGGATCACACCCTGATCCGTCGTCGCAGCCAGACGATACCTGAGATCAAGAAGATAGGTCAGTCGGCGTGCGACCAGTGCACCTACTGCACCGAGTTTTGCCCCAGGTATCTTTTGGGCTATGAGATCGAGCCACACAAAGTGATGCGAACTCTGGGTTTTGCCGGTGAGAAAGAAGATTTCTGGAGTAAGTTCGCCCTCAATTGTTGCGAGTGCAATCTCTGCTCGCTTTACGCCTGCCCGGAGGATCTCGATCCCAAACAAGCCTGTGTCCGTTCCAAGGTCAATGTCCAATTGAAAAATCTGCCCTACACACCGCCGGATCACGACCTTAAGGCCCATCCGATGCAGGCCGACCGCAAAGTGTCTATCAAACGTCTGACTCGCAAGCTTGGTTTGATGCCGTATGATAGACCGGCGGAATATGTAGAAAACGGTTTCCAACCCGAGCAGGTAGTGATACCTTTGAAACAGCACTTTGGATACCCGGCTGTCCCGCTGGTAGAGGTTGGCGAAAATGTCACGAAGGGACAGAAGATCGGCGAGATACCGGAAGGAACAATCGGTGCGACTGTGCATGCATCAATCGACGGACGGGTGACGCACATTGACGACGGCATTAGAATCGAGAGTAATTAACAGATGGCTTACAACGCAATCGGCCTTATAGAATACAGTTCAATCGCCCGTGGTATCGGCTCGGCCGATGCCATGATGAAAGCGGCGGCGGTCGAACTGGTGCTCAGCCGCACGATCTGTTCCGGCAAGTTTATCAACTTGATCGCCGGTGATGTACAGGCGGTGCAGGCATCTATAGACGCCGGTGAGCAGCACGGAAATGAAACGGTGATCGACTCGTTCGTGATTCCGAATGTTCATCCGGATGTTTTCCCGGCTATGTCGTCTTCAACCGATGTGAGCAAACTCGATGCACTGGGCATTATCGAGTCGTTTTCGGTCGCCTCGTTGATCGAAGGGGCCGATGCCGCCGCTAAGGCCGCCGATGTTAAGCTGATTGAAATCAAACTGGCCATGGCCCTTGGTGGGAAAGCGTTTGTTACGCTGACCGGTCCGATCGGCGCCGTGCGTTCGGCGGTGGAAGCGGGCCGTGAAGTGATTTCACGAAGCGGGATGTTGGTCAATATCGAAGTGATCCCCTCCCCGCGCGCGGAGTTGTTGAAGGATATACTGTAATGGAACCACACAGTCATTCCCGCAAAGGCGGGAATCCATCCGTGCTCGCCAAGACTTCAACGCCGAAGGCGAGAAACCGATTTATCGGTGTCACCCTGAGCGCAGTCGAAGGGTGTTTACCGACAGTAAAACGTCATGCTTCGACTCCGCTCGGCATGAGGTTAGTGTGTTTTTCAAAGTCCCCTCTTGAGAGTCGGTTTAGGGGTGTGTTATTGATTCGAACTCCCAAAGAACACACCCCGTCACGCCTTCGGCGCGACACCCCTCTCGAGAGGGGAAGGAAGACGGTGGCCCACCCTGCCCCGGCTGGGCTGTGGGATCATTAGGAATGTAGATCAGTTGACGGATATACTGCGATGCAACTTTGCTGTCATTCCCGCGAAGGCGGGAATCCATCCGTGCTCGCCAAGACTCCAACGCCGAAGGCGAGAAACCGATTTATCGGTGTCACCCTGAGCGGAGTCGAAGGGTGACAGGCAAGCCTGTTTTTCGCGCTACGCGCGTGACTGGTGTACCCCCAGCTTGCTGTGGAATGTGAAGGATAAAGATGGAATGGTAACATGAGCTTATCAGACTTTGAAATAGGCAAGATCGCCGAGATCGTCGCCGGACAGTCCGGGACTAAACTCGACGCCAAAGCGTTGCGCCAGGTGATCGACCGTGTCGTCGACCAACTCAACCAACAACGCGGCAACCCCGAAGTCGAAGGCGCGACGTGCGACACGCCGGCAGCCAATGAAAATGAACAGGTCACGAAGCGACAAGAAGTGGCTTCGCCACCAGACCTGCCACCAAAGGCGGGTTCGAAGACGGACCCGCCCTACGAGGAAGCCCCCTCCAGTCATTCCCGCGAAGGCGGGAGTCCATCTTCGCCCGTGGGTGGCCCACCCCGCCATAGCGGGCCTGTGGGTTCCCAGCTGCCCCCTCCCGACGAAGCGTTGGTGGAAGCACAAGGCGGGCTCTACCAACAGATCGAAAAGTCCGACAAGACGCGTGTGATAATCGCAGCTTTCGGCAAGGACCGTCCCGGTGTCGGCGCGGCGTTGACCTCTGTGCTGGCCGAAAGTAATTGTTCTATCGAGGACATTTCGCAGACGTTGTTGCAGGATTTCTTCTCGATGATAATGATCGTGAACATCGAGGGGAGTACTGTTGACTTCAGTGGTTTGCGGGAACGTTTGCAGGAGACCGAAACGCAACTCGGCATGAAGGTTTATGTCATGCACGAGGACATTTTCAGGTACATGCACAGGATATAGGCGCGTGACCAAAAAGGCAGCAAAAGAGAATCTCAGGGAGCTTAAGAGCCACTTCAAGAAGAGCATCACTGAGTTGTCCAGATTCGTAGCACTGGTTGGAGAGAAAGCCCACGAGGAAACTAAAAAGTCCGTCAACGCATTTATTGAAGAAGTGGTCGACGCGGCCCAGAAAGCCCCCCAAGTTGTGAAGTTAGAAGCCAAGCCAGGCCCACTTGGTGAGCCTCCAAAGGGTGAGGAGTACAAGGACGCCCTCATAGAAGCAGTAGCAAGAGAGCGAAAAGCCCGGTTCCCGAGTTGGCAACAGCGAGTGAGTCAAACAGGTTTTCCGTACAGCATAGCCATCGTCAATAAGATCGCACTCGTCTATGGGATTATGTTGTTTGAAGAAATCGTGAAAGAGTATGTGCGAGTGTTCTTCGCATGTAGGCCTGGACAACTAATTGGTGGTTCAAATCAGCGGGATGGTCAACAACGGAAGTCCCTCGACTATAGCGAAATCTTGTCAGCGTCTTCTGTAAAGCAGTTGAAGAACAACATTATTGATCGGGAGTTAGACCGACTTGGTCATGAGAGCATCGACGGCATTGCAAAGTTTTTTCAGGAACGTATGACTGTTCACATTAGCCAAGACCTACTCAAGTGGTCCGATCTCAGGGCTGCCTATTACACTCGAAACCTTGTCGTGCATAATCGAGCTGAAATGAATAAGTACGTCCATGATCGCATAAAGCTATGTCCTATAGGACAGAAAGTGACCGTCAAATCGAAGCTCATTACAGATCTGACTGATGCTCTGACCGAGTTGAACGAACATCTATATAGGACTGTACGAGTCAAAGCTGGAGTTGCGGACAAAGCTTAAGTACCCTTATTGATAGATTGAGCGAGCCCATGCCCTACGATCCGAACGAAATAGTCGAAACGATTCACATGACCGAGGTGCAACACCTCGACATAAGAACCGTGACACTCGGTATCTCCCTGCGCGATTGCGCCAGCCCGGACCCGGGCAAGCTGGCGTCTAATATCCGAGAGAAGTTGCTGAGAGTGGGGGAGCACCATGTCAAGACAGTCGAGACGGTCTCCAGCGATTTCGGGATACCTATTGCCAACAAACGTCTGGCCGTGTCACCTATCGCAATAATCGCCGACGGACACTCGCATGAAACATTTGTGAACATTGCCAAGACGTTGGACGAGTGTGCCGCTGAACTCGGTGTCGACTATCTCGGTGGCTTCTCGGCGTTGGTGCAAAAAGGCATGACCGCAGGCGATGTCACCATGATCGACTCGATCCCCGAAGCACTTGCAGCAACCCAGCGCGTTTGTTCATCGGTCAACGTCGCCTCGACCAAGGCCGGGATCAACATGGACGCGATCGGTCGCATGGCGATAGTTATTAAAGACCTTGCGGAGAAGACCCCAGAAGCAATCGGCTGCTGCAAGCTGGTCGTGTTCGCCAACTGTGTCGAGGACAACCCGTTTATCGCTGGTGCCTTCCACGGCATGTCGGAACCGGACACGGTTATCAACGTAGGTATCTCCGGACCGGGCGTGGTGCTTTCAGCAGTCAAGAAAGCGGGACAAGTCGATCTGGGCGTCCTGGCCGAAGTGATCAAACGGACGGCCTTCAAAGTAACCCGCATGGGTGAGTTGGTTGGTCGCAAAGTATCCGAACGGTTGGGCGTACCGTTCGGCATTATCGATCTGTCATTGGCTCCTACGCCCGCCGAGGGCGACTCGGTGGCCGATATACTTGAAGCGATGGGTCTCGAACGATGTGGTTGCCCCGGCAGTACCGCGGCTCTGATGATGCTCAACGACGCAGTCAAAAAAGGCGGTTTGATGGCGTCGTCGTATGTCGGCGGACTGTCCGGCGCGTTTATTCCGGTTTCCGAAGATGCCGGTATGATACGTGCGGTCGAGGCGGGTGCTATCTCGCTTGAAAAACTTGAGGCGATGTCGGCGGTCTGTTCGGTCGGGCTGGATATGGTCGCCATACCCGGCGACACACCGGCTGAAACTATCGCCGGGATCATCGCCGACGAAGCAGCTATTGGTGTCGTCAACAATAAGACCACCGCCGTGCGGATCATTCCGGTGCCCGGCAAAATGGTTGGCCAGTCAGCCGAGTATGGCGGGCTTTTGGGGACAGCGCCGATTATGCCGGTGTCGAAGTTTTCCTCGGAGCGGTTTGTTCTTCGCGGCGGACGTATCCCCGCCCCTTCGACGGGGTTGAATAACTAAGACGGTCAAGCCGTGTTTCTCGCGCTTCGCGGCGATAAATCGCTCTCTCGCGCTTCGCGGCGATAAATCGCTTTCTCGCGCTTCGCTCCGACTTCCTACTATCCACTACATTTCCTCCACCCCATCCTGAGCTCCTCCTCCATCTCATCCTGAGCGGAGTCGAAGGATGAACTTCGGTATCCCACCAAGAGCGATGCGGCTCGTGGGTTCGTTCACGTCTATCAGAGCCTTGAATCCCGGACTGAAGTCCGGGCCACCCATCCGCTGCAATGACGCGAACCAGCACGTTGCATGTGCTGTTAGGCGACTCGCCTGACAGCAGGCAGGTTGACCGGTAGGCGTCGGGCGGGGTCGCCCAACGCCACCCACGAAAGGTCCGACTATCCGCCCGCTTGCCTTACCCCGCTTTTTTGCCTACCTTGCCCGCCATGTTTGCAGGACTGTTTTTGAAGAACAAGTTGTATTTCAGAATGGAGATAAAATGACAAAGAGAACTTCGACACTGAACTTAGCGGTTCTACTCGGACACTTGTGCATCGTTGCCATGGTGATGGCGGCTTCCTGTTCCTCGGGCGGAGGAGGTGGAACCGGCGAAGCGAGCAAAGCAGCCAATGCAGCCCACGACGCCTACCGTGCGACCGATTGGACAACATACGCACAGGCGTTGCACCCCGACGGTCTGGACCGCTACCAGTCGATCTTGCGTCCGATGGTCGAATCTGCGATTCAGGTCGATTCCACCGGCGCCGTGGCCGATAGTTTTCAGTGGCTCGGTCGGTCACTCAACACGCAGGAGTTTATGAACATGTCAGCCGCTGAGTTCTTCGCCTTTTCCATGACGGAGATTCTCACCGCCGTGCCGCAGTTGCAAGCGGCCATGAGTAGCGCCGAGATCGAGATACTTGGTGAAACGGTGGAGGGTGACACGCTGGTACATGTGGTAGTGCGGACGTCGGCTGAGGCTATGGGGATCGGCATGTCGGAGGTTTCGGTTTTGACCACGAAGAAACATGAGGGTGTCTATCGCGTGATGTTGTCCGGGCAGTTGGAGGGCTTGATCACGGCTATCGCCCAAAACATGGGACCTAGGTAACAAGTTACTTTTTTCGCGCTACGTTCCTTAGGCAAGAAACCGACTTATCTGTGTCACCCTGAGCGCAGTCGAAGGGTGAGCGCGTGGCGAATAGGATTTCATGCTTCGACTGCGCTCAGCATGACACGGTATTAGTCATTGCGAGGAAGCATAGCGTCGCGGTAATCACCTGTAGGTCGATACCCTCGGTCCGAAGGACTGCCCTGAGCTCAGTCGAAGGGTGAACGGACCCAAAGATCGAAATTGACACATGAATAACCAACCCCACCTCGCGGCCCGCGTGTATCGCGGTGATGAAATCGAAGCGCTACACTATGCCTCGATTGCCGTAGTCGACGCATCAGGTAAGCTGACCCATTCGCTTGGTGATCCTGAAATGGTCAGCATGACCCGCTCGTGCATCAAACCGTTTCAGCTTCTCCCGCTGATGACCGCCGGCGCCGCCGACCATTTCAAGTTCACACCGCGACAACTGGCTATCATGTGCGGCTCACACAACGGTTCCGACGACCACCGCGATGTCGTGCTATCGATTCTGGAAGCCATTGGCTGCACGCCGAATGATCTCCAGTGTGGCAGCCACTGGCCGCTCGGTATGCAAGAGACGATGGAGTTTCCGCATGACGGCGAAGAAACCGATCCGGTACGTCATAATTGTTCGGGCAAGCATGCCGGGTTTCTGGCGCTGGCGAAGTTTCTCGGTGAAGAGCCCGGCGAGTATATCAATCCCGAGAGTAAGACCCAGAAACTTGTAAAGCAAGCGGTCAGCGATTTCTGCGAGTATCCGATTGAGAAGATGCCGACCGGGGTCGACGGGTGCAGTGCGCCGAACTTTCCGCTACCGCTTTTGAACATCGCACGAGCATTTATGAGACTGGCCAATGTCGATAGTGACGATCTAATCGTTCGGGCGGCGCTCACTCGTATCCGAGACGCTATGCGCAGCTACCCCGAGATGGTCTCCGGTCGCCACCGGCTCGATCTGGCTTTGATGCGTTCATTCGAGCACAATATCGTCTGCAAGGTGGGTGGGGAATCCATCGAGGGAGTCGGTCTGGCCGAACCATCGGTCGGGATCGCAGTCAAGGTCCACGACGGCAACTGGCGGGCGATGGGGGCGATAATAATTGAAGCTCTCAAGCAGCTTGACATAATAAAGAATATTGAGCATTATCCCTTTATGAAAAAGCACGAGCAACCAGAGGTTCGCAACGCCCGGAAGATAGTCACCGGACGGATCGTTCCATCCTTCAAGCTAAGGAAAGCATGATGGCGAACGCACGATACACAGCTCTGTCGCTCATACACCTCGGGATCGAGTACCATCGCCGCTGGGTAAAAGACGCCACCTAAGCCGCTCTCTTTGACCGCTGGTCCGTAAACCTGGAACCGTCAAAAAAGAGAGTACTAAAATGAGAAAGCGTCCACCCGCGGAACCCTACCGCGTTAAATCAGTCGAACCGATTAAGCTGCTGTCGCCGGAAGAACGTCTCTACCGGCTCAGGCAGGCCAACTACAATGTTTTCAAGCTCGATGGCGAATGGATATACCTCGATTTGCTGACCGATTCCGGTACCGGGGCGATGTCGGCGCAGCAATGGGCCGCCCTGATGTTGGGCGATGAGACTTATGCCGGGGCGAGGTCGTTTCGTAAGTTCGAAAAGACCGTCAAAGAGATATTCGGTAAGCGGTTTTTGCTCCCCTGCCATCAAGGGCGTTCGGCTGAGAACATAGTGTTCACATCTATCCTGGAAAAAGGAAAGTATGTGCTGAACAACACCCACTTCGATACTACCCGCGGCAACACCCTGCACAAAGGCGGCATACCGCTCGATCTGCCGTGCCCGGAAGCGGACTCCGATGAACCACTACCGTTCAAGGGGAATATGGATGTCCTGCGGTTGGAGGAGTTTATCCGGAAGCACACTTCGGAGCAGATTTCGATGGTAATCATGACCATCACCAACAACTCGGTGGGTGGGCAGCCGGTGTCGATGGCCAACATTCACGAAGTGTCGCGCATCTGTCGCTACTATCGGATTCCGTTTTTCTTCGACTGTGCTCGCTTTGCGGAAAACGCCTACTTTATCAAGCGGGACGAGCCCGGGTATCAGGATAAGTCTATCGCTGAGATCACTACCGAGATGTTCTCACTGTGCGACGGCGCCATGATGTCGGCCAAGAAAGACGGGCTGGCCAATATCGGCGGGTTTATTATTCTCGACGATGAAGAGCTGTTCGGCCGACTCACCGAACTTTTGATTCTGATTGAAGGCTTCCCGACCTACGGCGGTTTGGCCGGGCGCGATCTGGAAGTGCTGGCCATTGGATTGCAGGAGGTGATGGAACACGACTACCTCGATTTCCGGATCGATCAGGTGAAATACTTCGGTGAGCAAATCAAGGCGGCTGGAATACCTATCGTCGAACCGACTGGCGGTCACGCCGTGTTCTGTGATGCTGGTAAACTGCTGCCCCAGATACCGGCTGAACAGTTCCCCGGTCAGAGTCTGGCCTGCGCCTTTTATGTTGATGGTGGCGTTCGGACCGTGGAGATAGGTTCCTTGATGTTCGGTGGGGTCGACCCCAATACCGGTAAGAAGATGCACGCCAGTCGTGAACTGGTGCGGATGGCTTTACCTCGAAGAGTGTTTACCAATTCACATCTGGATTATATTGCCGAAACGGCCGAAAAGATTGTGGCTCGCAAAGACAGCCTGAAAGGTTTCGAGATCGTGAAACAGCCGGTGTTTCTCAGGCATTTCACCTGCGATCTGAAAGCTCTCAACGCCGAGACTGTGACGGTCGACTCATAAACTGATAAATGGGTTCTTGGCGCTTCGCGCCCGAGACTTCATCCAGGTTAACAAGGTAGGTCGAAACCCCTGTCCCGAAGGGGTCGTCCTGAGCGCAGTCGAAGGGCGAGGTTTCGACAGTTGATTAGGTCTGAGGTATTTTGGCCATTCCAGACGCTGACAACGAAGAATCCGATAAGTCTGCACATCAACGGATCAATCCCAGAGACCGCCTTACCCTAACGATTCTCGTATATGCTCTTTGGGCGGTGGCCGGTTATTTGATACTCGGAGCGGTCGAGAATGTAGACATTTCCTCCGGCAACATTTTTGAGATTCTTTTTCGGCTGTTCAAAGCCGTGCTCACATCAGATCGAGGTCTCTTTGGAGTGGCGTTGTTGGCCGCAGCCATTTGGATATCGCGTATAGTGTTCAAGAAGCGCAAGGAAAAGCTGTAGGCTCCAGGGATTACTCGCTTACTCCGACCGCAGGATCACACCCTCCTGCGGCGTGCAAGACCCTGTGGAACACGCATGATGGAAATCGGGAGAGGGCAGCGAAAAATGGTTGAGTTCCTCTACGGTATTTATTATACTCTCACCAACAATACGAACTTGCTTGGGAGTGAGAATCGTTGATGTGTGCTCAGCTATGAATGTACTTTTGGCTCTTCATCTGATCGCAGGTTAGTTGACCAATGTCCATCTCTGATTAGGAAACGTGGCTACAGTTACAAGACAGGGAGCTGGTGAATGACAATCAATAGGCAACTCATAAACTCGCTTGCTTTAACCTTACTGATACTCTTTGCTGGCTTTGTTGGTTGGGCAGATGAGGGTACAGAGGGCGGTTCCCTTCTTGACACCGTAATCGCCACTGGGCCAGAAGGGAGCATTTACGCAGAGATCGGCAAAATGGCATCGCAGTTGAGCCAGAATTCGAACGTGAATGTCCGAGATTCCATCACAAACGGTTCTCAGCAAAACCTCCGCATGTTGGATTCCGGAAAAGTCCGGTTCGCGCTAACTCAGCAGGATGCTCTAGTCGAGCATTTGAGGCATGATTCCGAGTCAACTATCCAAGTCATCAAACCCATATTCGAGGAATATCTTCACATTCTGGTCAGATCTCAGTTCAATATCCAGCGCGCCTCGCAGTTTCGTGATCTGCGGATATTTCCCGGGCTCCCCGGCAGCGGTACGAAATCTACTACCCAGGGACTGTTCAACACTCTCGGTATTTCGTCCGGGCAATATACGCATAGAGAAGATGTTTCCTTGGACGAAGTTGAAGGACTCTTTCGTGCGGATGAACTTGATGTCGCGACCTATGTTGACGGGTTAGGAAACGATCTAGTTAAAGACCTCATGAGGGCGAGAGTGGCGCATCTATACTCACTAGATCATGATGCACGCAAACAAATCACAATCGGACGATCCAAGGACAAACGTACAGGGATTTACATCCGAAGTATTCCTGCCAGGACGTATGCTAACCAGTCATCCGACATCCACGCCATATCGGTGCCGGTACTTCTGGTTACAACAAGAAACGAGGATTCAGCACTTGTAAGTGGAGTTGTGACTCTAATTAATGCCGCCACTGCTGAGCTCGAAAACCGCGACAGCAGTGACTACTCAGGGCTCTTCTCCAGGTTTCAATCCACTCAATCCCTGGACAATTTCTCTATATACGGCAATGGTATCTACATGCCCCCTCCGAGCACGTTTTTCACCCCCATCAACATTGTCTTGGCAGTAGCCTTTGTGACGCTGATAATCTTGTCATTCCGGTTCCGTCTGAGGCTGTTTAGATTCTTTCGTTCCCATCCCGCTCGCGGACTCGGAGTCATTGCTATTATGCTGGCTCTTGCCTGTTCCTATGGTGCCTATTTAGCGGAACACGAGATCAATGCGGCCTTCTCCAATTTCTTTGAGTCCGTGTATTCTGTTGTGATATACATAGTCAGCGGAATGGAAAATCGTGTCCCGGTAACTGGAGTGGGTAGGCTTTTTTGCCTATCGGCACTAGTCCTAGGGCCATTGATGATTGCCCTCATTACCGGTCTATTCGCATCGAGTTTTATAATTCATTTCATGGAGGCAGGTATGCCCAAGCAACTCTCCGATCACTTTGTCATTGCCAATTGGAACTCCCGCGCCCTCGCCGTAATCGAACAGCTTAGGAGTCCTATCCTTGAACACTCGGTAATCGCAGTGGTTTCGGACGACCCCGGAATTGACTTCAAAGAGCTCAATCGACAATTCCAAAAACGGCGATCGGAGGGATTCGAAGATGTGTATTTCTGTCCCGGCGACCCCGGGGCCAAAATGTCACTACTAAACGCAAATGTCGAGAAATCAGATGCCATCATTGTGCTTGCTGATGATCGCGAACAGTCCAGTGATGAAAAAACACTTCGCACGGTATTTGTGCTAAAGGAGATCGCGGAAGATAACGATGTGGAGCTCGATGTAGTGGTGGAATTGCGAAATGTCGCCAACGTCAAGGTGATTACTGAACTGAGACGATCTTTCCCCGGAACGCTGGACTTTGTTGCCTCAAGTAACATTCGGACTATGCTACTTGCCCAATGTGCTTTGAACAGAGGTCTCAGCGACGTCTATCGCCAGTTGTTAACACCCACGGGAGACACCTGCGAGCTTTATACCGTGAAAATACCGGATTCTGTGACGGGTGCTTCCTTCAGAAAGTACCGCGTCGCATGTACCGACGTCACAACCAAAGACGGTGTCATTCCCATAGGTATTGGCCGGCGAGTGAAAGGAAGGATTCAGTTCAAGATCAATCCGTTGCCGATGCTGTCCAACAAGAAGGAGAATCCTTTTCACACGCTACAGAAGGACGATATGCTTCTGGTCATTGCTTACGATCCGCCCAAGACGAAAGATTTGCCAAGCAGTGTCAAACCATCTGTATAGCGGCTAGCACAGGCCGTTGAAACTCAGGTGACTTATCACCAAAAAAAAAGCGCCCCCGGAGGGGCGCTTTGTTGTCTGAGTTCAGCTTGGCTCTATGCGCAAGCCGCAGCCTCAACAACATCATCACAGTCTGGAGCGAGTAATCCAGTCTGATCGATAGTCCAACTATCAATCGCAGCATCGTCATCCAGGTTGGCGGTGGCGGTGCAGGAGAAAGTGTTGTTGGCGGCCGTCATGGTGTAAACGTAGGTGGCTTCGCCACTGACTTCAACACCGATATCCGCGAAGACGTAGTCAACACCTAAGGTGCTGGCATCTCCGTTATGGGCGTAGAGGCCGTTTTCCTGACGGTAGGCACGCTGCATGGTGTAGATCTGCTTCAGAATCTGCTTGGCTTCCGACTGCTTGGACTTGGTGGTAGCCTGCATGAAACGCGGGATGGCCAGAGCGGCCAGAATGCCGATGATCACGACAACGATCATCAACTCGATGAGGGTGAAACCCTTGCGATTGTGAATACGACTGAACATTGCGACCTCCTTGGGTTGGTCTTCCGGTTCTTGGTTTCGTGTCTTCTTCTGCAGGGGACTATCGCATAAACCGTGCAAAACCAGCCGACTTTTTCTGCACAGCTTGTAAGTCCTTTGAAGGCATAGGTTCTTCTCTAAGTGGCTAATATGTATGGTCTAACCTCCACATTTTTGACAGGTTTTCGCAGTGAGAGCAGTTGCGTCTTGCGAAAAAGCATGGCAAAATGCAATGACAATAGGCTCGGATTAGATAGAGTTTGGCCACAGTTGTGTTCAGGTCCAAACCCCGTAACGTTCCGCGGGGTTTGCCAACATGCGACAAGCTTAAGGCCGCTTTCGGAGAGACGGGGTGGAGCTTACAAAGACAAAAAAAGGCGCCCCCACAAAGGGCGCCTCAAGCATTTTCAGGCCGGTAGCAGCTTAAGCACAGGGGGCGGACTCATCAACATCGTTACAAGTGCAAGTCAGCACACCGGCATCGTCAATAGTCCAGGTGTCCACGGCCGCATCATCGTCTATGTTCCCCTCGGCTGTGGCCAGAAAGCCGTTGCCCACACTGACCACGGTGAAACTATACTTGGCGGTGGAGCCGATCTCTATCCAGATTTGGTTGAGAGCGTTGGGGGTTAACGCCGAGGCCGGTCCGGCCGGAATATAATAGGCGTTGTTCCCCTCCTGTTGACGAAAAGTGCGTTCGTTGACATAAATCTGCTTGAGGATCGATTTGGCTTCCGCCTGTTTGGTTTTGGTGGAGGCCGACATATACCGGGGAATGGCCAGGGCCGTTAGTATGCCTACTATCACTACCACGATCATCAACTCGATCAGTGTGAATCCGGCTGAGCTATTTCTGAGTATCTTCATAGTGTCCTCATGTCATGAGTTCGGTCACTGCACCGCCGAATAGTGGCAAATCGTGTTCCTTTGAGCTGCCTGAATTTCCTACTAATCTACTTTGATCGATTTGAGCCCCTCGGTGTCCTTCGAACCGGCGGTATCCTTCAAACCATATCGTTCGATTTTTCGGTATAACGTGGAGGTGTCGATCCCCAGAATCTTGGCCGCCTTGGCCTTTTTGCCGTCGGTCTGGCTCATCACGAAGTGGATATATGCTTTCTCGATCGACTCAAGGGTGGGTGTCGACGGCTGAGATTCCTGCACCACCCCCATCTGCGGAGTAGTGTTGATTTTGTCCGGCAGGTCGGAGGCTTCGATAGTATCGGACCGGACCAGCAGGACGGATTGTTCTATCATGTTCTCAAGCTCTCGGACATTGCCCGGCCAGTGGTAGTTTTTCAGAAGGTCTACCGCTGTTTCAGACACGTTCTTCAGGGTGCAGTTGAGCTTGCTGCAATAGAGGTTAATGAAATGGCCGGTCAGCAGTTTTATGTCTTCTTTCCGTTCCCGCAAAGGAGGGATGTGCAAAGGGATCACGTTAAGACGGTAGAACAAATCAGCGCGGAACCGCCCGGCCTTGACATCATCTTCCAGGTCTGAGTTGGTGGCCGCGATAAGCCGAACATCAACCTCAACCGGTTTGGTCTCGCCCACCGGTGTGATTGTCTTGTCTTCGAGAACTCTCAGGAGTTTCACCTGAATAGCCAGAGAAGTGTTGCCGATTTCGTCGAGAAAAAAGGTGCCGCCGTCGGCTGCTTTGAAGAGTCCTTCTTTATCTCGAATGGCGCCGGTGAAGGCCCCTTTTTTATGGCCGAAGAGTTCCGACTCCAACAGTTGCTCGGGCAGGGCGGCGCAATTGATAGTTACGAACTGGCCGCCGCAACGTGGCGAATGATGATGAATGGCCTTGGCGATCAGGTCTTTACCGGTGCCGGATTCACCCAAGACCAGAACCGTCGAGTCGGACGAGGCCACCCGGCGGGCCAGTTTCTTCAGCTTGGCAACCTGTTCGGAGGTGCCAATGAAATTGTCGAATGAGTTATCGCCCTGGAGTTGTTTTTTGAGTGTGTCGTTCTCGATCAGCAGGTGTCGACGGTTGATAATCTTTTCGATTGTCAGCTTGATCTCATCCACTTTGAATGGTTTGGTGATGTAATCGGCGGCGCCTTGTTTCATTGCTTCGATGGCCGTTTCCACCGAGGCATAGGCGGTCATCACAACCAGGTCCTGATCCTTCTTAAAGGCACGAATCTGTTTGAGCACGTCAATGCCGGACATTTCGGGCATATTCAAATCGGCAATGACCAGGTCGTAGTTCTTCTCTTTGAGCATCGAAACGCCGTCAGGAGCAGAGACAACGGTATCGACAGTGTAGCCTGCCTTGGCCAGCATGATCTCCATGAAATTGCACATGGAATCTTCGTCGTCTATGACCAAAATCTTGGTGGGCATCAAAACACTCCGTCTGAGTTTACTCGCGATAGACTACATCATTATTAGTTTCGGCAATCGCTTGAAAGACTGAAGGTTCCCTCAGGTTTTACTCAAGCAATAAACAGCGTTGACCCCATCGATAAACATCACTTATATTGCCCTCTAAGTCTGCCGCACCGGCTTGTTGCCCGGTGGGCCGAACCAAATAGGCCACAGCACGTTTATCTATGGAAGAATGAGAGTGCCGAAAGTGAATATGGACGCCAAAACTCAGTTGGACCAGGCTATTAGCAGGCATGTCCGCCCGGACAGTTATCCCCTGGCGGTGCGAATGGTAAAACCGGGGGAGACATTGCCGGAAAGGACAAAGCGACCCCGTCAGGAATTCGGACATCCGGTGGCTGTATGCCAGACTTTCTCGATCGCCCGTCGCTATGGATGGCAGATGGCCGTAGGTGTTGAAGATATCAACTGCCCGCTGGCTCTGACCGCCTTCGGGTTCAAACCGGAAGTGGACGCTTTCACCTGCGGCGAGATGTGCTCGGGCATGTTCACCGAGTCCAAAGAAGCGGGCCAACGCACCGAAGCCGATGTGCCGAAGTTTAACTTTCAACAGTACAGCCATATCCTCACGGCGCCGATCGGTCGGGCCGGATTTGAACCGGATTTATACCTGATCTACGGCAACTCGGCCCAGGTGATGCGCTTGTTGGTGGCCTGTCTTCACAAGGACGGTGGGTACATAAACTCACGCTTTTCCGGTCGGCTCGATTGCGCTGATATTTGCATTGAGACGATCAACACCAACAAACCGCAAGTAGTCCTGCCTTGCTACGGCGACCGCGTTTTTGGACAGACCCAGGATCATGAAATGGCCTTGACCATTCCGAGCGGTATGGAACAGCAGATTGTGGCCGGGCTTTCAGAAACCCACAAAGGTGGTATCCGGTTTCCCATCCCAAGCTACTTGCGCGCCGAACCTGAGTACCCCAAGCACTACTACCGGTTGTTTGAGCAGTGGGGGGACAAGTGATCGATAGGCAGACGAGATCGAACCGTAGGGGTCTGTTTACCGACGTCTTCTTGTGGTGGCCGAGTCTTCAGACTCGGCCACGAGTCGATCCCCCTGTGTCTACTCCCGCGCGATCCGAATATCACGCGGGCACCACGCCCTGTTCTCTCCCAAATGGCCGTCAGGCGAGTCACCTGACAGCACCTGAATCAATCGATAGAACATCAGAACCTGCGCAATTAACAGGCACCTGCTATGGATAAGTATAATCATCGCGAACGCTGCCAGATGATCCTGGCCGGTGAGAAACCGGATCGGTTCGCCGCTTCATTTTGGCGCCATTTCTTTCACATGGAACACCATGCCGAGGGTACTATCGAGGCGATGGTTGGTTTTCAGAAGATGCTCGACTGGGATTTCATGAAGCTCAACCCGCGCGCCGATTATCACGCCCAGGGCTGGGGTGTGCAGCTTGAGTATTCCCACCACGAGTTCACAAAGCATGGCAAGAGCAACTTTCCGGTGGTCACGCCTGATGACTGGACGAAGATACAGCGGCTGCCGCTGTCCAGCCCACCGCTGGCCGAGCACCTCAAAGTCGTTGCCGGAATCCGCAAGGCTCTGGGCAAGGAGCTGCCCATTCTGATGACAGTCTTCACGCCGTTGTCAGTGGCCGGACGGTTGGTAGAAAACCATCAGACGCTGCTTGAGCATCTCAGGTCCGATCCGGATTCAGTCCAACCTGCCCTGGAAGCCATCGCCGAAACCTTCGCCGCCTTCACCAGCGACCTGCGTAATGCCGGGGCCGACGGGGTTTTTTATGCCACCACCCAGTGGGCAACCAGAGACATGCTAACCTGGGAGGAGTACGAACGGTTTGGACTGCCCCACGATCTCAAGGTCATCGAAGCGTCTGAGAGCGATGCGATTAATCTTCTGCACGTTTGCGAATCGAACAACTATCTAAAACAACTGGCCGGCCTTGACCACCACTGCCAGTTGGCCAATTGGGACTGTTGTGATCCAACCAATCTGCCTCTGGACAATGCCTCCGACCAGATCAAGAACCTGACACTGGTGGGTGGGGTAGATCAAAACGGATGGCTACTACACAGCAACCCCGAAGAAGTCGGCTACCAGATCGACAGGATCAAGTCCGATCACGATCCTCGTCGATTGATCATCGGACCCGGCTGCTCGATCCCACCGGAGATACCCATGGAGAACCTGCGGGCGATCAGGGAGAAGCTGTAATGGAATCGCAACGCCTTGAGTTGATCGATACTGTAAGGACGGCCGCGACTGAAGCTGATTCTGAAGCGGTGCTGCTAAGGACCGTGATTGAGTTGATCGACGGCTTCTCGGACGGTTACAACTGGACCGGTTTTTATATGATGCAGGGCAGTCACCTCGAAGTGGGTCCCTATATCGGAGAGGAGACAGAGCATGTCAAAATCGAACTCAACCGTGGCATCTGTGGCGCTGCAGCGTCACAGAAAACGACTGTCACTGTCGACGACGTTCAGTCCGACTCACGCTTTATCGCATGTTCACTTTCCACTCGTTCAGAAATTGTAGTGCCGCTGATGGATGGTGACACTGTCCTGGGAGAGATCGATATCGATTCGGATCAACCGGCTTTCTTTACCGATCAGGACAAGCTTATGCTCGAAGAGATTGCCGCCTTGGTCGTCGATCGCCTGCGCCGGATTCGTTCCCTGTAAACCCCAACATGGCGGCCGGATGCTTTGCATACTTGTAACCTCACCCTGAGCGGAGTCGAAGGGTGAACCTATTGTGCCTGCGTGATCTTCAGATCGCGACAGCCGCATCGCCGACGAACCGTGTTGCCGAATCTGAAGATTCGGCAACCACAAACTGGGCAGATACCTGTCCGCGAAGATAGTAGGTCAGGTCCTTTAGGAACCTGGCACTTTACAGGAAGTCAGGACCACAAGGGTTCTGACCTACAAGACTGGCCGTAAGGATACCTGTTGGTGAAAGCCGCTATGCGTCCTGCGATTCCTCGACGATGGCCGAGTAGCGCTCGATCAGGTTCTGGATTCCCTCCGGTGATTCCGCTTCGGCTGATATATTGAAGGCCGCGGTCAAGCGATCCGGCGCCACCAGTACCCAACCTTCATCCTCAAATATCCGGACGCCATCGATCAACTGCCTTTGCTTGTCGTCCGAACCAACGATCAACTTACGCATGACCGTCCCCTTCATCGACCAGGGGCACGGCACCGAGACCGTCCGCCTGACCAGGTGTTCGAACTTGCCACGGATGGAGCCTAATCGTGTTTTGGTGGTGGCCATCATCTCAAGGAGTTTCACCGCCGCCAGCATGGCATCGGTGCTCATCTGGAATCCCGGGAAAATAAATCCGCCTCGGGTGCCTCCGACAAAATCTACTTCGCCTCGTCTGAAGACCTCCATCATGGCCAGATGATCGTTGGCCACGCGCACCACCTCGACGCCGTGGTCACCGGCTATTTGCTCGACACCCATCGATGCGGCCACCGGGACTGCGATTTTCCTGGCTTGGTTGGTGCTCAAAAACAGATCGGTGACGATCAGCAAGAGCAGTTGACTCTCGATCGGCCGACCGAGTTCGTCGATCGCGGTCAGTTTCTCAGCGGCGCTATTCAACAAAAAGCCAATGTCGCAGTTGAGCGAGGTGACAATAGAAGAGAGTTGAACGATTGCCTGGCTGTGTTCTTCAAGGGAGCTTGAGAACTTGCGCGGATTCAAGTTGGCGTTCAACTCAATCGCGGATATCCCCAGGTTGAAAAACAGAGTGGGAAAAATCTGACTGGAAGAGCCATTGGAATGATCGACGACCAGCTTGAAACCGGCCTGCCTGATGACGGAGCTGTTAATCGCAGCCATGAAATCGGTGCGATAGTTTTCCTGCACATTCGCAGGTATTTCCAGATGACCGGTGGCATCGAGCGATGCCCGTTCGAACTCCTCGCCGAAGTAGATTCGTTCGACCTTTTTCGTCTTGGAGGTCGGCAGATCCAGCCCTGTGCCGTCGAAGAAAATGCAATCGATCATTCGATAGTCCTGGGGGCTGTGGCGGACATAGATACCGGCGGCGAAGTCTCCGCGTCTGAGTCCGTGGCGCACCACCGGGATGGGCAGCATGGCCAGGTCGGATACATTCACTCCGGCCGCCAGGAGACCGGCGATCAGACCACGTTTCAATAGCCTCGAAGTATCCGAAGCATCACGGCTGGTAACCACCGCCGCGCCGGAGCCAAGAAACGCGCCGAAGGCGGCGCCGATTCGGACCATCATCTCAGGCGTGATTTCCACCAGGGCCAATCCGGCGATTTTTGAGTCGGTAAACAGCTCTCGATTCCACTTCTCGCCCCAGACCATTGAGGTGGACACGATAGCGCCGGCATCGACCGACTTGCCCGGCCAGATTTTACAGTTGGCGCGCACGGTGGCCTTGTCGCCTATAGCGCAATCGTCGGATACGATGACGTCGTCCAAAAGCTGCACGTTTTGGCCGATGCGGGTATGATAACCGACCACAACGTTGCTCATGGTAGTCTTGGCGCCAACCACATTGTCATCCCAGAGGACGGTGTTGGTGAACTCGCAGCCGGCCCCCACCCAACTACGATGCCCGACCACGCAGTTGTGCAGTCGCGCCTGGGGTCCCACCGACACATCGTTGCCGAGAATCACTTTCCCGCTTAGATGCGCCCCTTTGTCTATCTGAACGTTTTCCCCTCGGTACAGGGCGAAGCCATCACCTTCTTCACCGGTCGTTTTCAAGTCGAGTTTCAATTTGTCGTCGAACAGATCGATGTGGGCGCGGCGGTACTCGGCCACATTACCGATATCCTTCCAGTATCCCTCCATGATTTTTCCATACAACCCCATCTCCTTCGACAGCATCAACGGAAAGAGGTTTTGCGCGAAATCAAAATTGGTCTCGGGTGGAATAAGCCGGATAGCCGCCGGTTCAAGGATGTATATTCCGGTATTGATGGTGTCGGAGAATGCCTCGCCCCATGACGGCTTTTCCAGAAACCGAACGATACGGTCATCGGAGTCCGTTATCACGATACCGTAGGCCAGCGGGTTCTCACGTCGCGTCAACAGCAGGGTGGCCTCGGCTCGATGTTGCTGATGCCAGGCGAATGCCTCGGACAGGTCAAAATCGGTCACCAGATCGCCGGAAATAATCAGCACCGGCTCATCGGTTGTCTCCAGAGCACATCGCACGGCGCCGGCGGTGCCGTAGTCATCATCCGGTTGGACATAGTCGATGCTCACCCCGAAGGAGCTTCCGTCGCCGAAGTAGTCACGAATATGATCGGCCTGAAAATACAAAAGCGATGTGATACTCTCGACACCATGCTTGACCAGCAGGGATACGACATGCTCCATCATCGGCAGATTACCGATAGGCGCCATTGGTTTGGGTATGTTTATTGTGAGTGGTCTCAGCCGGGTACCGAAACCACCGGCCATGATGATAGCTTTCATGTCTCAACTCTGTTCAGTTTTGTGGCCATCAACTTCTCAACAATCGACGCTCGGTCAAGAAGCGCGACACGTCGTCGAACGTATCGTATCTGATGTGGTCAATATTGTGTATGACACAGTATTGTTCAAGGTCTTTCTTGGCCAAAACAATATCGGCCTCGGCAGCGCCGCAGGCGTCGGAATAGCCGTCGCCCACAAACACAGCCTTTACCTCCCCATGCCGAAGCCGATATTCCCGTATGCGTTCCCCTTTGCAGCTTCCGCATCGGCGGCACGACTGGTTGTCGTGGGGAAAGGTCACGATCAGGCGGTTGTCCTCCAAACGTCCGGCGTTCGCAATGAGCGGCAGATGATTCAACCGATGGCGCTTCAGCACGTACTCAATGTAGAAATCCAGACCGTCGGAGAGAATCGCCAAGTCCGCCGAATTCGCCTGACACAACCGGACAAACGGTTCGAAACCTCGATTGAGTTCAAACTGGTCCAGGTAGCGATAGATCTCATCGGAGTGCGCATGCACCATCGCCGCTTCCTTAAGCAGACATTCGCGCGTTGTCAGTTCACCTTTTTTCCAGAGCGGGACAAGTTCATCGTTTCGTCCTTGCGAGAAGTGATGAAACAGGTTGTAACCGATATCACGTCGGGAAATAGTGCCGTCGAAATCACAAAAGATAGCTGTCTTCATGTTGCCTGTGACCTAACGTTTGCAAAGGCTGTGTCATTCATCGCTTCAACAGTTGGCGGGCGGCTATAGCGATTCCGGAATCGTGTCTCATAACACCTTCATCATAGGCTCTGTATGCGGAGTAGGCACGTTCAAGAGCAAGTTGCACCAGGCGTCGCTTGATATACGGTTGATACTGGAACAATCGTTGCCGATCATACCGGGTGGCGGCGGCCAATAGATCCTGAGTCACCTTGCCTGTTTGCAGTGCGCTGTCTGCGTCTTCGGCGACCTCAAGCAGGAATTCGACTTGCAGCATCAGGTCGGATGGATAGTCAAATTCGTCTTGGATAAAGTCGGCCAGCAGTTCGATCCATACATCATCCAGCTGGGCACTGTCGGCTTGTGCTATAATCTCCGTCTGATGAATATGTGCGAAACGCTGAAGCAGGAACGACCGCTCCAAAAGGCGCACATAGGTTTCGGTGCCGTCCGAATCGAAGTAAACGTCCGGCGGTAAGCCGTGTCCCGTGTCATGTAGCGTCGAGTCGAATTCGTTCAGGTAGACGCCGCCTTCGAAGTAGTACCGCGATATTGTCAGGCGCAAACCGTCGTCGCCCAGGAACCTCAGGTATCCCTGCACCAGCCCTTTGCCAAAGGTCGTATCTCCGACCAGTATGGCCCGGTTGTTTTGCTTCAGCGCTCCGGCTACGATCTCTGATGCCGATGCCGAGGCGCGGTCGACCAGCACGGCCATCGGCAGACCGTTGGTTTTGTCGCCTGAGGAGGTCGTGAACTGTTCGTCATTCCAGCGTGAGCGTCCATCGGTGCCGACCAGAAACAGACCGTCGTTCAAAAACAAACCGGCCGCTGCCTGAGCCTCGACAAATAAGCCACCCGGGTTTCCACGCAGGTCCAGAATGATACCTTTCACCTCCCGGTCAATAACCAGCGAATCGAGAGCCGCTTCGACGTCGTCGGTGGCGCCCGGTGCGAAATCGGTCAATTTGATATAGACGACCGAATCATCCGTACAGCCGGCGTAGGCCACATGGTGGTAAATGACCTCGCCACGCACTACCGGCAGTTTAAGACTGTCATTGTCGGTCGGTCTGTACACCGTTAATGTAACTGTGCTGCCATCCTCGCCGCGCAGTAGCCTTGATGCTTCGCGGGAAGTCTTGTCGGCCAACACCGTCGAGTCCGCAGCGACAATGATGTCACCTGAGAGCAACCCGGCGGCCTTGCCGGGGCCGTCATCGCGGATAGAATGTACCAATAACCCGTCATCGTGTCCGATTACGGTAACGCCGATGCCCGAGTAGTATCCTTCGCGCTGTTGTCTTTTTTCGGCGAAATCGTCAGGCGTGACATATCCGGAATATCGATCCAGGTCATCCATCAGGGCTCGGCGACCGATTGGCAGCAGCCGATCCCAGTCCACTTCTTCGAAATGGTGCTCGTCAATTAGGCTGGCAACTTGCATCAGACGGTGGGCATGGTCGAAAGCCGGATCGGACAAGACAAGTAGCGCCATCATCCCGTTAAGCACGATCATGACACTTAACAAGGCCGCCGCGGTCAGGATTGAGCGACGGTCGATAGTCTGAGATGTCGTCATTATCTGTTGATCCGCCGGTCGAGGATTTTAGTTATACTACGAAACACCTGGTCAACCGTCTGTCTGGCGTCGATCACTTTTACACGCGGGCGCTCCTTGCGGGCAAGTTCCAAAAAGCCCGCCCGCACTCTGGTGAAAAACGCTTTCGACTGAGATTCCAAGCGGTCCGGTCGTCCTGTCCTGCGACTGAGGGCGGTACGTAAGTCGAGGTCGAGTAGAAAGGTCAGGTCCGGTTTCAAGTCACCGACGGCAAAACGGTTGATACTTCGCACCATTCGAATGTCCAGCTTTCGACCGTAGCCCTGATAGGCCGTAGTGCTGTCATAGAAGCGATCGCACAGAACGGTATACCCGGAGGCCAACAGCGGCCTGATCTCACGATGGCACAGTTCGGCCCGGGCCGCCTCGTACAGAAAGAGTTCAGTCACCGGGGCGACCAGCCCTTCTTTGTCCAGAAGCAGATCACGGATCCGTTCGGCGGTGGCCGTGGAGCCGGGTTCACGCAGAAGTTTGACCCGGTAGCCATGCGATTTCAGGTATTGGTAAGCCATCATGGCCTGAGTCGTTTTACCGCAGCCGTCGATACCCTCAAAGGTCAGAAAGAGCGCTTTCTGCTTTCTTGCGGACAACTGTAAATCCTTGCTGTATGCGTACAAAAAACCGGCGACTTATTCAATCGCCGGTCAAGTTAGTCAAATCAAAAATGTGAGCAAACTACTTTTTGCGTTTCACCACCCGCTTCTTTGAACCGGAAGCCGATCTTTTCGGTTTGGCCGCAGCCGGGCGCGCCGTTTTGGTTCGTTTGGCTGCCACTTTGGCTTTACGCTTTGCCTTGGCGGTCTGTTTCCAGCCATACTTGGTGATGAACTCCTCGGTCATGCGGCGAGCATCGTCATCGGTATACTGGACCGGCGGTGATTTCTTGAAGTAGGATGACGGCTCCAAAAGTGGTCCGGCCACGCCGTTATCCAGAGCCAGTTTGCAGCAGCGCACGGCATCGATCACCACGCCGGCCGAGTTGGGGCTGTCCCAGACTTCCATTTTCATTTCAACATTGAGAGGGACATCGCCGAAAGTGGTTCCTTCCATTCGAATGTAGGCCCACTTGCGATCCGAGAGCCATTCGACGTAATCGGACGGGCCGATGTGTACGTTGCCGTCGCCGATGTCGTAATCCAACTGGCTGGTCACGGCGTTGGTTTTGGATATCTTTTTGGACTCCAAACGCGAACGCTCCAGCATGTTCAAAAAGTCGGTGTTACCGCCCACGTTGAGCTGGCTGGTCCGATCCAACCGGACACCGCGTTCGAGAAACAGGCGCGTCATCACTCGGTGCGCGATAGTAGCACCCACCTGCGATTTGATATCGTCGCCGATCACCGGCAGACCCTTCTCCTTGAACCGCTTCTGCCAATACTGTTCTTTGGCGATGAACACCGGGATACAGTTGACAAAGCCGCACCCAGCCTCCAGAATCTGCTCCACATACCACTTGGTGGCCTCTTCGGAACCGACCGGCAGGTAGTTGATCACGACGTCGGTCTTGGTATCCTTGAGGAGTTTGACGATGTCGACAGTGTCGCCCGGCGCTTTTTCAATAACCTGCGACAAATAATGACCGAGTCCGTCATGAGTCATGCCTCGCATAACTTTGACGCCGAGCTTGGGTACTTTCGAAAAAACCACGGTGTTGTTCGGCTTGGTGAAAACAGCCTCGGAGAGATCCTTGCCAACCTTGTTTTTGTCGATATCGATTGCAGCGGAAAACTCAACGTCGCGGACATGATAACCCCCCAGGTTGACATGCATCAACCCCGGCACCTGATCTTCGTCCTTGGCCTTCTTGTAGTATTCGACGCCCTGCACCAACGACGAGGCGCAGTTGCCGACACCAATAATGGCGACTCTTACTTTGCCCATGAATGAATCCTTTCTTATCGAACTGTATTGTTTTCTATTCCGCCGAAAAAAGTACGCCTCTTTTCAAACCATGTCAATTCTGTGTTGACAAAGATCGAGTTTTATATAATATTAGTATATGGTTTATGACCGGATGGTCATAGGGCATGCGCGGCTAGGATTTGCGGACGTCCGGGTCACAAGATCCAACGGATGTTCTTCAAAGTCCCCTCTTGAGAGGGGATTTAGGGGTGTGTTACTCGAATCCCACAGCAAGCTGTGGGCCACCCGCAGGAGTGTCGGGCGGGTTCGCCCGACACCACTTGAGTGGGTTCACCCTTCGACTGCGCTCAGGGTGACATGATCTGTGGGCGGCAGACGTCCTCGTCTGCCCCGGTATTCGCGTGGTACACGAGGACGTACACCACGCACAAATTGGCCGGATGGTCACCGGACTATTGTGGTAGAGGTAGGTACTGGTAGGGCGGGTCCGTCTTCGCCTGCGCGCCGCGGCGTGAACCCGCCACAGGCGGCAGGTCTCCAAGAAAAGAGAGACCTGCCCTACAAGATAACCGATCGCGCATTGTGCCCGCTGAGTCTTCAGACTCGGCGGGATAAACTGCCGAAGCCGAATCTGAAGATTCGGCCGCCACAACAACCGGGTTTGAGGCTGCCACCCAGTAGCGCTACGTTGACAACACCACGCCACGAGGAACCTCGATGTTGGATGAGAACATAACGGCCAACTTAGCCCAACGGGGCATCGTCACGGAAACTTTTCGCCGCCTGACGCCCGATAAGAAAGAGCTTATTTACCGCGCCGCTATTGACCTGTTCGGAAAGTTCGGCTATGACGGTCTGGCTGTCGACCAACTGTGTCGTGAGGCGGCCATTTCGAAGGGTTCTTTCTTTCAGTATTTCCCCTCGAAGAGCCACTTGCTTGAATACGTCGTACTTATGTTTGACGATTTCCTGACCAAGTGGATGGCCGATCTGAAGCAGGCCGAGAAAGCGGTTTTGGCGCGAGAACGTTTGTTGTATTTGTATGATGCGATAGTTGTGAACTCAAAACTGTACCCGGCTCAGGAGCGCTTCTTTCTATTCGTGACGCGCGGTCTGGAACATGCGGCGGTACGCCTGGAGGGGATCGATTTGGAGCGACATTTCAACGGCTACATTGCCCAGATCATCCAACGCGGCGAACAAACCGGTGAGATTCGCGGTGATTTCGATGTGGAGTTGACGGCCCGCTTGACCTCGTTACTGATAGAGGGGTTAATCCGGCGTAGGTTTAGAGCCGGGCGTTTGCCTCGGCGGGAGACCGGCGAGTATCTGATCTCGTTTCTGTTCGATGGCATTAAGGCGTGAAGCGACAGGTCAGCCTCACCGGTTTACGCCGACATCGACTTTGAAACCCGCAAGCTTCACCAACTCAGCCTGTCGTTCGCGGATCATGTTTTCGGTCATGGAGAAATCAGGCCCGGAGTTTTCGATCATCACCGACGACGTGCACGATGCATAACAACCGGCGCGATGCAGATCGCCACCGGTTTTGAGGTACTCGAACGTAAACCCGGCCATGTAGGTATCCCCGGCGCCGGTCGAGTCCATCAGGTTGATGTCATAAGGGGGGATGTCGACAAAGTCCACGCCGTCATATACAATGGACCCCAACTCGGCCAGCGTGACGATAACGATCTTCGGTCCCCACTCCTTGATGATACGGGCCGCCTGGTATGGGTCCTGGCGGCAATCGATACCGGTGAGTATCTGCCCTTCCAGTTCGTTGGGTTTAACGATATCAAAGGCGCCAAGCGTCTGTTCAATTCCCTCGCACTTCTCGTGGAAGATGCGTCCGTTTTCGTCGGCGCCACGGATCAGTCCCTGCGGATCGCAGAAGAAAAGCCCGTCGAACGATTTGCGTATCCTGTGGACAGACTCAAACGATACTTCCCCGAGAATTGGTCCGATCAACACCGCTTCGGCGTCATGGTACCAGTCGGGATCGATTTCGCCTATCACAGCCGCGCGTCCCAGTAGATCAAGGGTACGGTTGCCGAAGTCATCGTAGTAGTTAAGCGAAAAACCGCCGGTTTCAGCCGATGGTACAATGCGGAACTCGATGCCAAGGGCAGACAACTCACTTTTGAGATGTTCTGAGTAGTCGTCGCCAATGGCTCCCACCAGGCGCGCATCGGCGCCCATTTTTGCCAGGGCCAGAGCGGCGTTGGTGGAGCACCCGGAGAGGACGCGGCCTTCCGGTTCGACTTTTTTGGTTTTGATATAATCGTAAACGGGATTACCGATAGCCGTGATCATAATAGCATAACCTTTATTCTACATTGAGATGCAAACCGTAACTACCGACGGAATCAGCCACACTCTGGTGCAGGGGGTGGCCCTGTGTCGCCCCTGCGGAAGTCCCCCTCGACTGCGCTCGTGGTGACAGAACTTGGCGGAGACAAGCCCCGCCGCTACGGTTATGGAAAACGATTCCTGGAGACAACCTACAGTTTCCTCGCCACTCACACGTCCCGCTTGTCGCCGAGCAGTCTTTTGGCGTAAACCAAACGCTGGATAGCCGTAACCAACGAGGCTGTCCCGACAATAATCAGGGCCAGTTCCAACCAGCCGCCTTTGGGCCAGCGGCCGGTGGGGAGCCAGTGTTCGACAATTGAACCGGCAATAATCAGCAGGAACTTCTCCACTCGGCCCATGACGCCAACTGCGCAGTTTTCGATTTTTCCGATCGACTCGGCTGCCGCGCGCGTATAGCTGGCAATAATCATCCCAAACAATGCGAACAGCCCCCAACCCGGATGGACCGCGCCGGACATAGTGATTCCGGCCAGTATAAAGAACTCGCCGTAACGGTCGGCCACATGATCCAGAATGCCGCCGAACACCGTGCCGAGATTTCCGGCTCGCGCCGTGGACCCGTCGAGCATATCCAGAACGGCGGAAGAAATCATCCAGGCCACTCCCCAGAGCATCGCCCCCTTCCAGAACGACAACCCGGAAGCGACCGAACAAAGAAGCGATAACCCGGTGAGCAAGTTTGGTGTGAGGCCCAGTTTGAGACAGATACGTCCCAACCCCAAACTGGACTCTTCATACCATTGCCTCTTGCGCTCGTTGAGCGTGGGCACACCGTTCTGGACTTCAGCCTTGGCCATGCCGGAATATAGTAGACGGTTTTTGCGAGGTCAACAAAGAGCCAAAACCATTTTTCGGCGATCCGGGACCGTCGCCACTTCACACCTCTATATGATTGACAACAACGGCAACGGGTTGAATATTGCGTCCGATGTTTATCGATCAGGTCGAAATCGAAGTCCAGGCCGGCAATGGCGGATCGGGCTGCATGTCGTTCCACACCGAAAAGTTCGTTCCCAAAGGAGGACCGGACGGCGGCGATGGGGGTCGGGGCGGTGATGTAATCGCAGTGGCCGACACCAACCTGACCACGCTGTTGGATTATAGGTATCGTCGACACAGCAAAGCAGAAAACGGCCGGGGCGGACAGGGGAGCAACAAAACCGGCCGCTCCGGCGCGGATATCAAGCTGCGGGTGCCGGTGGGGACACTCATATCAGATGTCGAGACTTCTGAACAATTGGCCGATCTGGATCAGGCCGGTGCCGAAGTAATACTGGCCAAAGGTGGCCGCGGCGGCAAGGGTAACGCTCATTTTAAGTCCCCCACCAATCAAGCGCCCCGACAGTTTCAGCCCGGTCAACCGGGTAAACATCGGAAACTGAAACTGGAGTTGAAGCTGTTAGCCGATGTCGGCCTGGTTGGCATGCCCAACGCCGGCAAGTCAACAATACTGGCAACCTTTTCAGCAGCGCGGCCCAAAATCGCAGATTACCCCTTCACCACCTTAGTGCCGAATTTGGGCATCGTCAAGATACGTGAGTTTAAGTCGTGTGTGATGGCCGACATTCCGGGTCTTATCGCCGGAGCTTCAGATGGCAAGGGATTGGGACATCAGTTTCTTCGCCATATTCAGAGAACGCGACTGTTGATTTATGTTATCGATATCAACGAACCGGACATTCAACAAACGTATGAAGACCTGCAGGGGGAGTTGACCGAATTTGATCAAACGTTGTTGACGCGACCGTCGTTTGTTGTAATAACCAAGGTCGACACGGTAACCGAAAGTGATCTAAAAGCGTTTTGTAACAGCCTGCCGGATGACTATATTTACCTATCGGCGGTGACACATGTCGGCGCCAAGACGTTCATTCAGGAAATCGAGAGGCACCTTGACCAACGGTGAGATGAGAGACTGGCTGGTTGACTGCATCGGGTTGCTGCGCATTCCGGGCGTCGGGCGCACGCGCTATCGACGGTTGGTAGAGGCTTTCGGTTCGCCTGAGAGAGTGTTGTCGGCGTCGATTGATGAGTTGGAACAGGTCAAAGGTGTGTCACGAGCCAATGCCTCGGCCATCAAACAACAGTATAACGGAATAGAGGCACGCGCCCTGGCCGGCAAAGTCATCCAACTGGGTTGGGCAGCCTTGACCCTTGATCATCCTGAATACCCAGAACCTTTGCGTATCACTCAGAGTGCACCGCCGCTTCTGTTTCGGATAGGCGACGCTACGCCGTCGGATGAAAAGATGATTGCCATCGTGGGTACGCGGAAACCCTCCGAGAAGGGCAGGCTGTTCGCCGCCCAGTTGGGCACCACGCTGGCCCGAAGCGGCATCACTGTCGTTTCCGGAATGGCTGAAGGAATCGATGCCGCCGCTCACAACGGCGCGCTGGAAGGCGGCGGTAAGACAATTGCCGTACTCGGCAGCGCCCTTGATGTGATATACCCGGCCACCAATAAGGGGCTGGCCCAACGAATCAGAAACCAGGGCGCTCTGTATTCCGAATACCTTCCCGGAACCAAACCGGACCGAGCCTTTTTCCCCGAACGGAATCGAATCATCTCCGGTCTGTCACGCGGCGTGGTGGTGATCGAGGCGGGGAGAAAGTCGGGAGCATTGATCACCGCTTCGCATGCTTTGGAGCAGGGTCGTGAACTCTTTGCGGTACCGGGATCGCCGCAGGACAACATGAGCGAAGGAACCAACGAGTTGATTCGTAAAGGGGCAAGATTGACCACGTCACCCGAGGATATTTTCGATGAACTACCCACCCTCAAAGGTGAAGTCGCCGCCAGGAAATTTATTCAACTGCCCGATATGACCGACGATGAGAAGATGCTCACCACCCTGTTTGCAACCGGACCTATGCAGGTTGACCAGCTGTCGCGGGTGGCCGAACTGCCGGTGGCGAAATTGATGGAACTCCTCCTGGCTTTGGAACTCAAAGGTGTGGTGCGCGAACTGTCCGGCAAGCGGTTTGTCCTCGCTGAAGAATACGCATGATCAAACGGACCGTCACTATCGTCAACAAACTTGGTATGCACGCCCGGCCGTCGGCTATGTTTGTCACCGAAGCCTCACGGTTTCAGTCCGAGGTGTGGTTGACCAAGGAGGGTCAGCGTATCAATGGTAAGTCGATCATGGGCGTCATGATGTTAGCGGCCGAGATGGGTTCAGAAATCGAGATTGAGGTCAACGGTCCTGACGAGGAAGCATCGATGGCCGCTTTGGTCAAGGTGATCGCATCAGGCTTTGGTGAGGAACTTAGTGCCTTATGAGTGGGCCTGTTTCATGTGCGGGCCTGTCCCATATATGAGCGCACGGCCAAGCAGTGTTCTTCGCGCTTCTCATGTCACCCTGAGCGCAGTCGAAGGGTGAGCGCAGTCGATGCGTGAGAGCAGTCGAAGGGTGAGCGCAGTCGATGCGTGAGAGCAGTCGACAGGTGAGCGCGTTGTGCCCGCGTGATCTTCAGATCGCGTGGGTCCTTGCAGCCGAGTCTGAAGACTCGCCTGCCACAACGACTCGGCTCTTTCCGCGTAGCGGCGGGGCTTGTCTCCGCCGACCAAGTCACCCTGGCCGGAGTCGAAAGGTGAGGTTACATGAAGCACACGTGAAGCGCTAGAAACAGGCTTGCCTGTCACCGCAGAAGCAGCATCTTGCGGCTTGAAGAGAAATCGCCGGCGGTCAGTTTGTATAAGTAGATGCCGGTAGCCAGACCATCAGCATTCCAGTCAACTCGATTGGTGCCGACACCGCCTTGGCCAATAATCTCCGTGACCCTCTGCCCGGCGACGTTGTAGATGCTCAACCGATACTCGCTCCTGCGCGGCAGCACAAACGAAATCGTCGTGCTGGGATTGAACGGATTGGGATAGTTTTGATTAAGGGTGAAGCCATCGGGCAGCATATCGCTACCACCTTCATCGTCTGCGTCAAGCATCAGATCATTGTAGGCCACGCGAGCACGATCGGACGCGTCGGTCATCCCACTGAGATCATCGGCGGCCAACAGCGCAAAGGCGACCGTATCGACCTCACCGGCGATCAGATTGAGTGGGCCGACCGCAATCAACTGGACCAAATCGATACTCGCATCGGCATAGATGTCGGCACTGCCGGTACCGTTGGTGAGAGCCCAGTATTTTTCAGCTTCGGTGAAGCCGTCGCCCGAGTATGACACCAGAGTGCCGGGATGCGTCAAAGCGGTGGCCAGGTTACCGTCAAGCACCATCACGCCGCGTGGTTGACTGTTGGTGAAGCCTGTGTGATAGGCTGTCCAGACGAACTCGTCGAAACTTGCGAAGCCCCCGGCGTTGGAGTTGAAGTTGACTACATCCCAGTCCGCATAGATACCGACATAGATTCCACCCATGCTGACCGGACAGTTGTTGAAGACAGCATACTGTAGGATGATAAAGTCGTCGAATGGGTCTTGCGGATAGGCAAACGAAAGTTGGGTGATCTCGATATTTAGCGGGTTCTCAGCGCGGTGGTCACCGAAGCGCGCAATCATTTGTTGCGAGCCGTTGGGACCGGGTTCTACAAATGCGATGTTCCCACCGGGCAATACACCAAAGTCACCGTCCAGTTCGCCGGCTGCGTTGCGAAGCCCATCGGAGACGTGGGTTTCGTCCGTGCCGATAATCAAACCACCTTCGTATAAGTAATCCGGTGAGCCGTCGAAAGTGAAACCCTCGCCGCCGGCCGGAAAAAACTGACCATCACCGAGGCCGAAACTTCCGAAATTGGTCAAGCTGAATCTGATCCGTCCCACATCGTGCGTCCCTATCGACCGCTCCAGATTCGGCTCGACCAGAAAGTAGAGATGTGCACTTTCCGAGTAACCGCCGGAGCCGGTGATCTGCATATCGAGTGACAGGATGTCTCCCTCAATTGCATCCTCTGAGACTGCCACCTCGATCTGTTGAAAGGACGAGAGTACTTCACCTTCATCTATGTCGCCGAACACGGCTGTGCCTGTTATCACGGATAACAACGGTTCGCTGGAAGTCAAGGAGATTGAAACATCGGAGACCGCCTGCCCGGAATTCTGAAGATCAACCGTTCCGCGCACTGTGTCGCCGGGAGCGATGGGTGCGTGATCGAAACTGTAGAGCCGAACATTCGGATCGATATTTCCGGCCGGCAGCGCGTTCAGCGCCGCCATGCAGTCAATAACGCCCCAACCGAAATCGTTGTCCGGCAGACTATGCCCGAAGTCACGCGCCGTTGACAGAATGGCCGTTTTGATCTGTTCCACGGTGGCGCTGGGATTTTTCTGGCGCATCAGCGCCACCAGCCCGGCCACCTGCGGAGCAGCCATGGAGGTGCCGGTCATCGCCTGGTAGGACCCGCCGGGCACCGATGAATAGATGCTCACACCGGGGGCGGTGACGTTCGGCTTGGCGGCGCCATTGCAGTCGGACGGGCCGCGCGAGGAAGAAAAGTAAACAGTCGGCGGTCCGGAACGCATGTCGACGTTGCCGACGGCGAAACAATCGATCGAATCGAGCGCCCGGTTGGCCGGGTTGCGAATTGTCTCGCTGCCACCGGCTCCCTCATTACCGGCCGCAAAGATGTTCACGATACCCAGTGCTTCGGTTGCTTCAACGATGCCGTAAAAAAGGTTCTCGCAGCCAACATCGGCCACGCCCCAACTGTGATTGATGACATCGGGGACGTCGTCTATCGTGTTCAGATCGCCGTCGGGGTTGGCCGCCCACTCAAAAGCATCGACAATTGAAGTGCCGGTGACGTCGATCACAGCCGCCGAGATCCACAAAGCGTCGGGGGCAACACCGATGGTGTCGGTGTCGTGGCCGACCATGGTGCCCATGGTGTGAGTGCCGTGTGAAGTGTTGCAGGGACTGTAACCGCACTCAGAAATAGAGCGTGGTGTGGACTGCCCGTCGTAACGAGGGTCGAACCAGGCAGCGGCATGATTGCCGTCGTTGCCTTTCCAGTTCGAAGACAGGGCCGGGTGGTCGCCATCGACGCCGGTATCGAACGAACAAACAAGCCGGCCTTGTCCGGTATAGCCGGCTGCCCAGGCATCGTCGGCGTTGATGGCGGTCAGATGATCACGCACGCCGGTTGACAGTGGTGGCGCCGTTTCAACTTTATCAGGAAGGACTGATGTAATTCGGGGTTTTGCATGGATCATGATGACGTCATCGTGCGCGGCAATTGAAGCGATCGAACCGGCCTTGATTTCTGCCTCAACCAGATTGATCATCCAGTGCTGTTTGATGTTCCGAACCTGACCCTGGGCCTCAAGTTGTCGCAAGGTGGCCACAAGGCTCTGCTGTTGCTCGGAATGTGTCTGCTTCAACTGCTGCACCGTCGCCCGGTTGCGCTTTGCTCGCGAGACGTCGGATTCGGATACGGCGGCTTTCAGTAACGCCGTGCCGTTTTGAGAATCAAGCTGAATCCATACCGGTACCAACTGGTCGCCATTGGCGCCGGCTAGTTCTGCCTGTAAGTTATCAGTAACCTGACCGGCCTGAACAGAGACGATCAAGGTCAGAGTCAAGAGGATCGAAGATGTCAATACAGTCGCGGTTTTCATCCATTTTCTCCACATAAGAGGACGTAAGACGGCCTTCAGATATCCATTACGAGCGAAAAGTATGCCGCGTTGAGAGTTTCTGGTTGCTATATATCTGGCTGACGTTCAGTCGATTACACATAACCGTCTGGGCTGGGACAGAGTCCTTATCCTCCGGCGACAGATAATGAGCAACAGTTTTCACTCTGAGCTTTATACTGCAGGTGAGACCGCCTGGGAAATTTGCTATCGGAACATCCATGTTCGATCTATTATACGCCTTGATCGTCGATTTGTAAACAACCGGCAGTCGATTTGTGTGTCTGAGGATATTTGGACTGGAGGATAAACAACCCGCCCGATCAAGCAGCTC
This sequence comes from Candidatus Zixiibacteriota bacterium, assembly GCA_029860345.1. Lineage (NCBI taxonomy): Bacteria > Pseudomonadati > Candidatus Zixiibacteriota > Candidatus Zixiibacteriota bacterium. The sequence goes on along the minus strand of JAOUBJ010000003.1, from coordinate 226,079 downwards.
CTGCGCGATGTCTTACAACTTGACAACTTGGCCATTCGTGCCCATATTAGGATGTGTCGCTGATCAGTGACACTGACTGTGTGTATTTTTCTTGTTTTTGGCTAAGTTTACCTGAGTGCCAAGAGTGCCCTCATGGGTAAACTCTGACATCAATGGTCGACAGCGGAGGAATGGTAAAATGCTGAAGCTTACTTGCGTGATTGGGGCATTTCTGATGATCGCATCGTGTGGGGTAGTTCTCGGTCAGAGTATTTCCCTTGACCACGTGGATGGCATGACACCGGGTGGAGATTTGGAGATCGACGTACCGATCACATTCTATTTGCGAGTAACAGCCGACAATCACGATTACGCGGCCATTGCCAACGGCTTTCGAGTCTACTCATTGAGTGGGGTCAATTGGGATACAACAATTGCCGACACCACAGGCACCTTGGGCGGAGAGCAGTTTGACTTCGTGTTTGTGATTAGACAGCAGAATACCGACGGACTGGCGGCGGACACGGTGTGGTTCAGTGGAAGCAGACTCTTCACAGTAGGGATGCCGGCCGGATTTGACGATGTCGCGTTTACGATCCAGATCGGACCGATAGGGAGTGATTATGTTGGGCGAGCGATTTGCCTGGATTCCTCCTGGGTCCCACCCCAGAACCGATGGATGTGGTATTACCCGTATCAAAACGTGTTTCCGTCATGGGATGGGCCGCACTGTTTTAATGTCGAGTGTGATGCAGTTAGGACTGATACCGATGGCGATGGCATCGCGGACGCCTGTGACAACTGCCCTGATCTCTTCAACCCGTTGCAGGAAAACGCCGATGGCGATTGGCCCGGCGACTCGTGTGATGTTTGTCTCTACGACCCGTATGATGATGCCGATGGCGATGGTGTCTGCGCAGATGTCGACAATTGCCCGACTGTAGACAACCCAACTCAGACAGACGAAGATCAGGACGGTCTCGGCGATGCGTGTGACAACTGTCCCACGGTCAGTAATGCGGACCAGGCGGATGACGATGGTGACAATTTCGGTGATATTTGTGACAACTGTCCCAATGATGACAATCCCGGACAAGAGGATGGCGACATTGACGGCATAGGTGATGAGTGCGACAATTGCCCAACTCAATACAATCCTCAACAAGAGAACAGTGATGGCGACGAATTCGGAAACCTATGTGACCCTTGTCCCGCCGACCCCGCGAACGATGCCGATGGCGACGATCTTTGTGCAGCTGATGACAACTGTCCTACGGTGTACAACCCAGACCAGACCGACTCCGACGGGGATGGTGTGGGCGATGCTTGTGCCGCCATGTTTGAGTGTGTAGGAATCAGGGGTAATATCGACGCTGACCCAACAGACGAGATAACAATAACTGACTTAGTATACCTTGTCGATTTCATGTTCACCGGTGGTCCGGCACCGCCGGTATTCGAGGAGGCCGACATGGATGCCAACGGTGGAATTGACATCTCCGACTTGGTATTGCTTGTCGACTACATGTTCACCGGCGGGCCTGCACCGGAGCCTTGTCCGTAGATTCGAGATTGGCAGAAGGGCCCCCGGTGTCATCAGGGGCTCTTCGAATCCGCTTTAGTTTGACCAGATTGTCGTGTGCAGTCTTTGTTGACGCACACGAGCGTCGCTACCCAACTTTCTCCTGGAACAGGTGTACGTCCCGTTGCGGGAAGGGAATTGTCACTCCGTTTTCGTCGAAAGTCATCTTGACTTTTTCGGTCGTATCAAAGTAGACCGCCCAGTAGTTTTCGACTTTTACATACGGTCTTACCACGAAGTTGACCGAGTTGTCCCCAAGTTCCGACACCGCGACGGTCGGGGCGGGAGCGTCGAGCACACGGGGATCATCGGCCAGGATTTTCTCGAGGATCTGTTTGGCTTTGGGAATGTGATCACCATAGTGAATCCCGAAGACCATATCGACGCGCAGCATTCCTTCAGCCGAATAATTGACGATGTTATCGCCGGTGATCTTGGCGTTGGGTATTATCACCCGCTTGTTGTCCAGAGATACCATGATGGTGTTGAAGATATGAATCTCCTTGATGACCCCGAGGGCTCCTCCTGCCTCCACCAGGTCACCCACCTTGATAGGACGCAGAACGATCAGAATCACACCGGACGCGAAATTGGACAATGACCCCTGTAGGGCAAAGCCGATAGCCAAACCGGCGGCGCCTATGACTGCGATGACCCCGGTTGTCTGCACCCCCAGAGTGTTCAGCGCCGCCATCAGCACCAGAATCATCAGGGCGATTCGGACCAACGTTGTCACGAACTTGGTGAGCGTTGACTCCAAACCGGTCTTTTCCATTAACCTGCGAACAATTTTTGTGAGCAGTCCAACAAGCAACCGGCCGAAGACCAAGATGGCCAACGCGCCGACAATGCGCATTCCATACAGCGCACCCCATTCGGGGATTTTTTCCAGTAAGGCTTCCATGACAGTTTCCTCTTACTTAGTGACTACACTTATGTATTCGTTTTCAAAAAAAGCGCCAGGCCTGTTGATCGTTCAGCTGGGCCAATACTAATACGAGAGCGAGGCCTGAGACTTCGCTCTTGCATAGACTCTCCAAAACCGCGACTATTTTCCGCCGGAACTCTCCAAAAGGTCGATTTCTACACGACGGTTTTTCTGTTTTCCTTCTGCAGTGCCGTTGTCGCCTATGAAATACTGAGGGTCCTCACCGAATCCCTGCACGGTCATTCTTGAGGATTCAATCCCCAGAGAAACCAGGTGGTCTCGGGCCGCTCCGGCACGGTTTTGCGAGAGCGTGAGGTTATATGACCGAGAGCCGGAGGCATCAGTGTAACCGCTGATTGATATCATGATGTCTGGATAGGCGCGCATGGGTGCGGCCACGCTGTCAGCCAGGAACTTCTTGGCGGCGTCGGTAAGTTCAAATCGATTGACCGCATAGTTGACACTGCCGCTCAAGCTGATCTTTTTGGTAATGCGTTTGACAATGGGACAACCTTTCGCATCCACCTTGACGCCGGCGGGCGTGTCCGGGCATTCGTCCTGAGAGTTCAAGACACCATCACCATCCTGGTCGGGTGGGCAACCGAACTCATCAACCGGCGAGTCGGTCGGTGAGTTGGGACATTTGTCAAGACCGTCAAAAACGCCGTCACCATCTCCGTCGAGCGGACAGCCGCTGGAATCCACTCTGGCCCACGGGGGGTATCCGGACACTGGTCGGCATGATCCATGACTCCATCGCCATCGGAATCCGGTGGGCATCCCTTGTCGTCCACGGTCAGGCCCACAGGTGTATCCGGGCAGTCGTCGAAACTGTCAAAGACACCGTCGCCATCTGAGTCTATCGGGCAGCCGTCGGCGTCGACCCGCACTTCTGCCGGTGTATTAGGACACAGGTCCAGACCATCGAAGACACCATCGCCGTCGGTATCGATCGGGCATCCGCGCTCGTCCACCATAGCACCCTTGGGTGTACCTGGGCATTGATCGTCGCTATCCCTGACGCCGTCTCCATCTTCGTCCGGCGCACCGCCCAGATAGACCGTGATTCCCAGCGACGGTTCAAAGTATCCCCGGTAGGGACGCAAACTCCAGTCGGTCCAATCGCCCGCGCCGTAGAATCCTTCCGGCACTTCAGATTTGAGATTGGAAAGACCGTAGGAGAACTTCGCTTGAAGATCGATCGTCAACCACTCGAAAATCCAGTAATTCAAACCGCCGCCGAGTTTCAAACTGAGATCGGTGATAGAGTGCGTATCCCAACCCCGTCGCTCACGAAGCCGCCAATGATCGATACCCAACCCGGCCAATGCGTAAGGTTGCAGTTTCTTTTCCGTCTGAAAATAGTAGTTGGCCGTAAGTGCATACAGCTTACCACGCAGATGACTAAAGGCGTTGTCTCGATCACGCCATTTGAACGTCCGGTTGCTGGTTTCGGTGGTGTCATCGTAGGTGTTGGCATAGCCGATTGAGAAGACACCGACCCAGTTGCGCGTAAATCCATAGCGCGCTTCGCCGCCAAGTTTGTAGCCCATTTCAAAGGGCTGGTATTCACCACCGAAATTCGAGAAATCGGACCCTTTGAACATCAAGGCCGTTCCCAGGCCGCGAGCTCCAATGCCCATTTTGCCTTTCCACTCTTCGGCATGCGTCGTAGCAATCAAGAGGACCATTGCCAGAACTGTCAGAACAACAGCTTTCTTCACCCTACACCTCCATGTTAATCCCATAGCGCTTAGCTCTCACGTCATTATGTGAGTGTATGTTTTGATTCCCAATGTCAGTTGATCGATTCTCCTTCCAAGTAAGAACCATGGACTCTAAATGGCAAGCAGTTTTTGACCAACCGGCCATCCGCTTGGTGTGGTAGCATGCTTGTCAGGAACAAATGTCATCCCACTAATACAGATTTGGAACCGAGCATTTTTTGAGTTATAATATGTAACCATGGAACTGCTGGTATTGTTCTTCACATCGTTCATGGTCGGGTTCTCAGGCGCTATGATGCCGGGTCCGCTGTTGGCGGTCGACATCGCCGAAACGCCGCGCTACGGCTGGCAGGCCGGGCCGATCCTATCGGTCGGTCATGCCATTGCCGAAATCGCGGTCGTGGTAGTGCTATCGCTCGGCGTGGCAGCGTTGGCGCAGAACGAAAGTGTAGCCGGCGTGATCGGCGTGGTGGGGGGGATCGCTCTTATCTTGATGGGGAGTAGCATGGGGTACGAGACGCTGAAAAACAGGTTGAGTTACGAAGTCGACGGTTCAAGTAAATCGGGCGGTCATCGTTTGACCGGTAAAGGAATCACGGCAACCTTGTCCAATCCATACTGGTTCGTCTGGTGGGCGACCACCGGGCTGGCCTATTTGCTCAAATCACAGAAGTTTGGCTGGGTGGGTCCGGTGGTGTTTTACTTTGGGCACATACTGTCGGACTTTGTCTGGTACACGGTGGTGTCGATTCTTTTGTGGCAGGGGAAACGGTTGTTGGTGGGGCGCTCAATGAAAATCTTGATGGCGTTATGTGCGGCTTTTTTGATCTATCTCGGATGCACGTTCGTTATGGATGGGGTTTCAGGAGAACTGGCGCTCGACATGAATGGATGATCAACCAATGTCTTTCACGATCAAGAAGGTTACCGATAAAGAACGCGAATGGGTGCTTGAAATAGCGCGCGGTTGGGGAGCGGACTTTATCATCAGTCGGGCGCGCAGAATCTATCCGGCCGAGATCGAAGGATACTACGCCGTGGACCAGACCGGCAAACGGGTTGGCCTGGTGACCTACGAAGTAACCGGCGACCAATGTGAGGTCGTGACACTGGATGCCTTCGACAAGTTCCGCGGTGTCGGAACAGCACTTCTGGATACGGTACGTGCGGAGATGCCGAAGCGCGGTGTGGAGCGCATGTGGTTGATTACTACCAATGACAACCTTGATGCAATCCGTTTTTACCAGCGTCGTGGCTGGACGATTGCGACGGTTCACGTTAACGCACTGGCTGAGTCCCGACGTATGAAACCATCCATTTCGGAGATCGGGATGCACGGTATCCCTCTGCGTGACGAGATTGAATTTGAGTTGCTGTTGTAGCACCCCGTAGGGCAGGATCCCTGTGATCCTGCCGAATACGGCGGCATCCCTCCTGCGGCGGACCTTCGGCGCAGGGATGCCGCCCTACTGCTACTTAATCGAAAGCTCCAACCCGAAGCGGTCGACATCGAACGATACAGACTCCGAGAAATTGCGCGTGTCCCGAACCCAGGCCAGGTATCCTGCCAGGTCCTTCTGGTGGTCGGCGTGGGTCGAATCGTGAGCGATGACCCAGGCGCCCGGTGGTAGCTTGTCGTATGCTTGCTGTAAAAATTCCAGATAGCCACTGAAGTTCTTTTCGTCTTTGGCTTCCAGGTACAAGAAGTCTATGGGTGCATCGATTCGTTCCAAGACCACGGCGGCGTCTTCACCGATTAGCTCCACCGATTCGCAGTGGCCGAGCTGGTCGAAGTTTTTGCGAGCCTGAGCGGTCATGGCCACATCGATATCGACTCCGTAGATTGTTTCTGCATCGTACACTCGATGCTCGCCGACACAGGGACCGGCAAACCAGGCCAGGCTGTTACCCCAAAAGCTACCCAATTCGACCAGGCGCTTGGGTCGCTTGACTGCGGTCAGCATGTACATCAGACGCTCCATCACGGGTGTGATAGTTGTCCAACCACCTTTGAATGTTTCTTTTACTTTGGCGCGGTGTTTGTCGAAGGCGTCTTTGTCGTAGGATGCATCCGATGGAATCAGTTTCATTTCGATCAGCATCTGGAGCGCGGCGTCGACACATTCCACTTGCGGTGTGCGTTCCATCCGGTATTGGAGGTCCTCGTCGCGGTAGGTGATTTCTCGACGCATGCCGCCTTCTGCTTCGTAGTTGAATTTGGCTTCGGGGTGAGCGACGCCGTCGGCTATCATTTTGGCTACTGCTTGTTCGATGACACTTTTGGGTGGATGGAATATACGCACTCTGTCTTGTCCTTGTTTTTGTCTTTATGGAACTTCGTCTTGTTTGATACGAGGAATGCCCCGCAGGGTTCCGGTGACAAATCACTTTATGCGGTGCGCGGCTTGTGACACCATCAGGCTTTGCCTAGGGCAATGTGCGCGTAGCGCGAAGAACGGGCTTGCCCGCCGTCCCAAGCAAGGCTTGAGACGGCCACCCAGTTTGGCTCATACCTCGACTCCGCACGTCATGACACACGGTCAAGCCGTGTGTCTCACGCTTCGCGCGCAGCTCATGTGTTTACGTTGTGTCGGGTCTTGATTCTGCAATTGCGGGAGTGTGACCCGACACAAAACCGAATACAGGACGAGAGCGTCAGGTCACACAAATCACGCGTTCCGCGTGATTCGCAAGACCTGACGCAACCGAGCAAGCGTTGTGCCCGTGTGATCTTCAGATCGCGCGGGAAGGCATCGGCTGACCAATTCATGGCCGAGTCCGAAGACTCAGCCACCACAACAATTGTGATCGTCCGTGCCACCGCGGACGCAAGGGGCAGCCGAGGACGGCCATAAGTGGCTTCCACTTGCCACCCGAAGCCAAGACTGGATAGCGGCCCGCTCCAGTTGACAGATAACCGAAAACCTGCGTTTGGGATTGACAGAATTGCCATCCCCGCCTATCTTTCGGGGATACATGACTGACGGCCAATGCGGAGGACCGATGAAGTGTCTTCTCTCTGTGGCGATGCTGGTGCTCTGCGCCGGTGCGCTCAACGCGGCCACGATCCACATACCAACGGACCAGTCCACGATCCAGGCAGGAATTGATGCCGCCTCCGACGGGGACACGGTGCTGGTGGCACCGGGTCTCTATACCGAGAACATTGTGTTCGGCGGACATTCTATTGTGCTGCTGGGGTCTAAGGGTGCCGACAGCACGATTCTCACGCCGGCGGAGCCAAACGTTCATACCGTGGTCATCGGCAACGGTGAACTGCCCGGTACCGAGTTCCGAGGGTTCACGGTAAGGGGTGGTGGCGTTACCCACACTTTACGCGTTGATGGCTCGGCGTCGCCTACGATCTGGTACAACCTTTTCTGCGACAATATTCCGGTCGGAAGTGAAAACGTTGAGGTGATTTCCTGTCTCGACGCATCGGCCCACGTGACTCGGAATATCTTCTCCGGCAACGGCGGTATCGGCTGCGTAGGTCTCCGGGTGGGGGCTCAGGGAAGCTGGATTGTCAACAACACCTTTGACAACAATGAGCGTGGCTTCTTCTCCATCGCCAGCGGCGGCTTCGCCCTGAACAATATCGTGACCAACTCTATTGAGTTGGGTGTCGTCGTCCATGAAACTTCCAACTTCACGCTGCTTGACTACAACGACATCTGGAATAACCCAACAGATTATTCCATGCCGGAAATTGAAGGCCCCAACGATATACACGTTGATCCCCTCTACCTTGATGCGATCAGCAGGAACTATTCACTATCGGATTTATCACCCTGTATCAACGCCGGGCACCCCGATAGCGAGTATGACGACCCCGACAGTAGCCGCAACGACATAGGCGCTGTGCCTCTGCACGCATGGTCGGACCAGTATCCGCTGGCCGCAAAACTAAACTTCGGAGCAGATGCTCATGGGGACGTTCTGTCATCACCGACACCAGCTATCTACTGGACGTTCACGGACACATCGGGGGTCGGGCAGGTCCAGTATGAGATCGAGGTTGATTCGGACGGAAGTTGGTCATCGGCCGATCTCTGGTCTACTGATGCTGTGACCTCTCCCGATACCCAGGCCGTCTATGCCGGTTTACCGTTAGCCGACCACTCAGATCTATATGTGCGGGTAAGAGTCAGTAATGGTTCAGCGTGGGGCACCTGGTCGATGCGTCGTATGTCTACCAATTTTAACCCAACGATTCTCGTTCCGGAAGAATACCTGACGATCCAGGAGGCTATCGATACTGCTTTCAATGGAGACACTATCCTGGTGGGTCCCGGCGATTATACCGAGAATATCGATTTTCTCGGAAAACAGATAGTCATTCTTAGCACCGCCGGACCTGAAGTCACTGTGCTGAGACCGGCCAACCCCGCGGCGAGTACGATCAAAATCGCATCCGAGGAGCCCATAGGTACGGAAATCAACGGCTTCTCTATTACCGGCGGGGGCGACACACATACCATTGCCGTGTCCGGAAGTGCCGGCGTTCTTATAAGGAACAACGTCATTCACGACAACATCCCGATCGGCAGTGGTAACGTCGAAGTGGTCTCGTGTAACAACGCCAGCGTGGTGGTAACAAGAAATGTCTTCTATAATAACGGTGGCATAGGCTGCGTCGGTCTTCGCTCTGGCGCCGAGAATAGCTGGATTATCAACAATACTTTTGACGGCAACGAGCGAGGGTTCTTCTCGATTGCTGGTGGTGGATACGCCATCAATAACATTGTCACCAATTCAATCGACGGGGGAGTGAACGCGGGATCATCGGGGGACTTCACCTTACTGGATTACAACGATGTTTGGAACAACAACCCCGACTACATGCCCGTCCTGAGTCCCGGGCCCAATGACATTCAGGTCGACCCCGAGTACCTGGAGTTGGTTGCTCACGATTACCGTCTGCTGCCTGGCTCGCCCTGTATCAATGCCGGCCATCCCGACTCGCTGTATAACGATCCGGACAGCACCAGAAGCGACATGGGCGCTCTTTGGTTATCAGACGTCTTCCCGTATGTCGGTATGCTGGAGTTGGAATCCGAGGACCCCTGGCACGTTGTAAACCACTCTCCGAAGTTCCGCTGGCTCTTTGTCGATACCCTGCCGTCACAGATTGCATACGAGATCGAGGTGGGGGTTGACCAGGATTGGTCCACGGCTGAGATGTGGAGTCCCGGACAAGTCTATACGGCCGACACTTTCGCAGTTTATTCCGGACTGCCGCTTGAGGATGGAACCCTGTACTACTTTCGCGTCAGGTTGTACAACGGTATCCAATGGGGTGGCTGGAGGACTCGCACTTTATACATGAACAGTGCACCCACAGAACCCATGCCGTTCAGCCCGGTGGGGGGGGAGACCGTACATGTGTCAATAGTCTCCTTGAGCGTGGATCACGGGTCGGACGCCGAAAACGATCCGCTGTTATACGACTTTGAATTATACGAGGACCCGGGATTGATCTTGCTCGTCGAGTCGGTCGAGGGCGTTGACGAAGATTCGTTGATGACATCCACCGGTTTCCTTCAAGATTTGAGCCCGGAGCAATCCTATTGGTGGCGCGCCCGGTCATTTGACGGCTTTGAAACATCCGACTGGTCTGATACCGAGTGGTTTGTGACGCGCTCACACTATGTTGTGATCCATGTTCCCGGGCAGCGTCCGACCATCCAAACCGCTGTAGAATCCGGGTTCCATGGCGATACCATCCTGGTAGCCCCCGGCACCTACCAGGAAAACATTGACTTCCTGGGTCGGCAGTTGATCTTAACCAGCTCCGAAGGCGCCCAAACGACCACGCTGACGCCGATGGACCCGGAGTTACCCACCGTTTCGATCGAGGATGTCCCGATGTCAGGCACCGAATTGGCCGGCTTTACGATAACCGGAGGTGGCCAGGAGTTCACCGTGGCAATAAAAAACGCCGTCTCGGCGACGCTCTCGGCATGTGTTTTCAGAGACAACATCCCGGTCGGCACCGCCAATAGGGAGGTCATTCGGTGTCAGGAAACGGCGGTGCTTGTGACCAGATGCCTCTTTTACGATAACGGCGGCATTGGCTGTGTGGGATTGCGGGGGGGCGCCCACGATTCCTGGATCATCAACAATACGTTTGACGGCAACGAAAGCGGTTTCTTCTCAATCGCCGGTGGTGGCTATGCGATCAATAACATTGTGACAAACTCGCTGGAACGTGGTGTCGGCGCCCTCTCGGCTTCAGATTTTACGCTACTGGATTACAATAACACCTGGAACAACAACCCCAACTATGACGTGCCCGAAACCGAGGGTGCCAACGACATTCATGTTGACCCGCTGTATACGAATCCGCTTCAGGGCGACTACTCGCTTCTCAATAGTTCCCCCTGCATCGACGCCGGGCATCCAGACTCACAATACGACGACTCCGACGGCAGTCGCGGCGATATCGGTGCGATTCCTTTTGTCATCCACTGTGTCGGTATCCGAGGCAACGTCGACTATGATCCCGGCGACGTGATTGACATCTCCGATTTGGTCTATCTCGTCGACTTCATGTTCAGCGGAGGTCCAGAGCCAGTTTGCTTTGATGAAGCAGACATAGACGGGAGTGGTGTGGAGCCGATCGACATAGCAGACTTGGTATATCTGGTCGACTACATGTTCACCGGCGGCCCGCCGCCGGCGGCCTGTCCGTGAATGCGGCACAGCCCCTTGCGAGGATTGGTCCGGGCACCCATCGAAGACTGGACTCCGGCCTTCGCCAGAATGACCGGCAAGCCGGTCTTTCTGCGCTTCGCGGCGACAAATCGCTTTTTCGGCGCTAGGCGCCCACTGTGTGTCATCGGGAGCACGCCGCCACCTCACCCTGAGCGGAGTCGAAGGGTGAATCCGCTCACACAGCAACCGTCCCAAACAAGATTTGAGACGGCCACCCTGACGAGCTACCTATCTCGTCATGCCGGACCTTGATCCGGCATCCATCGCCAAAATCGAATACTGGATTCCGGGTCAAAGCCCGGAATGACACAGGTAAACCTGTTTCTTCGCGCTACGCGCACCCCTTACTGTACATCCTGCAGAAGTGTGTAGGCTGGTGGAAATGGGTTTGTTTTACGGAAAAAGTGTTTTCAGAGCGCGGCAGTCCTCTTCGTATGTCTCAAGTCTGTACCCATGCAGGATTTGAGGTGGTTTTCGAGATGGTGTGCAAATGGCTTAGGGCGGAAAAGTCCTGCATTAGAGATACAAGATTGATGGTGATTGCCGGACCGACACTGTTTGGCGGTTATGTGTACAGCGGTTTGTTTTGCGATGGTGGTCATTGGACGGTCCTTTTATGTCCCGACCTCCAGCCACATTCTGCTACTATTTGATAGGGTTCTTATGGACTGAAGAACCCACCAGTCGCGAAACGCTCTTGGTGGGGTACCGTACCCAAGAAAGATGGTGCTATGAAGTCGATTGGTGTGTTACCAGGTTTCGCCCTACAAGAAGCTGCGTTTTCAAGTTGATCATCTATGGACAGGCAGATGTGGACATCTGCCGGGCACAGGGCAATGAAACCCGGACTGAAGGACCTGTTGATATAGGTCCATATCGTGGGTGGTGTTGGGCGACCCCGCCCGACACCTGCTGCCCTACCCACTAGCTGTCAGGCGAGTCGCCTTACAGCACCGGCACCGCAAGGCACGTCACCTGACGGCGCAGAGGGTTTTTCAACAAGCCCTGAAGTCCGGGCCACCCAGGCTTTCTATGTGCCCGAATCTGAAGACTCAGGCACCACAAGGACGGGACCCTTCGACTGCGCTCAGGGTGACACGGTTTGCCACCTCCCGCCCCCCCCCTTAACCCATTGCGCTCCAAACCGTTCTAAGGCCGGTTTTAGCTTGACTTTTTCGCTCCATTTTCATACTCTTCGAAGCTGTGATTATTGACTTTCGGGAATTTGAAACGTTCCCAGCACATAAGGTCCTGGAGGGCGGCCCGGAAAAGATTTCCCTGGATTATCAAGGGGTTCACAGCGTTCAGGCAGTGAAAGTCGACCTCTCAATCCAGAAATCCGGCGAAGAATACTTCTGCCGAGGGGAAGCCCGAGCCAGGACGACAATTGAATGCGCGCGATGTCTGGCTCTGTACGAGATGGACGTCAACAACCAGCTGGACTTTATCGTCTGCTCGGCCGATTTGCACCAAGCAAACGCCCAGGAAGCAGTGGACGCCGAAGACTATGTGCATTTTGTGGACCAGGCGATGCGCGCCGACATAAGCGAGGTGGTCAGACAGGCGATCCTGCTGGCGGTTGATCTGAAACCGCTATGTTCGGATGATTGCGCGGGGCTTTGTGCCCAGTGCGGCAAGAATCTGAACGACGGCGTCTGTGACTGCAAGAACGAAGTAATTGACGAACGCTGGGCGGCGTTGAAAGATGTCACGCCGCCCGAGCAGCAACCTGACAATAGTTGAGGAATATCTGATGGCCCTGCCTAAGAGAAGACATTCGAAAACGCGCGGTCGCAAGCGTCGCACCAACTGGAAGATCACGGCTCCGAACGTGATCGAGTGCGCGCACTGTCACCAAGCCCGCTTGCCGCATCATATCTGTTCACACTGCGGCTACTACGACGGCCGGGCGGTACTGGCGGAGAAAGAGGCGTAGGAAGAACCAATGCCGACGAGGTTGTCTGAATCATCGTCGGGTCACACCATCCCGCTGGTAGCGGGAGGCCAAGACCCGACGCAACGACCTCGCGAGACATCTTCCGACCGATGATGTAACGAATCAGTTGCGGAGTTTGATGACGGATTCCAAACCATATACCGTTGTTCTCGACGTGATGGGCGCCGACTCAGGCGAGGTGGGCATTATCGACGGCGGCGTCGAGGCGGCTATGGGTGTCGGTGACAGCCTGCATGTTACTCTCGTTGGCCAGAAGGACCTGATCGAACGAAGACTCAGCCAGTGGGACGACCTGCCGAGCAACATTTCCGTCGAGCATGCCAGCGGGATGGTACCGATGCACGTCTCGGCCTCGGACGGAGTGCGGGTGAAAGACAGTTCTATCAAAGTCGGGCTCAGACTGTTGCGCGAAGGCAAGGGTGATGCTTTTGTATCGCCCGGCAATACCGGCGCCGTAATGGGGACCTCTCTATTGACTCTGGGTCGTATCGAAGGGGTCAGTCGGCCGGCGATCACGGGAGCTTTTCCCACCTGGACGGGTCGGCCGACGGTGGTTTTGGATGTCGGCGCCAACGCCGACGGCAAACCGATGCATCTCTCGCAGTTTGCGGTAATGGGTTCGGTGTATTATTCGGTAGTATTCGGCCAGGAGGCCCCTCGGGTCGGTTTGGTATCGATAGGCGAGGAGCGTTCCAAGGGGAACGAATTGATCTTTACAGCGTTGAAACTCCTGAAGAACTCGAACATCAATTTTGTAGGCAACATTGAAGGGCGTGACATTTTATCAGGTACCGTGAACGTAGCCGTCACCGATGGATTCACCGGAAACATAATTTTGAAGTTCGCCGAATCGATAAGGCCATTTTTGGTTAAGACAATGCAACGACAGATACAGACTAATATTTTTTCGCGAGTCGGCGCAATGTTGCTGCTCCCGTTTTTGAGGCGGATGCGCAGTAATTTCGATTATGCCGAGGCCGGCGGTGCGCCGCTTTTGGGTGTCAACGGCATCGTGATAATTTGCCACGGTGCATCGGGCGCCAAGGCTATTCGCAACGGTGTGAGATTGGCGCACGATTTGGCTTCGAGAAACCTGTTGAAACGTATCAAGGATGAACTGGTAACAAACCATTTTGGACGGAATAATGGCACAACAATTGAGAGCCAGGATAATCGGGACGGGGTCATACGTTCCTCCGCGGCGAATGACCAACGCTGATTTTGAGAAGATAGTCGATACCTCGGACGAGTGGATCATCACGCGCACCGGTATCCGTGAGCGACGTATCTCCGACAACGGTATGATGTCCTCGGACATGGCCGTCGAAGCGGCCGCTAAGGCTATAGCCATGGCCGAGTGTTCGCATGAGGAAATCGAAGCAATCATCGTGGGTACGGTCACTCCCGACTATCGGCTTCCTTCAACCGCTTGTGTTGTCCAGGAGAAGATGGGTTTCCCGAATGCCGTTGCTTTCGATACCGTCGCTGCCTGTACCGGGTTTATCAACTCACTTTCGATCGGTCGTTCGTTCGTTGAGTCGGGAATGCATAAAAAGGTTTTGGTGATTGGTGTGGAGAAACTCTCCAGTATCACCAATTATGCCGACCGCAACACCTGTGTGCTGTTCGGCGATGCCGCCGGGGCGGCGGTGCTGGACGTCAGCAACAACGGCCGTGGTGTCGTGTCGACTTTCATGAAGTCGGAGGGTAATCTGCGCGAGTTGTTGTGGATGCCGACCGGTGGCGCGGTAAATCCGTATACGTCGGAATTCGCTTATGATGGTTCCGACAAAATCGCCATGAACGGTTCTGAGGTGTTTAAGGTGGCGGTGCGTCAAATGTGCGATGCCGCTTTGCGGGTTGTCGATGAGGCCGGACTGCAACCGTCGGACATATCTCTGGTGGTTCCGCACCAGGCCAATATTCGCATCATTGAGGCCCTGGCCAAACGGCTCGGCCTGAGTATGGATAAGATAGTTTTGAACATTGATAAGTATGGCAACACATCCGCTGCTTCGGTGCCGTTGGCCCTTGACGAAGCCAACCGCGCGGGGCGGATCAAACCTGACGATAACATTCTGATGGTGGCTTTCGGCGGTGGGTTGATATGGGGCGCTGCCCTGGTAAGGTGGTAGAAGAGTGAGCAAGACAGCACTGTTTTTTCCGGGGCAGGCTTCCCAGTATGTCGGTATGGGTCGCGAATTGTACGAGGCATCGGCCAAAGTGCAAAAGCTGTATCAATTGGCCTCCGACGAGATCGGCGTCGATATCGCCAGGCTGTCGTTCGATGGTCCGTCCGATGAGTTGAAACGAACTCGCTTCACGCAACCGGCGATTCTTTTGCATTCGCTGGCCGTCTTGATCCATCTTGAAGAGAACATGCCACGCTTTGATTTTGCCTGTGGTCACTCTTTGGGAGAGTACGGCGCCTTGGCCGCAACCGGCGCGCTGACTTATGAGGCTGCGGTTAAAGCCGTTGTCAAAAGAGCCGAGTTGATGGAGCAGGCATGTCAGGACCAACCGGGTACTATGGCGGCGGTGCTGGGACTGAATGAATCGCAGGTCGAAGATGTCTGCAAAGAGGCCGCGTCCATCGGTGTGGTCGTCCCGGCCAATTATAATTCTACAGGCCAGATCGCGATTTCGGGAGCCGTTGCAGCTGTGGAAGAAGCTACGGTACATGCAAAAGCTGCCGGCGCCAAAAGGGCTATAATCCTGGAAGTGGGTGGCGCTTTTCATTCTCCGCTAATGGAACCGGCCAGGCAGGGGCTTGAGGATTATCTGCGAAGTGTCAACATTGCCGCACCGGTGCAAGTGGTCGTGGCCAACGTTACGGCCCAGCCAGTGGTTGATGGTGACGATATCAAGCAGTTGTTGGTTCAGCAAGTGACCTCCCCGGTGAAGTGGTCGCAGACCATGAGCTACCTGGTGGCCAATGGTGTTGAGCGCATCATCGAAGTCGGACCCGGACGAGTACTGAGCGGGTTGGCCAAGCGCGACATGAAGCCGACCGACTCCACCAGTCTCGACAAGCTAACCGATATCGACTCTTTCATCGGCGTAACGGCCTGATTGTTGATCACAGTTTCAGCGAGGAGCGTATGAGTTTCGAGAATAAGACAGCCATAGTGACCGGCTCAGGACGAGGTATCGGAAAAGTCATTGTTTCGCAGTTGGCCGCTGCCGGCGCCAATGTGGTGGTGAGTGATATTGATCAAGCAACTTGTGAGACCACGGCTGGGGATATCGGTGCTTCGGCAATCGCCTGCCAGGCCAATGTAACCAAGGCCGATGACATTGACCGTTTGTTCAAAACAGCCTCGGAGAAATTCGAGAGTATAGATATTGTGGTAAACAATGCCGGGATTACTCGGGATGGTTTGATGATTCGGATGGATGAAAAGGACTGGGATACGGTACTTGACATCAATCTTAAAGGAGCCTTTCTTGTCACGAAAACCGCCGCCCGGATTATGATGAAGCAGCGTCGTGGTCGCATCGTGAACATCAGTTCGGTGGTTGGGCTGACCGGGAACGCCGGGCAGGCGAATTATTCCGCAGCCAAAGCCGGACTGGTAGCCCTGACGAAAACAGCGGCCAAGGAGTTGGGTTCGCGCGGTATTACGGTTAACGCCGTTGCGCCTGGTTTTATCGAGACGGAAATGACGGCCGCCCTGCCCGAAGCCGCTCGCGCATCGTTTCTGAGCAACATAGTTCTGGGACGGGCGGGAACGCCTTCCGATGTGGCCGCCGCGGTGCTTTTTCTGGCTTCCGATGAAGCGGCCTATATCACCGGTCAGGTGCTGTCCATAGATGGCGGCATGGTGATGGCTTGAAGATGAGAACGAGAGAAATAACATAGCGTTTACAAGGAGTGAACAAATGTCAGTTGAAGAAAAGGTCAAAGAACTCATCGTGGAACAGTTGGGTGTGGAGGCTTCGCAGGTCACGGAGCAGGCTAAGTTCGTTGAGGACCTCGGGGCTGACTCGCTGGATACTGTCGAGTTGGTAATGGCTTTGGAAGAAGAGTTTTCCATAGAGATCCCAGATGAAGACGCCGAGAAGATCGTTGCTGTTGGTGATGCCGTTAAGTACATCAACGAACACGCCGAGAAAGCGTAGCGCCGAAGGCGGCGTGGCAGTATGAACAGGACCGCGACTCTAAGAAGAGTGGTTGTAACCGGGATGGGGGGGATAACTCCCCTCGGTAACAACGTCGAAGATACCTGGCAGGCATTACTTGCCGGCAGGTCAGGGGTTGGTCCGTGTACCCGATTCGACGTCAGTGATTACTCGACTCAGATTGCTGCCGAGGTCAAGGATCTGGATGTCTCCGAGTTAATCGATAAGAAAGAACTGAGGCGGATGGATCTGGCCGAGCAGTATGCCATCATGGCCAGCGAAGAGGCTCTGAATCACAGCAAGCTCGATCTGGATTCGTTGGATCTTGATCTCTGCGGCGTGGTTATAGGGTCTGGGATCGGCGGTATCTCTACTTTCGAGCAGCAGCATGCGCGGCTTCTCAAAGGGGGACCCGGCAAGGTTTCACCGTTCTTTATTCCGATGATGATTACTGATATGTGCGCCGGGTTGGTCTCTATTCGGTACAACTTTCGTGGTCCCAATTATGCCACCGTGTCCGCCTGTGCTTCATCGGCGCACGCCATATCGGATGCTTTCAAGATCATTCAACGAGGTCAGGCCGAGGTCATGATCGCCGGCGGCGCTGAAGCCACGATCACGCCGGTTTCGATGGCCGGTTTTTGTCAAGCCCGCGCTATGTCCACGCGCAACGATGATCCGACAGCCGCTTCGCGGCCGTTCGACAAGCAGCGTGATGGGTTTGTGATGGGCGAAGGGGCCGGGATCTTGATATTGGAAGCGCATGACCATGCAGTAGCGCGCGGTGCGCGTATGTACGGCGAGATACTCGGCTCGGGCATGACGGCCGACGCTCACCACATTACCGCACCTCATCCCGAAGGTCACGGCGCTCGTCGGGCCATGGAGGCGGCCTTGAAAGACGCCCAGTTGACATCGGACCAAATCGATTATGTCAACACCCACGGTACGGCCACCGGGCTGGGTGATATTGCCGAAACCAAGGCAATCAAAGATGTGCTGGGCGATCGTGCTTACGAGATTCCGTGCAACTCCACCAAGTCGATGTCGGGGCATCTGCTTGGATCAGCCGGCGCCATCGAGGCGATCGCGACCATACTGTCCATCGATGAAAGTGTCGTGCATCCCACAATCAATCTTGATTACCCCGATCCGGACTGCGATCTGGATTATGTACCGCAGAAGAAGCGGGAGGTTTCCATAAACTGTGCGCTGTCGAATTCGTTCGGCTTTGGCGGTCACAACGTCACCCTGGTGGTCGGCAGCGTGAACGGCAGCAGATAATAGATGAGTCTTTTTGACAATCTAAGAAAAATACTTGGTGTGGCGGTGAGTGCACACGCGGCGGACCTCTATGCCGTGCAGGAATTGCTGGGCTACCATTTCCGCGACACCGCACTATTACTGCTCAGCCTCACCCATCGCTCATATTCACGATTCGATCAGGATCACTCACCATCCAACGAGCGGTTGGAGTTTCTCGGTGACTCGGTCCTGGGGCTGGTCATCGCCGATCAGTTGTTCCAAGACAACCCCGATCTTCGCGAGGGAGAACTCACTCAGACCAAAGCAAAACTGGTCAATGAAAACGCGCTGGCCTCGGTAGCCGGGGATATCGGGCTGAACAAGTTTCTTCGTTTATCACCGGAAGAAGATAAAGCCGGTGGGCGCAGCCGTCCGTCGATCATCTCCGACGCTTTCGAGTCGGTCATTGCGGCGGTCTATCTCGATGGTGGATTGGAAGCGGCCCGTGATGTCATTCTGCGGTTGATCTACTCACGACGAGATGAGCTGGCGACCGATTCGGCTCAACGTAATTTCAAGGGAGAACTACTTGAGTTGACCCAGTCGCGCGGTGATGGTGCGCCGCGTTATGATGTTTTGGCTGCTGAGGGACCCGACCATCGCAAGCGGTTCAACATCGCCGTCAATGTGGCCGGTCAGCGAGTCGGCTCAGGCGAAGGATCATCCAAGAAAGAGGCGGAACAACAGGCCGCCGCCGTTGCGCTTAAGAAGCTCTCCGAAGATGCGCCCTAGCCGTTGGTCGTATCGTTGCGTCGCGGATCGCTTGAATCGCATCACCAAGACGTAGCCGACCCCGACAAAACTCCAACGTTTGATCTTTCCACATCACGTCCGCCTGTGAACATCGCTTTGGTTCTACCGTATGTCACAACGGCTAAGAGATGCACAGGCAGGATAGTATCCGCGAGATTGATCCGGCACCTGACAACAATGTGGTTCGCTTGCGGACAAGACCATGTCAATGTTTTATATTGACTTGATTTTCAAATTGTGGTTTATGGGTGCATCTGAACGGGTATCCCTGCATTCGTGCATAACCTGTCCGTCGGATGTGTAGGAAACCTTGAACCTTTTGTCAGGAGCATCAGCGAATGCGCAAAGCAACACGGAAAAAGCCAGCTCGAAAGGCGGCGGCTCGGAAAACCACTCGCAAAGCCGCGCCGCGCAAAGCCGCCAAGAAAAAAACCGGTCGCCCCGGTGTGAAGCCATGGAGCGCCGCTGAACTCAGCATGCTCAAGAAGTCTTACAAGACGACGACGGCGACCGCTATAGCCAAGAAACTCAGAAGGACCTTGTCGTCGGTGAAGGCGAAGATCAGAGTTTTGGGTCTGAGCAAGCCGAAGGTTGCTCGCAAAGCGGCGCCGAAACGCAAGGCCGCCCCCAAACGTAAGGCAGCTCCCAAGCGCAAAGCCGCCGCCAAGAAGAAACCGGCCAAGAAGGCTGCCGCCAAACGGAAACCGGCCAAGAAAAAAGCGGCCGCCAAGAAAAAGCCGGCTCGCAAAAAACGCTAAGAAGAGATCGAACGGAGATCTCTCTTTCTTGCAGTAACACCTATGGGTGTAAAGCCCGCCATCAGGCGGGCTTTTTTTTTGGTGGTAGTTTCATTTCATGACTCACAGCATGCTCCAAGGCACAGGGTTCATGCTTCGACTGCGCTCAGCATGACACGGTCAAGCAGTGTTTCTCACCTTCTGGCCATGGTTTTGGACCTGCGGTTTGCTCTGGAAACCCGGGGCAAGGGGAGTGTTGAAAAAGGTCCATGTCGTGGGTGGTGTTGGGCGACCCCGCCCGACACCTGCCGTCCAACCCACTGGCTGTCAGGCGAGTCGCCTTACAGCACTTGCACCGCAAGGCACGTCACCTGACGGCGCAGAGGCTTTTTCAACAAGCCCCAAGCCCACGGGCCACCCGCCCCACCCATGTGTTGCGGTGGGTCCTGTTCGCCGCGGCGGACGCGAGCGAATCCGTGTGACCCGCCGCCGCTGTCCAACATGGGGTTGGGTGTCGGGTCACAACCCCCGCTATCGCGGGGTCCAGGACCCGACACAACGTATACCGGGCTTGTCAACAAGCCTCAAGCAGTCATGCGGGGGTGCATGACGGCACAAGAGAAGAGTGGATTCCGGACTTCGCCAGTATGATGGAGGAGGGTTAGCCAGGTGCGTGGTTGGCAATAACGAGTTCCAGGGTCTTTCAACACCCTCACCAGTCTGCACGCTACTTGACAAACAAACCGGTTTTCGACATATTCGCCCGAAGACAACTTGGACGGTTCCGAGATTTCCTAATAGGAGCAAAAATGAATATTGTCGTTCTGATAAAACAAGTACCTGAAATTGCACTGATAAAAGTGGATGAAGCAGCCAACGAAGTAGTCCTGCCGCAGGGGCCGGGAATGGTCAACCCCTTCGACGAATACGCCGTGGAAGAAGCTCTTCGCATCAAAGAGCAATCCGGGGGGACGGTCAGCGTTATTTCGGTCGGTTCCGAGCGCACCGACTCTGCCCTGCGGGCCTGCCTGGCGTTGGGGGTCGATGAAGCCTACCTTTTGTGTGACGATTCTTTTGTCGGTTCCGACCCTCAGGCAGCCGGTCGCATTCTGGCCGCCGGTCTAAAGAAACTTGACGGTGTCGATCTGATTCTGGCCGGTAAGCAGGCCATCGATTCCGACGCTGCTCAGGTTCCCACGGTCGTGGCAGCGCTTTTGGATCTGCCGCAGGCTATGTTTGTGCGTAAGTTCGAGTCGGTCGAAAGCGGTTCGGCTACTGTGCAGCGCACTACGGAAGAAGGATACGATCTGATACAGTTATCGCTGCCGGCCGTGGTTTCGGTGGTGAAAGAGATCAACGAACCCAGACTGCCATCGTTGAAGGGCAAGATGGCGGCCAAGAAGAAGACAATCACCACCTGGACCGCGGCTGATTTGGAGATCGATTCCGGTGGTGTCGGCGAGGCATCGTTGACCAAGACGATCAAAGTGTCGGTACCGCCGCCGCGTCCTTCGGGTGAGATGGTCGAAGGGGAGACACCGGAGGAGATCGCCGGAAAGTTGTTCGACAAACTCAGAGACAAACAGGTTTTGTAATCGCCAAGCCGCCTTCGGGCGGCTTTTTTATTGTCTTGATAACCGGCAATTGGGCGGTCGCACGTCACCTGGTTCGGCGCATCGTTGTTTCGGCCACCAGAAACGGTTCCTATAGCGGGTTTAGCCAGACCTTTTTCATGTTTGACACTCTCGCCAAGTTGCCGATATATTCGAATAGATGCAATACAATCGCAACCATATCATCCGCCTCACGCTGCTTGCGTTGTGGCTACTGACGGCGCGGTTGGCTGTGAGTGCCGACGCTGGTCTGATCGACTTCGCCCTGTCCGATGTCCGGGTACTATATGTCTATGATGACGACAGGACGATAGACTGGCCGACTCTGTACTACCTGAACGATGAGTACGGATGTCGGGTGGACCTGGTGACACTAAAGCCGCACACACAGTTTCATACCGCTACTACCTCGCTGCCGAGGCGCGAGATATACATGCATCGCTATCTTGTGCCCGACGACAGCGGCGCCATGCTAATGGTAGAGGACAGTTTGTTCAAGCAACGGCGTCCCGATCTTATTATTTTCGGTCCCTCAATCGAGAGTGTGCCGGGACGAGCATTCAAGAGCCATGTGACGGCCTTACCTGAATCCGATTCATTGCTGTTTAACGTTATCAAGATTTTTCAGTTGATTGCCGACGATCGCGACCGCACCGACCCGGCCAATACGGTGGTGATCAACGTTCGCGAGGCGTCCCGTCGGTACCGGGGGCGGATGGATCGTGAGATTCCGCAGCTAACCAACAGCTATTATACCGACGAAATCGGCGTTGGCATTCTATCGCACTACCGGATACTGGTTTCACGTTTAGGCGTTGCAGCCAATAAGAGCGACTTCCTCTCCGGCATCGAAACCAACCGGCTCAAGAGCGTGATTGATGACCTGACAACGGCCGGACCGCGAGCCACGATCCTGCAAGATCAGGCTAAGCGTTTTCAGGCCGACTTCGAAGCTGCCCGCCGGGCCGAAGGGCGAGAGCGTGTCGATCTGCTCGTGTCCGGCTATGACGCCGTGCTCAATCTGCAGGAAGCAGCTCTGTCTGCTCCCGCCGATCCGTTGAAACTCGCCCTGACAAGATTTCTCAAACGGACCCTGTATCGAGCCGAGCGCGCGACTCTTGATGCCGTCGGAATAGACTGGGAGGGACGTATCACCCTGCGCGAGTCGCCACACGGTCTGAAGGCCAAGGTGGTGTTGGCGCTTTCCGTTGATGGTCCCTCCGAGGTTGATCTCACCGCCGTGCAGTTTCTACCGGCCGCCGATACGGCCAGAGTGACTCTCGACAGTGTGCCGCGAACCATCGTTCCTCATCAGTCTTACGTCCGTCAATACCTGGTCGACATCGAGACCGATCAACTCGAAACCACCGAACCGGATTCGCTGACCTTTGTCACGATTCTCAAATATGGACGAACGCCGCTGGTGTTGTCGCACAGCCTGCCTTTGAAGGAACTACCCAATCTAAAAGTTCGCTTTGATCCGGAGTTCTTCTTCGTGCCGCCGGTGGCGCAGCTTGATGTTGATCGTATCGTAGCTTCCATGGCCTGGAACATAGTGATCACTAAACCGCCGGACCTGACCGGCGACGTACATATCAAACTGGCTTCGCCGCGAGGCGTTTTTGCCGGAGCTTACCGCACCGATCTTTCCCTGGAAGAAGGCACTGTTCGTCGAATGGTCCGAATCCCATTCAGTGTCTCCAATCTTTTGGAGCAAGGCATTCACTTTCCAACGGTGTCGCTGGTCGTCGATGGTCAGGTGGTCGCGGCCGACACCGGTCGCATGCGTATTGCAGCGTGCAAGCTGAACAGCGAACCGACGGTGACGTTCCTCCCGGATTCGACCGGTTTGTTGGAAGATTGTCTCGGCATGACCAGTGCGGCCACGCGTCCGATGACATCGCGCAGTTTGATGACCGCCGATCTGTCAGCCTATGATGTGCTGCTGATCGGCTCAGGTGCGGCCCAGCGTTTCGATATGCTGTCCGACGCTCGCGACCGGCTGGAGGACTACGTGCGGCGAGGCGGTTCTGTGGTGACCTTCGGCCAGGATTATCGGTGGCCGCACGATGTGCTGCCCTTTATGCTGGTTCCGTCGCTTGAACAGGTTCCCGGCAGTGACATTGCCGTGGTGTTGCCGGATGCGAAGATACTCACACAGCCCTACCAGATTTCGGTGGGTAATCTTTTCAAGGGCTTTGGTTCCACGCGAAAATTGGCCGCGGCTGTGGTCTCGCCTTCGGAGAAGGTCCTGACCACGCCGAGCGGGGCGGTTCTTTTGTCGGTGTCACGTTTGGGCGACGGTCAGGTCATTTACTGCGGTCTGCCGCTTTTTGAGATGATTGGTGATCTCAACCTGCAAGCCATACATCTGCTGGCGAATATTCTGAACTACTGATCTGGACTGTTGTTACAGAGGCTCGAACCTTGTATACTGCCTGGATTAGTATGGATACCGACCTGTGAGCGAGCACAACAAAGAAACCACGACAGACCTGTTTAGTACTGTCACCAAACATCTGAAGCGATATCGTTTCTACCTGATATCAGGCGGCGTCTGCATCATTGCATCTAATCTCTTGCTTTTGCTTTTGCCGTACATCACAAAGATCGTTTTTGATCTTCTGGAACAGCAAGGGACCGATCGCGAACGATTGAACTGGGTGCTGATCCTGATAGCCCTGGCTTTCTTGTCTGGTTTGTTTCGGTTTCTGACCAGACGCACCGTCATCTGGATGTCGCGACGAGTTGAGTATGATCTTCGGGGAGAGGTGTTCCGCCACCTATTGACTCTGTCACCCTCCTACTACGACAAGACCCGCACCGGTGATATAATGGCCCGCATGACCAGCGATCTGGAGGCCATTCGTATGATGGTCGGCCCTGGTATCATGCATTTTACCAGTACCATTGTGACATTCGTAATAGCCTTGTCGTTTATGGTCTATTTGTCGCCACGCTTGACCCTCTATTCTCTGGTTCCCATGGTGCTGTTTCCGTTGGTTGCCAATCGCGTTGGCAACCTTGTGCACAGGCGCGCCATGCGTATTCAGGATCACTTTTCGGTTCTCACTGCTTCAGTTCAGGAAAACATTGCCGGCATACGCGTTGTCAAAGCCTACCGTCAGGAGGAAAACGAAACCGAACATTTCGCGGGACTGTCAAGACAATACCTGGACCTCAACATGGATATGGCCCGGCTGTATGCCGCCATGGTGCCGATTCTCTTCTTGTTGGCCTCGCTCTTGATGTTGTCCGCGTTGTATTTCGGGGGTCTGGAAGTCATGAACGATGTTGTCCCGCTCGGGACTCTGGTTGCCTTTTTTGCCTATTTATCCATGCTCATCTGGCCGGCGGTGGCCCTTGGCTGGGTGGTGTCTTTGTACCAACGAGGCAAGGCGTCGCTTCAGCGGATCAATCGTATTCTGCACACCGAGCCGGACATAAAACAGAGCGCTGACAAACTGCATGCAGAAAAGATGCGTGGGCATATTGCGTTTCGCGCTCTGGATTTCAAGTATAACGGCACGAGAGTTCTTCGTGGAATCGAGCTTACCATCGAACCGGGTCAGACGATCGGATTGGTCGGTCGCACCGGTTCCGGTAAAACAACGCTTGTGTCGCTGCTGGCTCATCTTTATCCGATTGATCGAGGCCAGTTGTTTATTGACGGTGTCGACATTAACGACTGGGACCTATCGGCGCTGCGGCGTCAAATTGGGTTCGCAACGCAGGAGCCGTTCCTGTTTTCTGACAGCCTGGGCGACAACATTCGGTTCGGTGTCACCGGCGCTACCGATGAATCGGTCGAGCAAGCTGCGTCGACAGCGGCTCTGACCAAGGATGTCGACACTTTTGCCGACCGCTTTTCAACCATCATCGGCGAACGCGGCATCACCTTGTCCGGCGGCCAGAAACAACGCACGGCCATCGCGCGGGCGATCCTGACCGATCCGGCCGTGTTAGTGCTGGATGACGCAACATCGTCGGTTGACACCGAGACCGAAGATGAGATCAATCAACGGATATCCAGTGTCCTGGCCGGGCGGACGTCAATCATAATTTCGCACCGGGTCTCATCGGTCAAGGGCGCCGACCGGATTCTGTATTTGGAAGATGGCCGGATCGTCGAGCAGGGACCGCATGAGGAGTTGATAGCCCTGGGCGGGCGATATCATGATCTCCATCGTTCACAGTTACTGGCCGAACAGTTGGAGAACCTATGAGCGGGGGCAACAACTATCACGACGAAGAAGTGCTGGGCAAGGCATACGACGCTCGTCTGATGAAGCGACTGCTTACTTACATCCGGCCCTATCGGTTGTGGGTGACTCTGGCCGTGATTCTGCTTTTGTTGGGTTCGCTGCTTCAGATTTCGTTCGCTTTTTTCACGCAGATCGCCATCGACGATTACATAGCCCATGGTGACCAGGCCGGTTTGGTGCGCCTGGCTCTGGTATTTCTGTTGGCCGTTGGGCTTTCTTTCGGCGCCTCATTTGCGCAGTTGTACATCACGGCGTGGCTGGGGCAACGGGTGCTGCATGATATTCGAATGCAGGTTTTTTCGCATCTTCAAAAACTGCGCCTGAGTTATTTTGATCGCAACCCGGTCGGTCGGCTGGTGACCCGCGTGACATCCGACGTCAACGTGCTCAATGAGATGTTCTCCTCCGGAGTCGTTACAGTGATCGGCGATCTGTTCATGCTGGCTTTGATTGTCGCGGTCCTTCTATACTACAACTGGCAATTGGCTCTGATAACCTTTGTGGTCCTCCCTCTGTTGATTGGCGCCACTTTCCTCTTTCGGGCCAAGGTGCGGCGCGTCTATCGCGAGGTGCGGGTACGAGTGGCTCAGTTGAACGCTTTCGTTCAGGAGCACATCGGCGGCATCAAACTTCTGCAGTTGTTCGTGCGCGAGGAAAGAACCTATGACAGGTTCGACAAAATTAACCACGACCTGCAATCGGTGCACCATCGAGGTATCTACTACTATGCTATCTTTTTCCCGGCCGTCGAAATAATCAGCGCTTTGTCGTTGGCTCTCCTTCTGTATTATGGCGGCGCGCGCATAAACGAGGCTACATTGACTTTCGGGGAGCTGGTTGCGTTCATTCATCTGGTCGAACGTTTCTACCGACCGATAAGAGATCTTTCTGAAAAGTACAACATCCTGCAGGCTTCGATGGCATCATCCGAGCGCATCTTTGCACTCCTGGACACGGTACCGGCATCAACCGAAGGCGGTAGCGTGGGCAGGTTCACCGGACAGATGACGCTTGACAATGTCTGGTTTGCGTACAACCCGGATGAATGGGTGCTAAGGGATGTGTCGTTCACGGTTGAGCCGGGGGAGAAAGTAGCCATCGTGGGCGCCACCGGGGCCGGCAAGACCTCGCTGGTTTCGTTGCTGTATCGCTTTTATGATTATCAGCGGGGGGCAATCAAGTTGGATGGCCTCACGCTGAAAGACTGGTCGCAGCAACGTCTGCGTTCGCATCTCGGTTTGGTGCTGCAGGACGTATTTGTTTTCACCGGCGACTTCGCTACCAATGTGAGGTTGCGCGACAAGACCATCAGCGACGAGGCTGTTCGAGAGGCACTTCATCGTGTCGGCTTTGATCGCTTTCTTATCGATCTACCCGATGGCATCCACTCCAGGGTGCGGGAGCGTGGGGCTACACTGTCGACTGGTCAGAAGCAACTGCTGTCGTTTGCCCGAGCTTTGGCTCACGACCCTGATGTGTTGATTCTGGACGAGGCGACCAGTTCGGTGGATACTGAAACCGAGTTGCTGATACAGAAAGCTCTCGATGAACTTTTGAAAAACCGAACCTCGATTGTGATAGCACATCGTTTATCGACAATTGAGAAAGCCGACAAGATCGTAGTCCTGCACCACGGTGAAGTACGACAGATAGGTACCCATAATGATCTGGTGAAAGAACCGGGTATTTACCAAACACTTTATCAGATGCAGTACCAGAAACCAAAACGACCACCCTCGACTCCGGTGACATAGCCGATGACCATCGTGCCGCCCGGAAAGACAGCGATAAAACGGCTGAGTGGGCTCAGCGCCGAGCTTGCCCGTGAGGCCGGCGGCGTTCTCAAGCAGGGATTCAATCGCAGGCTGTCGATTGTGTATAAGGGGCGCATTGATCCGGTGACCCAGTTTGATCTTAAAGCAGAAAAACTGATAACCTCGCGCATCAGGAAACTCTACCCGGACCACGCCATCCTGGCCGAAGAAGGTACAGCCGTCGACTCGTTATCCCCCTATCGCTGGGTGATCGACCCGCTTGACGGCACGGTGAATTATGCCCACGGATTTCCCATGTACTGTGTTTCCATTGCCGTTGAATACGAGGAGCAGGCTGTAGCCGCCGCGGTGTTTGACCCGGAAAGAAATGAGATGTTCACGGCCGCAGTGGGATTGGGGAGTTTCTTAGACAGCCGAAAGATTCATGTCTCGTCCGAATCCCGTCTGGACCGATCTCTGTTGGCTACCGGATTTTCATATAAGGTGTCGACCGAGCGCAGGAACAATCTGGGCCTGTTCGCGCGCATGGTCAAGAAAGCCCAAGGCGTTCGTCGACCCGGATCGGCGGCCCTTGATCTCTGTTGGCTGGCCTGCGGACGAATCGATGGCTTCTGGGAACTCAATTTGCACCCCTGGGACACGGCCGCGGCGAGATTGATTGTTGAACAGGCAGGCGGCAGAGTGACCCGACTGAACGCGAGACCTTTTTCCATTTTCGACAAAGACATCCTGGCCTCCAACGGTCGCATCCATCGGGCCATGCAAAAAGTACTGACGGCAAAGTAGTCAAAGTCCGCTTGAACGTTTATTCCGGTCGCTTCGTCTCTTTTATTGACGCAATGGAGATACACCGGTATATTTAAGTCAGCACAGGATATCGTCGATGCTCGAACCGGGAGGTAAGCGCATGTCACCGGGTTTTCTCAGAACAACTTTACTTTGTCTAACGTTGATCTTCGCCTCGTGTGGTGATGATTCTGCCGTTAACAATGTCGATACCGTGCCGCCTGCTGCCATTGGTGATTTGCTGGCTCAATGCCGCTCCGATGGTGTTGTCACTTTGATCTGGACAGCTTCAGGTGACGACGGCATGTCGGGCACGGCCTCTCGGTACAAGATCGGTTATTCGGTTGAACGAATCGGCAGCGGCAACTTCGATCAAGTTCCTCTCCTCTCAGGACCGCCCAGTCCGAAAGCAGCAGGGCGGATCGACGCTGTCGACATATCCGGACTATACCCGGATGCTGTTTACTATTTTGCTATCAAAGTAATCGACGAAGCCGGGAATCAGTCCGGGCTTTCCAACACCGTTCATCTGCGCGCCTCGCCAAATGCCGACAC
This sequence comes from Candidatus Zixiibacteriota bacterium, assembly GCA_029860345.1. Taxonomy (NCBI): domain Bacteria; kingdom Pseudomonadati; phylum Candidatus Zixiibacteriota; species Candidatus Zixiibacteriota bacterium. The sequence continues at coordinate 197,278 of JAOUBJ010000003.1, read as the reverse complement.
CACGCCACCGGCTACGATCACAGACCTTCAGGTCACCGCCGTGACCGAGCAGAGTGTCGCACTCGCCTGGACGGCGACCGGAGACAATGGCAGCGTAGGCTTTGCTCTGCAATACCAATTGCGTATGGATGAAGGAGAAGATTTCGATTGGGGAAGGGCCACGATTGTGACCAACGTTCCTCAACCGGACAGCGCCGGAAAAAGAGAAGCGATGATCGTGACCGGCCTGGCCGCCGACAGCAGCTACTCTTTTGCGATAAGAGCGGCGGACGAGGAAGACAACTGGTCACCGGTTTCCAATGTGATAGCTGCGACCACCTGGGTCTCTACTGACAGCGTGCCGCCGTCGGCGATTGTTGATTTGATAGTGATTGACTCAGCCACCAATCACATTTCACTTAGCTGGACGGCGCCGGGTGACGATTCGGACAGCGGAACGGCGCGTGCATACGAGGTGCGGTTTTCCGTGGGCTCGTCGCTTGACTGGGAAGCGGCCAGGTCGGTGGACGAAGTGGCACCGCCGCAATCGGCTGGTACGCCTGAAACTCTGATTGTGCCGGACCTTGAAGAAGAAACCGCATACGCATTCGGCATCAAGAGTGTGGATGAAAACAACAACTGGTCGGGGTTGTCCAATGTTGTGAGCTTAACTACGCCGGTCGACACGATACCGCCGAACGCCATCACCGATCTACAGGTGACGGATTCAACTCACACTTCAGTAACTCTCACTTGGACGGCTAGCGGTGATGATGGTGCCTCGGGGACAGCTCACGTTTACAGTTTACGGTACTCACAGTCTCCTATCGACGATGCAACCTGGGCAGCCGCTACCGAAGTGGCCGGCCTTTCAGCGCCGCAGGGCTCAGGGTCGGTGGAGACATTTACAGTCACTGATCTGGGGAACGATGTAATCTACTACTTCGCCATCCGCACTGCCGACGATAAACTGAATTGGTCACCCCTTGCTGAAAACCTGGAAGTTTACTTACCCGGTCCGCTGGTTTGGCAGAAGAGTTATGGCGGGGCGGATACCGACGAGGCGAACGCTGTCACTCTCGCGAACGACGGCGGAATTGTGATTGCCGGCAAAACCAACTCATCCGGGGCCGGGGATTTCGATGGCTATGTGGTTAAGATTGACTCCGACGGTGATGTAGTGTGGGAGAAGACGTTCGGCGGCGCAGCCGAAGACCAGTTTAACGATATTATCGCCACTCCCGACGGTGGTTTTGCAGCGGTTGGTTTCACCAAATCCGCCGGAGCGGGTGGGAACGATGGTTGGCTGGTGAAACTGAACTCGTCCGGGACTAAAGTGTGGGAACGGACACATGGTGCGGACAGCCATGAATCTTTTTTGGAGGTGTTGCCGGCTGGTGACGGTGGCTACATCCTGGCAGGATACGGCATGGGTGGTGCCTACGTGGTCAAGACTGATGCCGCCGGAGATTCGGTGTGGGCCGATGTCTATTTCAGGTCGAGCAACTGCAATGGTCACTCGTCATCAGGAGTCTATAATAGCGTGGCACAAATGCCCGATGGATCGATCATGATTGCATGGACTGCATGGATACGCCGATTTTGGCCACCAGAAGATTGTGTGCCCGAAGTCCATTGTTTCCTGACCAAGCTGGATGTCCAGCAGAATGAGGTGTGGACGAAATTATCTCACGGCGACTGGTTCGGCGGCTATGCCGAATGGATGACGGGGACTATGGTGTCGACAAGCTCCGGAGGTTTTGCTATGGCCGGTGGCGAAAACACCAAGTTCTTTGCCAGTTGGGACACAGGTGGAAATCAGCTTTGGCGGCAAAACAGCGGCCATTGGATGGTTGATCCGGTCGACTTGGCTCAGTTGTCCGACGGTTCTTTTATCCCGGTGGGGTATACCCGTGGCTCGTTCGGCCAGGCGTGGTTTGGATTGGTCAACGCATCCGGAGAGTTGGTAGATCAGTTCTTGATTGGTGGCGATGCTGCCGACAGATTCCACGCCGTGACGGAACTTGACGACGGCTCCATAATAGCGGTCGGCTATACACGCTCCTTTAGCGAGTCCACCGACCTCTACGTGGTTAAGCTAAGTCCATAACCGGACCTATCCTCACGACAAGAATTCTTGGTTTTTGGTCTTCAAACAGCTATTTTCCTCGAGGTAACTCACAATGCAGCAATCTTAAACGTTGATGGACTATGCCCAAACAGACTCTTATCAAATCTACTTCCGGTATTCGCGGGATCGTTGGGGCCGGGCTTGATCCGGAACTGGTTGTAAAATACGGTGCTGCTTTCGGCACCATGCTAAGGACTGGTACGGTAGTGGTCGGACGAGACAGCCGACCGTCGGGCGAGATATTCATGCGAGCCGTTACGTCCGGGCTGACTTCGGTTGGTATCAATGTCGTCGAAACCGGTATCGTCCCCACGCCCACGGTCGAGATAGCTGTGAAGAAACTTAAAGCATCCGGCGGTATCTGTGTCACTGCTTCGCATAATCCAGCTCCGTGGAACGCTCTCAAGTTTTTCAATGACCGTGGCGAGTTTATCACACCGGCGCAATATAATAAGCTGGATAAGATTCTCACTGTCGGCAAGTTTGCATACAAACCTGCCGCCCGGCTGGGGCGGATTTCGACACAAACAGAGTGGATCGACCAGCATATCAAGATGACCCTTGCCTCCAAAGCGGTGAACCGGGCTGCAGTGAGGAAGCGGAAGTTCAAGATCGTGATCGACGCCATCAACGGCGCCGGTTCCCGGGCAATTCCAAAGCTTCTGCGCGAACTTGGTCTGAAAGTGATCGAGATTAATTGCAGGGAGGACGGCAACTTTGTTCACGAACCGGAACCAACACCGGCCAATCTTGGCCAGCTTGGTCGCGCCGTGAAGAAACACCGAGCCGATCTGGGTATGGCCTGCGATCCGGACGCCGACCGGTTGGCGTTGGTCGATGAACGAGGCAGACCCATCGGCGAGGAACTCACTTTGACCATTGCCGTCCAACAGGTGCTCTCCAAGCTCCATGGTCCCACCGTTATCAATTTGTCCACGTCGAAAGTTACGGCTGATGCCGCTACGGCGATGGGGTCCAAAGTGCATTACTCAAAAGTGGGTGAGGCCAATGTTGTCCAGATGATGCACCGGCGGAAAGGAGTGATTGGCGGTGAAGGCAACGGCGGTGTGATTTTCCCGAGCTTCCATGCCGGTCGTGACGCCCTTATTGCCGCCGCGCTGGTTCTGTCGCGTCTGGCCGAACAGAAGATAACTCTATCAGGGCTGGTGGAAACTTTGCCGACATACTATACTATAAAGTCAAAAGCGAAGTTACCGATTGATTTCAAACAGCGGCTGAGCCGTTTTGAGAAGAATACTGCGAGTCGCCTGTTGGGTCGTTCGCGTCTTGATCGCCGAGACGGACTGCGCTTTGACTTTGACCGAGGCTGGCTTCAGATAAGGTCGTCCAACACCGAGCCGATTTTTCGGTTGATTGTTGAAACCGATGAGGCCGAGTTGAGCCGCTCTCTGTCACGAAGTGTGATTGGATTGTTTAAGTAAGACGAGGGAAATCGCATGTGTGGAATCGTTGGATATGTCGGACATCGCCAGGCTATGCCGATTCTGATCAGCGGACTGAAGCGACTGGAGTATCGCGGTTATGATTCCGCCGGTATTGCCTTGATGACCGAGACCGGGTTGACGGTGGCCAAGGAGGCGGGTAAGATTGCGCGGCTGGAACAGTCGCTTGAGGAGATCGATTGCAACTGTACGCACGGCATGGCTCACACGAGATGGGCTACGCACGGGGAACCTAACCAGATCAACGCCCATCCGCACACCGATTCGGATCATGAAATCGCGCTGGTACACAATGGTATCATCGAGAACCATCGCGCACTTCGGGAATTCCTGGTTCGGCAGGGTTTCGTTTTTAAGACTGACACGGATACCGAAGTCCTGGTCCATCTGGTCCGCTTCAATTACTCGGGCAATCTGACTGAGGCCGTGCGGGTCGCTCTATCACAAGTGGACGGTACCTATGGGATCGCGGTCGTATCGTCACGCCATCCTCAGACGATTGTGGCGGCACGGATGGGGTCACCGCTGGTGCTCGGCAGTGGCGAAGGCGAGAACTTCGTTGCTTCCGATGTGTCGGCTATGCTTGAGCACACGAATAAAGTCGTTTACCTCACTGACGGTGAAATCGCTACCGTCACTATCGACGGGTTCGAAGTGACGACGATCCAAAACGTCAAGATAGACCCGCCCATTGAGGAAGTGAGTTGGACCCTTGACCAGATCGAAAAGGAAGGTTACGACCACTTCATGCTCAAGGAGATTCATGAGCAGTCAAGCACTCTTCCCAATGCTTTTCGTGGTCGCCTGAGTTGGGAGGAGGGCATACCGCGTCTCAACGGTCTCAATATGCAGATCGATGAACTGAGACGAATCAGGCGAATCATCGTCACTGCTTGCGGCACCTCCTGGCATGCCTCCTTGATCGGTGAGTACATGATAGAAGAACTGGCGCGCGTTCCTGTTGAAGTGGAATACGCCTCGGAGTTTCGCTATCGTTCCCCAATCATAGATGAGAGCACGTTGCTGTTTGCCATCAGTCAGTCCGGTGAAACGGCCGACACGCTGGCCGCGATGCGCGAAGCGAAACAACGCGGCGCCACGGTCCTCAGCCTGGTCAATGTCGTCGGCAGTACCATTGCCCGTGAATCGGACGGCGGCGTTTACATCCATGCCGGTCCGGAAATCGGAGTGGCATCGACCAAGGCCTTCACACATCAGGTGATGGTTGTATCTTTGATCGCCACGTTGTTGGGACGAATGCGTCATCTTTCGGTGCAACAGGGGCAGGAGATCATCGGCGCCATCCAAAAGATACCCGAACAGGTGCAATGGATTCTGGAATCGGAACAGCAGATTAAGAAGATCGCCGACGAATACTATAAGGCGAACAACTTCCTCTATCTTGGTCGTGGTATAAATTTCCCTACAGCCCTTGAGGGCGCGCTCAAACTCAAGGAGATTTCATACATACACGCCGAAGGATATCCAGCCGCCGAGATGAAGCACGGACCCATCGCCTTGATCGACGATTCCATGCCGGTGGTAGTGATCGCTTTGCGGGACCCGGTCTATGACAAGGTAATGTCCAACATAGCTGAGGTGCGGGCACGTAAAGGGAAGATCATTGCTATTGCCACCGAAGGGGACACGGAGATTGCCGAGCGCGTCAATCATGTAATCTATATTCCCAACACCTATCGGCTGTTGACACCGCTGTTGTCGATCATCCCGCTTCAATTGTTGGCTTACCATATTGCCGTGATGCGTGGCTGTCATGTAGATCAACCGCGCAATCTGGCCAAATCGGTCACTGTGGAATAGAGCCGGAGGGTCGCCGTGAATCAACGAACTCAAGCCAAAGCAGATATCGTTCCATTCACCATGGAGTACGCGCCGGTCGTTCGTTCATGGATCGATTCGGAGGAGACGTACAAGAACCTTTGTCGCGGCAAGGACTACCCACCGCCCGAAGAGATTGTCGAATCCTGGCAGCGAGACGCTGTTTCTTCTTACATTCTTCTCTGGCAACGCAGACCGGTGGCCTACGGTGAACTGTTCAACCGACCGCTTGAGATGGCCGTTGAAATCACGCATCTGATTGTCGATCCGGTCAAGCGCTGTGAAGGCTACGGCACCAAGATGCTCGAGCTTCTGTACAACCGAGCCGCCGCGCGGGCCAACGTGGCCAAAGTTGTGCTCAATCTGTATGGTGACAGCGAAATCACATTGGGATGCTATCTCAAGGCCGGCTTCGTCATCGAAGCCACGTCATCCTATACCATCGGTTTCCGCATGGCGCGGATGGTTACATGAGCGCCGACCGGCCGCATCCTGACTCATCCACTGCTGAACCAATGTCGGATCGTATCGCCCAACCTCGAATGTACACGGAGCTTGCGCATCTGTGGACCCTGGTTAGTGCGCCTTCAGATTACGCCGATGAAGCTCGACACTGGCGCAACGTGCTGTACACCAAGCTCGGTGCAGGGCATCATGAGCTGCTGGAACTTGGTGTCGGCGGCGGGAACAACCTTTCGCACATTCTCAGACCTCAGGTACCTGATCATGGAGGGCAGCATACCGGTGGTGGCTGCGCACCTTCCAAGTCCCCTCTCGAGAGGGGATTCGGGGGTGTGTCTCATCAGCACAAAAACACACCCCGCCCTTCGGGCACCCCTCTCAAGAGGGGAAAAGAGAATGCTACCGCGGAGCAGGATGTTATTGACGCTGCAACAATCAGCTTCAGGGCTACTGCCGTTGATCTCTCGGACAAGATGCTGAATAATTCCCGACTACTCAACCCGGATGTCGAGCATCATCTGGGCGATATGCGCACCGTGCGACTGGGGCGCAAGTTCGACGCTGTGTTGATTCACGATGCCATCAGCTACATGGCATCGGAGGACGATTTGGTGGCAACATTCAACACCGCCGCCGTCCATCTGGAAAGAGGTGGCCTGTTCATGACCACTCCGGATCACTTTGAGGAGTCCTTTGTCGAGGGCGCCGTTAGCCACAATAGTAACACCGAAGACGGAACTACTCTTACTTTGATCGAATACTCCCACCGCCCGGACCATTCACGGCCGGTGTATGAAACCCTGATGTTCTATTTGATTTCAGAGGGCGGGAAGGTGCGCATCGAACAGGATCGACATCGGTTTGGGTTGTTTCCGATAGCTACCTGGGTACGTTTGCTGAAAGAGGCCGGATTTGATGTTGAGAAGTATCCCTACGACGTTCACGACGACCACCACGAGTCGTACCTGTTGGTGAGCACGTTGCGTTAGGACTCATCGGTAGCGCCCGCCCGTGGTTGCCGTTTGGGTGTGACTGTCGTGCGAGAATGCGGACCCGGATTATTGGTAAGCCAACAAGAAACCGACTCCCTGTATTGGAGAGTCGGTTTTTATTATTCGCGGGTCGAGACCCTTGTCTTTGCGGTCCGGTTACGGCCCCGTGCGTCCGGCGACCGGCAAGGTCACGCCGAGCACAACCTGTACCATCGTACCCGAAGGGTCGGTCAGCACATAGTGAAACCTCGGCATGACGAACCAGGCGAACTTATCGCCGGCCATTCTGGTGTAAAGAACTCCGGCGTTAAAACCGAATTCGTCCAAACCGCTATACTGCCCGGCGCCGAATGCGAGGAATAAGGCCTGCTGGTTTTCGACATAGTTCAGTGCATAGAGGCCGCTGGCCAGTATGTTCAATTTGGTGTCTGTCGTGGACGCGGAAAGACCACCGAGCGAGGCTTGCGTCTTATAAGACTGAAAGCCCAGCTCGCCTCCGAGAAAGAACTTGTCGGTCAGCCCATAGTGGAAGGCACCTCCGAAGGAGAGACCGGCCTCAAAGGAGACGTTGACTCCCGCAATTGTCTCATCGAAGAACAAATCCCCAAAGCCAAAAGTGTAGCCACCGTATCCACTCACCAACGCCCAGCCTTTCATGCCGTCGCCTTCCTCGGCGGCAGCAGTGACGCTAAGCGCAAGACATAGCACCAACATTAACAACAATGATCGTCTCATCTGTACATCTCCTGTGATTGTGTGAAGGGTCTGTTTGGTTTCTTCCTTGAACTCCTATTCGTCAGGCATGACTCAATGTCTGCACCACCACCATCTCTGGTGTTCTCTCATATAATTCGTATCAACCTGTGCTCCAGCCCACGATGTGTCAACAAACAAATTGGGTCCAAATTGTACAAACTGGCAGACGGTTTTTTTGCTTGCGGGTCAATCCGATTATCGAGTATGTTGCCTGTTAATAAGCCGTGGACCACAAACCTCAGGAGGTAAGATGAGACGTTTGGTATTGATTACGATGTTGGCCGTGTTGTTTATGGCCACCACCGCCGGCGCCTTCGATGGATTGCGTAAAGGATTCGTGCTCGGTGGCGGATTGGGCGTGGCCGCCCAAGCGGAGTGGTCGGTGGATTTTCTGGGCTTCCCCGTTGGAGAAGACGGCACCGGCCTGGGAGTGAATTTTATCATAGGGTACGGCTGGGACGAACAGAATATGATCGTCTACGAAGGGAATGTTGCGGCATGGAAAGGTGACATATCCGACGCGGACATCGTTCAAGGTTTCAACGGAGCCGCATGGTACCACTACTTCGGTCCTGTCGGTAAGTCGTTCTTTACGGTTGGCGGCCTTGGTGCATATATCTTTCATGTTGATGAATACGAAGCCGATCCGGGCTTTGGTTTCATGGTTGGAGCCGGATACGAGTTTGCTCGCCATTGGCAAGCAGCGGTCTATTTCGCAAAGGGTAAAACGGAAGAATCCCCAGTGGAATTTGATCACCAGCATATCAACATTCTGGTGAGTGGCGTCGCTTTCTGATCTGGATTATTGGTTTTTGCATGAGCCGGCTCCGCTTGGGACCGGCTCTTTTTTTGGGCTTGTTGAAAAAATCCCTCCTCCATGTTGCGGTGGGTCCTGTCCGCCGCGGCGGGCGCCAGCGGATTCGTGTGACCCGCCGCCGCTGTCATGTATGGAGTTAGGTGTCGGGTCACAATCACGCCTTCGGTGCGCTCAGGACCCGACACAACACAAACGGGGTATGTCAACAAGCCCTTTTTTGGGGGAGCTATGGACGAATGGAATCTAAGCGAACACATGGAAATCGGTGGCGGCCCAAACAACACCGTTGATAATCAACTCCACACGATGTCGACCGGGATAATGGCGCCGAGTGTTCTGATCGGCAAACGAACGGACGGTTTCGAGTTTGAGGGAGTCCTGCGAGGGCAGAATCTTCTCGGACCACTTGAACAGTTTCATGGAGGTCCTGTCGGCCGGACGGGTGTAGCTGATACGATAATCGATGGCCAGCTTTTGATGTTTGGCCGCTGTCGATCTAAGATGCAAACCTAATGACAAAGCCGAACCAATCTCGATCCGTTTTGGTGTCAGCCCAAACCTGACCAGGTCGATCTTTGGTCTCACCGTAAAACCTAACAGCCCGAACACTCGCGGGTCGCCGTTCTTCACCAGCGTCCGGCAGCCACGTTTGACGATCCAGTTGGTGTGTGGATTGTTGTCGGCCAGCCAGCGTTCCGCCCATTTTATCACGATGTCGGGGTTCTCTTTTGAAATATCGTTGAGATTATTGGCTACCGCTTTGCGCACATACAGCGAAGAGTCCGCTTTCAGTTTTTCAAGCAGTTTCAACACCGGCCGGGGGTCCTTCTTGAATGCTTCAATGTGTGCCGTCCAGACACCACGTGGACGTGAACCTTCGGCCGCCAGACGACGCACGTGCTCGTTGGGATCATCGGCCCATCCGGACATGACTTCCAGCATGGGTATCGGCTGTTTTATGATGAACGAACGGATCGCAAATTCGCCGGTGCCATAAGGTGTCAAGGCCTTAAGGGCGCGCATGGACTCGCCAAAACGTCCCTGTCCGAACCGTTCGACATATCCGGTCAGCGCCCAGTTTTCGAATTCGCCGAGTTGAGGAGCGGCCTTCAGAAGGATACCTACTGCCTTGGGGTAGTCGTTCGGCAAAAACCTTCCCAGAGTTTCTGAGATGCGATTAATGCGGTCTTTCAAGTTGAGGTCAAAGAACCCACGCGAAGTCAGTTCGCGTATGAATCTTGTCTTGTCGAACTTGCTGTATGCACGGCTGAACACTTGAGCGATTCGGTTGACCATATCATCATCGACCCAGTCTTTCCACAGCGGGCTGCTCTTGGGTTTTGCTTTGGTCATTGATGGTCCTTGCTTCGTCTTGCCGCGCCTCACCAGGCACCTTCAAAGGCGAATCCCGGTCAACCTACGACTGGTGCTCAAACGGCAAAGAGATGGTAAAGCGGCTTCCCCGCCCCACGGTACTTTCGGCTCTAATCTCGCCGCCGTGTTTGCTGACGATATTGTGCGATGCAAACAGTCCCAGGCCGGCTTTTGCACGTGGACCCGTTTGCGTGAAATTCGGTTCGAACAGATGTGACAACTGATCTTCGGCAATGCCGGCGCCGGTGTCCCGTATTTCTATACTCAAACTGTTATCGTTACTTGAGGTAGTCACGGTGATGGTGCCTTCGCCGTCCATTGACTGCATCGCATTTGTCAGCAGGTTCAGAAAGACCTGGTTCATTTCCGATGCGTAGCAGGTAAGTTTGGGGATGTTGTCATATTGTCTGACAACAGAGATACGTCCGTCAAGTTCATGGTTCAGCACGGCCAAGGCGCTCTCCAGGCCATCATGAAGGTCGACCGTTTGATAGGTTGCTTCGTCCAACCGCGCAAAGCTCTTGAGATTGTGCACGATTGAGGCCAGGCGATCACCGGCACTGTGAGCGATAGTGTGGTTGTCACTGAGCGTTCGCATAACCAACCTGAACTGTTCGAACATGTCGGTGTCCTGCAACAGGTTTTCAAGGTCAAGTTGACTGAGTCGTTCGAGGCTGCGGCGCAAGACATCGATAGCGCTTTTCATCGATCCCAGCGGGCTGTTCATCTCATGCAGGATGCCGGCGACCAGTTTGCCCAGTGCAGCCATCTTCTCAGCCTGCACCAGGTGCGCCTGGGCTGTTTGGATCTGCTGAAGCAGTTGCTTAAGTTGCTCGTTCTTCTCTTTTAGTTCGACGTTTTTCAGCCGCTCGATCTCTGCTTCGTTTTCGGATTTCTCGATTTCATAGCTGACCTGAAGATTCTTGACTCTGGTGTTGGCATCGTCCCCGGATACTTCGTCGCGCACTTGCTGAAAGGCCCGCTGGTGTTTCAGCGCTTCTTCAAAACTACCGGCTGCTTCATAGGCGTCCGACAGCGCTCTATGGGCCTGATAGATTCGCAGTTTTACATTGACGTCCAGCGCGATCCTCAACGCTTCGGTGAGAAGCTCCAAAGCGGCGGTTACCTCTCCTTGTTGCAGTTTGAGTTTGCCCAGGTTTATCAACGATGTGGATTGTGCCTGCCGCATACCGATCCGCCGACGGATTTCGAGACTGCGGGTGTGGCAGTCCAGGGCAACTTCGAATTCACCAAGCTCTTGATGGATCTCCCCGAGATCGTTTAGCGACCGGGCGATACCGATGTTGTTCTTGTGGTTTTCAAAAATCTCCAGGCTCTTTCGGAAATAACAAGCGGCTTCGGCCAGATCACCTTTGCTTTTGTACACCATGCCGATGGCGTTAATAGCCCGGCCGCGTCCGGAGATGGCTATACGATCATCACCCAGGTTTTCAAAAATAGCGAGACTCTGGCGGGCATACTCAAGCGCCTGATCAAAGTCTCCCAGTTCGAGAAAACCGGTGCCGATTCCGTGAAGCGCCCAGGCCTCCTGCGCCGGCCGCCCAATCTGACGATACAGTTTCAGTGACTCAAATCCGTTAGCCAGGGCCTGTTCGTAGTTGCCCACACTTAGCTGAACACCGGCGCTGATGGTCAAAGCGCGCGCAATCGTCATCGGATCGCCGTCCTGGCGGGCCAGGTGCAGCCCTTCGTGAATCTTGGGAAGTGCCGCTGCATGGTCCGAGTGTAGATAGTGTGTAAAGGCAATGCCGGTCAGGGCCCCGGCCAAGCCCCTTTGATAGGATATTTGCTCGGCCAGGTGATACGCCTTTTCGGACAACTCCAACCCCCTGTCCGGATTGTTGACACTTGTTTGCTCAACAATCCGAAGCAGAAGCTTGACCGATTCCTCGGTCGGTTCAAGCTCCCTGCCGTCGGTTGTTAAGGCGGCAAGCTGGTTTTCCAGCGCGGCTGAGTTTTCAGTCATTTCGTCCTGCTGTGTTAATACAGTTCCTCATGGTCATTGGATAGTCTTGAGCCAACTTACCACTTTCGCTTTGATCTCATCGCGTACCCGCCGGAATTCTGCCATTACCTCCTGGTCACTGCCGGTGGCGGCCGCGGGGTCGTCAAAAGGCCAATGGAGCCTTTTTGCCTGACCGGGGAACAGGGGGCAGTTGTCTCTGGCGTTGTCGCAGACGGTGATTACATAGTCGAACTGATCTTGCAGATAACGATCCATTGCGTCCGAGGTATGTCCCGAGATGTCGATACCCAATTCCGCCATCGCCGTTACGGCCCGCCGATCAAGCCTGGACGGTGTTATCCCGGCCGAGTCGACGGTCAACCGATTCCCACCCAGAGTACGCAGAAACCCCTCAGCCATTTGGGAGCGACAGGCGTTGCCGGTGCACAGGACCAGCATTTTCATGACAATTTTCTCCTATTCTGTGTAGTCAGGCGGTCGGACCGGTCAATTTGGTCCTCAATGTAGCAACGCAGCCGTAAAGAGAAAGTTCATTTTTGTGACAATATGCCGATTTTCATGTTAAAACAGGAACTAATTGCGTCCATATTTGTCTAAACAGTGTCCTTATCAGCCTCTGAGAACCGGCCGAAATGGGCAACAAACTATTGACTTAGGCAGGTTTTCTGCTTAATTGGAAGAAAACAAACGAACTTTTTAGGTTTAACACAACAGGAGTAGTCAGGTGAAGAAACTCACACTATTCGGTTTGAGCGCTCTGCTATTGGTAGCGTTCATCAGTTCGTCGGCCCTGGCCGGCCCGGGATGCGGCGCCCATAAAGCTGCTGCTAAAGGTGACGGGGCTAACTGCCAGAAACTGACTCAGGAAGAATGTCTCAAGCTCTACGGTATCACGGCTGAAGAATGCAAGAAGATGTGCGCCGACCACGAGAACTGCGGTTTCACCAAGATATCGGTCAAGGGTATGACCTGTGGTGGCTGTGAGTCTCAGGTTACTTCTGCTCTGGCCAAAGTTGACGGCGTCAACAAGGTTATCAAGGTCGACCACAAAGGCAGCTATGCCTTAGTCTGTTGCGACCCGGCCAAGTATGACGGCAAAGCGCTCACCTCGGCTGTGATTAACACCGGCTTCCAGGCGGAGATCATCCCCGCTGTGGCCAAGGGTGATGCACCGACGGCCAAGGCAGCTTCTGCTTCGGGCAAAGCCGGTTGCAGCAAGTCTTGCGCTAAGACCTGCGCCAGCCACGCCAAATCGGGCGGTTGCGCCAGCAGCAAAACCGCCGACAAACCCACCGAGAAGACTGAAACGAAATCCGACGAGAGCTAATCGCTCGGAACAACATAGATTCTATTGGGCGGGACAGAGGTCCCGCCCTTTTTTTGTTTGATGACGACCCGGTACCAATGAGTATAAAGAGTGACGTCCAAAAGCCTTGCGGTTGGAGGGCGGGCTACGCTTATTGGTGCCGAACGATTTGAGATAGATGCTTGAGCATAGCAGGAAACGAACGGTGATCAGACTTATCAGCATATTGACAAAGCCCAGTATCGGTGGGAGTGTTGACAGGACCCGGTGTATCGTCATTGCGAGGCACGCCTGGTATGCCGCGACGATCTCAATACGTTGCACACTTGTCATGCCGAGCGGAGTCGAGGCATGAGATTGCCGCGCTTCTCCGCCTGTAGCGGATCGCTCGCCATGACACGCGACAGGTGGTCGTCTCAAACCTTGTTGGGGACGGGGATCCGCGACCGAAGAGTCACCCCCAAAGAAGCTTTGAAGGTGCCACACGACGCTGTTAGACTATTCCCCGCTCTTATTTGTATGCTTCTGGTGTGCTTTGTCGGTGCTGCGCCGCTGCAGGCAGCCAAGTATGCCGGTGATCCCTTCTCGTTGGGTGTTGGCGCTCGTGGTTTGGCCCTGGGTGGCGCCGTGGTGGCCGGGCCGTTCGATGGCAGCGCCGCCTACTGGAACCCGGCCGGGATGAACTATCTCGACCGTCGCCGACTGGTCGGGATGCATGCTGAGACCTTCGGGTCGTTGTTGAACCACGACTTCATCGCCTACACCGACAGCCGCCCGCGGGCTAATTCTACCGTGCAGGCATATAGTTTCTATCTGTACTATCTCGGTGGCGGCGGGATCAAGATCACGCAACTTAACGAATTCGACCGTCCGTTCGTGTTGCGTGAAGAGTCGCATGGTGACTTTCTGTTGACCGCCGCGATGGCCGGTAAACTGAGCGACAGAATCGGCTACGGCCTCAGCGCGAAAATCATCTACCGCGATATCGGAACCGAGTCGGGCTATGGCCTGACCATGGACGCCGGCATGCTCTACCAGTGGCGACCGTCGTTGCGGTTGGGTCTGATGGTGACCGATATCACGTCGGGGTTCATACGGTACAGCGGCAAGACTTTCGACTCAGGGGCCAATGTCGAGTCTATCTACCCAACGGTCAAGCCGGGTCTGATGCTCAAACATTCGCACCGCGACTTCACCGGACGATTGGTAGCATCCGGCGATATCAAATTCGAATCGCTTCAGGAGACCGCGCAGTATTGGACCGGGTCGTTGTCGCTGGATGCGCACTACGGGCTTGAACTGGGTTGGCGTGAGATGGTTTTCGGTCGGGCCGGGTATGACATCGGGCGCTTGACCGCTGGTGGTGGCTTTAGCGTCAAGAACATCGCGGTCGACTTTGCTTATCTGCACCACTCCGACCTTGATGCTACGTTTAGGCTTTCGGCTGAGTATCGGTGGTGATCTGCGAGGTTGCGACAAGCGCGAAGCGCGAGAAAGCGACTTATCGCCGCGAAGCGCCAAGAGGTGATTCATCACACCGTGATTATCATCACTCCTCGCAACACTCTTCCCAACTATAAGTAAAGCGCAGAAGCGTGCCGTTGACGCCGCAGACTACGAGTGTGTGGGCGTCGGCATAAGAAACGCTCAGCAAATCGTTGTCGTTGCCACTGAGTCGTTGCTCCCAGGTTTCCCCGCCATCGGTGGTTGTGAAGACAACCCCTGAATCGCCCACCACCGCGCCATTCTCAACATTCCAAAAATCGACCCCGTGCAGAACGCGACTGGTGCCAATTGTCTGTTTGGTCCAGGTAGCTCCACCGTCTGCCGTGTAAACCACCGTGCCGCCGACCCCGACCGCCCAACCGTGGGACCCATCGACAAAGCTCACATCCAATAGCGGTTGAGTGGCAGGGTTGCTTTGCGGAAACCAGTGCGCTCCGGCGTCGGTGGTGTTGATGATTCTATTGTCACCGGACCCGACCGCCCAGCCCTTGTTGGGATCGACAAAGGTGACGCCGTACAGAAACGGCAGCACGTTATCGATATCCTGGTAGACCTGCCAGGATGGTATAGAGTTATTGGCTTTGAGAACAACGTGATCACCCACGGCAAAGGCGCGTCCTTGATCGTCCATGTACACTGCGGTTAGGTCGAAGCCGGCGGTGGATCGTGCTGTCCAACTGTCACCGCCATCGCCGGTGCGCAAGAGAGTATCATCCTCGCCGACAACGTACCCGAAATCGGAGGTCGGGAAATGCACGCCCCACAGGCGCCCACCGGCGCCTTGATGCTGGGCCGACCAGGTGACGCCGCCGTCGTCGGAGTGCAAGACGATACCGTCGTTGCCGACCGTCCAGCCGTTGGCGCTATCGGCAAAGAAAACGTCGCGCAGGATTTCCTGGGTACCGCTGTTGGGATGGGTCACATGAAATCGGAAACATCCCTCACAAACGGGATCAATAAACTTATCCTCGGTGCAATTCAGCACCGTCAATAACAGCGCCATGACAGAACCGATCAAAGCGGCGCGCGCAGTATAAACATTGTGAGCCATGCCCAATCCTTCGCGAGATTTATCCGAGCCCGGGTATGGCGTCGGAGTTTTGTGGACCCAGGTTCACCTACACATTATACACTCGATCGGCCCAGGATGCATCCTAAAAGGCGAGGCCGATATTGACATAGTAACGCTCGAAACCTTCATCGGCAACGCCGTACCCGAATTCCAGCGGACCAATCGGTGAATCCAGGGCGGCGGTCACGCCGAAACCGTGCCGCAATCCGGACAGCCTGATGTCGTCGGCGCTTGCGTAGACCTCGCCGATGTCGTAGCGCGCCGACAGATACAGCCTCAGCGGTAGTTTGCATCTGAGTTCGTGAGACATTGTCATAATTTTGTCGCCCGACAGTTGATCGGTTCGGAATCCGGCGAAGGACTTCATGCCGCCGAGATAGAACTTCTCCGACTCGGGCAAGCCCGAGCGCGACAGACCGACGGCCAGTTTTGGATGATAGTTCAAGGGTCCACCGAGCGACCAGTATGCTTCAATCGATGAATAGAACTTGGTATACTCAACTTCGCCGCCAATGAATTTTCCGGAGAGTTGAATCTCAAAAAGATGCTTCTTCCCTGATTCCGGAAAGGGCAGGCGGTCGAATGTCTCGACCAGCGACTCGAACTTAAGCGCGCGCAGCCCGAATTTCTCTCGAACCTGCGCGGTGTCGAATTCGTATTCGACTTCCTGGACAATCAGACCGGCCGAAAGAGTACCCAGCCGTGAAATTTGTTGGCCGAACTTAACTTCCAGGCCGGTTCGGTTTTCGTCTATTTCGTCGGTTACGTTACCGTGGGCGTCGTAGACGTTTCGATTGAGTCGATTGTGGTGTAGGTTCAGTTTGGCCAGCAGATAGGTCGAGAGTATGCGATCTGCTTTAAGCGAGGCGGCATAAACCTGCCGATCCGGCGCGTAGCGAGCGTGCAGCAAGTACTGCAAGCCCGCACCCATGACGTTGTTGTCCAGAAACTCGGCGAACTCCTCCGATTGGTACTCATCATGCCAGTGCCAACCCAGCCTGAGTTGGTGCCCGTGCCTTTCTTCGACGCCGATGTTGATCCGGGCGCCGGTATCACTTGGAACCAGATCGAGCGTGACACGATTGAAAAGATCCGAGGCAAAAACATTGGCCAGGCCCCGAGAGGCTCGCCCGGTAGAAAAAGGACGACCTTCTTTGAGAGAAAAGTTGGACCTGATCAGCCAGGACCTTGTACGATGGTTCCCGGCGATGTCGATACCGGTCACTATTGCTTCATCAAGGACCACCGTCAGATGCCGTCCGCAGTCGGAGAGAGTGGTTCCTTCGATATCCACCAGGTCGTAGCCCCGCCGTTTGTAGTGGTCGAGAATCTTGTCAAGACCGTGACGGAGCGAAGACGGCGAAATCACGTCATTGTCGCTCTTTATCAGATGGGTGAGAAGGCTGTCCGGGAACATCTGATTCCCGGCGAATTCTATCTCGACGTCCGGCCAGCGATTCTGAGGCAGTATGCTGATAGCCAGACTTAGCCGCCGGTCATGAACGCTGGTGTCATCGACCAGATCAAGGTCCGCTTCCAGCCGAAACAGTTTCAGGTCGATGCACAGAGCTTTAAGGTCGGCTACCAGCCTGGCCTTGCTTAAGTGGCGATTGAGCAGTCGTTTTTCGATAGCATCGGCATAAGTGGCGGCACAACCGGGGAATTTCATGGCGGCAATGGTGAATTCGGAACTGTCTGATCGTTGGTGCAACAGGTCGATGATGCTGTCGGCGGCCGTTAGCCCGGCTTGATAGCCGATCTCGATCAAACTTTCTTTTGCTTTGAATTCGGACATGCTGATGCCGTTCAAGGGCGGTTTGATGGCATAGTCGGCCTTGTCTAACTGCTCTTTGAGTTTGTCGGCGGTCATTATGGAGGTTACCTGGTTGGCGATGTCAACCGGTGTCGACAGTTCCTCTTTCGGCATTAGCGGGCTGACAGTGTTTACGGCAACGGTGAAGCCGATCGAGTCGCTCATGCTTTTTACCAGTTGGACCGGAATGGGCGTGACCATACCGCCGTCCATGAGCAGGCGTTCGCCTTTGTCAAGCGGCGTGAAAGCCAGCGGGAAGCCCATGGTGGCGCGCATGGCATCGGTCAGGGAACCTTTGTCCAGCACCACCTCCTGTCCTGAGACAATGTCGGTGCTGATAGTTTTGAAAGGGATAGCCAGGTTGTCAAAGTTGCCGCCGGCATGATAATTGGCCCGTGTTGTCCAGGTTGTGAGAATAGAGGTGAGTTTCTGCCCGGCCGTCAGGGCGCGAGGCACCACCGGCATGAAACCATCGAAGCGGATCGAAAACAGATGTCGACCCCGCTCCTGGCGTTGAGTCAGAAACATGGTTCGCCTGGCCGGCTTGTTGGAGAAGAGACCGGTCAGGTCAAGATTGTTGACCAGGCTGGTCAACTCGTCGGGAGTATAGCCGCAGGCATAAAGGCCGCCGATGATCCCGCCGATCGAGGTGCCGGTGATCGCTTCGACCTCGATTCCCTTTTCATGGAATGCTTTGAGAACGCCTATCGAGGCAATGCCACGGGCGCCACCCCCGGACAGAGCCAACAGGACCCGGTGGTGCTCACCGTTGCCGGACATACTGAGGCCGTCCAGCCCGCCGATGACTATATCAGCGCCGGCTAGGGCGGGGGAGTGGACGGCAATCATAACCGGCAGCAACAATGTCAGTACAGTTTTCACTTGCCAAGCCGACGCTTTGAACGATTCATTGGGTCTTAGTCGTTTCATGCCTCAGAGGTAAAAAATGGTGTCGATCACCAAAAAGGAACTAAAAGAAATCAAGTCGTTGCGCACTGTGAAAGGGCGCCGTGTCCATGGTCGATTCGTAGCTGAAGGTGTGCGGCTTTTGGAAGAGGCCATGCGGCACCGAGTAGGTCCCCGGCTCTTGCTTACTGCCAAGCCGTTGTTGACCGACAGAGCTTCAGCGTTGGTCGGACGGTTTCGTGCCAAACGTATACCTCTTGCCAGCACCTCGGCGCGAGAAATGAAAGCGACCTGCGACAGTGTCACCTCACAGGGTCTTTTGGGCGTTTTCGACATGATGGAATGGTCGCCGACTGAACTTCTGAAGCCGCGGTATCGTAAAGTCTTATTGTGCGATGGCATCTCGGACCCCGGCAACCTGGGCACCCTTATACGTTGCGCCCTGGCTTTCGGGTTCAATCCTCTGTTGCTGGTCGGTGCCTGCGCCGATCCGTTTGCGCCCAAGGTGGTGCGAGCTTCGGCGGGTACGATATTCGGTGTGAAGCTGATCCGGACGACGGCGACCCAAGCGGCCCAGTTGTCCGCAGAAGGCGAGTTCACGCTGGTGGCGGCCGACGTAAATGGCAGGTCCACGGCCGGACCACCGGTCAATGCCAAACGAAACAGGGTGATCCTGGCCGTCGGTTCCGAAGCGGTGGGTCTGTCCGAGCCCATCGCAAATACAGCGAACTGCCGTTGGCAGCTAAAGCACGAGAGCAGCGTGGAATCTCTCAATGTTGCTGTGGCAGCGGCTTTAATGATGAAGCAATTCTACGATCAAGTTGAAGGTAAATGATTACTATGAAGAAGTCCCTTGCTCTAATAGGTGTTTTTCTGGTGATGATGTCGACGACGTCTATCGCCCAGGAGATTCGTGAAGAATCGAACGGACTTTTTGCCACCAGGGAGTTGCAGAGATCGGTTATGCCCGGCAAGGGTACTCAGCTCTCGGTCAAGTCCGCGGCGAGCCTCCGTGGGGAGTTGCAGATTTTGGCCACGACCGAAGATAGTGCGGTTTTGACCTACATCAAAAAAGCGCGCACTTCCAGGAAGTCTCATGCTGTTGACTATCTTGATCAGATTGCGGTAGTGCTGAGCAAAACGCCGAGCGGTCTTAAGCTTCAGATGCGAGCCCCCAATCCACCCCCGTGGAAAGCTGATGAGTCCGGTATTGTGGAGGCGGTCCTCCAAATTCCGGAAGGTTTTGCGGTAGATATCGAGGCTGCTGAATTCGATATTGACGCCGATGGCCCCTTCGTTTCTTTCGAAAACACCGCTTCTCTCGGACGGATGGATATAGCTCATGTGTCCAAGCGCCTGGAGGTCCAGACAGCCAATCAACGCATCACGGTCACCGACGTATCCGGGCAGATTACGGTTTCCACCACAAACTCGATTCTAACCGCTGAGGGAATCAGCGATCTGAGCCAACCGGCCGTTCTTCGCAACGACGGCGGGGATATTCGTATCCATGGTCTTACCGGCGGGCTGAATGTTAAGAATGCCTATGGACGAATCGAAGTCGAGGATTGGGACCCGGGCGATGACAAGAGTTATGTACGGTGCACCTCCGGGCCGATCTTGATCTCGCTGGCCGAACTGAGAACGGGGCAACTCTTGATTAGCAATCGCTATGAAGATATTGAACTCATGCTGCCTGAGGAGTTCTCGGCGGTGCTGACGCTGACCGTGGATGGGGGCAGCAAGATCGAAGCTGAGCACTTTGCTTTCACGACCGAGCTGGTTGAACAAAACCGACTTAATCTCGTGGTCGGGGATGGTGGCGGTTTGATAAGCGGATCCATCCGAGGCAAAGGGAACATCTATGTCACAGCCAGTGAAT
The DNA here is from genome assembly GCA_029860345.1 of Candidatus Zixiibacteriota bacterium. Classification (NCBI taxonomy): domain Bacteria; kingdom Pseudomonadati; phylum Candidatus Zixiibacteriota; species Candidatus Zixiibacteriota bacterium. Next base: position 176,993 of record JAOUBJ010000003.1, on the reverse strand, counting down.
GAGGGAGTCCATAGTGCATTGTAACATGAAAACTCTGACGCTTCTGTTCGGTCTGGTCTTTCTGATTGATTCAGGAGAGATTTTCGCCCAGAGAATGGAGATACCTTCGAGCGTATTCTACTACCAACCGGCAGCTTCGGTTTTTGGGTCCGAGGCGGCCTGGGTCAACCCGGCCGGGCTGGCCCGGTATAGTGCGGCATCCCTTCAGTTGATAGCCGGTCTGCACGATGATACGCAAGCGCGCAGTTGGGGCTTGGTCACGACCCGAGACCGCCTGGCCATGGCCTATCGCAACGTTTACATGCCGGACGGCGATGACCTGAAAGAGTATTTGTTTGCGCTGGGCACGACGCTTGGAGACGGCACGCACGTGGGAGGGTCGTATCGGTATTTCAAAGAAGGTCCGCCGGAGCTTCATAAAGGCCATACCTGGAATGTCGGTATTCTGGGCGGACGTGATAAACTTCGATGGGCGGCGGTTTTTGAAAACTTGAACCGCAGCAAAAACTCCGAGGGAAATCGGACAGAAACAGAGATGCGCTATTCGATAGGCTATCGTCCGATCGGCCACCGCTTCACTTTTTCGGTCGACATGTTCCTTTCCACCGGCACCCGGCTACCCAATGCCGATTATGTCTACCACGCCGAGCTGGCATCCAACAACGGCCTCTACCTTCGGGGGCAGATCGACTCGGATAAGAATTTCCAGATCGGTTTGAGAGCCAATTTGCTCGAGTATTTCGTGGGCTCACAGACACATTATTCCAGCGGTGGTGACCACCTTAACAGCGATGTCTACGCCGGCAGCACCAGCAAGCGACAGCGCTCGATAATCGGACCGCGCGGTCGTCGTCTTGCTCTCGGACTTTCCGGCCGTATGCCCGAAAACCCGCCGCGACCATTTTTCGGACACAAGCCCACACCGTTTGCCGTTCTCATCACGAATATCTACCGGGCAGCTGAAGATCCGTCGATTGATGAGATGCTTATCAGTCTGCGCGGTCTCTCACTCGGTTTTGCTCAGGCGCAGGAGCTTTGGGCAGCCCTGATCGAGTTCAAGAGAGGCGGCAAACTCATCACCTGCCATCTGTCACGCGCCGGTAACATCGCGTACTACGTGGCATCAGCCGCCGACCGCATATTGATGACACCGGTCGATCGCTTGCGGCTGGTGGGCATGAAGGCGGAGTTGACATTCTATGCCGGCAGCCTGGACAAGATAGGTATTAAGGCGGACGTTATGCAGGTCGGTGATCATAAGAGCGCCGCCGAGAAGTTCACTCGCAGTGAAGCATCCGATGCGAACCGAGTCCAGGTTAATCGGTTGCTTGACGATTTATTCGATCAGTTGGTCTCGACTATTGCCGCCGGGCGTTCGCTCTCGGCCGACTCGGTACGTAGCCTGATCGATCAGGGACCTTTTGATTCCGAACAGGCTCTCGAATACGGTCTGGTCGACGCCCTGAGCTATCATGATGATCTGCATCATGGCATCTTGTCGCCCATGCCGCAGGTATCTTTCAAAAGATATCTGTCCGACACCCTGCTCAACGATGGCTGGCCTCCCCTTCCGGTGATGGCTGTGGTGGTAGCCGACGGTGAGATTACTTCATCAGGCAGTCCCAACCCGTTCCAGCGGCGGCGGGGCGTGACACCGTCGCTGATGAATCTCGGATTCGCGCAAGCGCTGCAACACCCGAAGGTAGCCGGTGTTGTTCTGCGCATAAATTCACCGGGTGGTTTCGCACTGGCGGGCGAGGAGATCCATCATATTGCCGAAAAAGCAGCGCGCAAGAAACCGTTGGTGGTTTCCATGGCCAATGTGGCCGCTTCCGGTGGCTACTACATTGCCATGAATTCTCGACGTATCTACGCCGGGCCGGGTAGTATTACCGGGTCGATAGGTATCTTCGGCGGTAAGCCGGATTTCAGCGGTCTGTACGACAAGATCGATCTCGGTACCGAGATGTATACCCGTGGTCGCTATGCCGGGATGCTCAGCACCATGCGAGGCTTCACCGACGATGAGCGCCTAAAGTATTTCTCGCAGATGCAGGCGTTCTACGATCACTTTCTCAAGTTGGTGGCCGACAACCGCACCCTTGAGGTTGATTCGATAGATGCGTTGGCCCAGGGTCGGGTTTGGACCGGCCGGGAAGCGGCGAAGTATGGTTTGGTGGACGAGATGGGCGGGCTTAAGCAGGCGTTGGACTACACAGCTTCGCAACTTCGGGTATCCGATTACCGCGTTGCGCTGTTTCCAGAGAGACGCTCCTGGTTTGCGCTGCCGGGGCGCTCACTGTTCGGTATGGTGGCCGGATTGTTTTCAGGCAACGTTGATGTCGTGGACAAGGCCTTGGAAAACGTGCCCCCGTTGACCGAAGAAGGTATCTATGCGCGGATGCCGTATGATTTGATCATTGAATAACCGTCCAACCCATCGACATAGAAAAACCCGCCCGAGAAGGCGGGTTTTGTAGTTCTATTTCTACGGGGAACAGGTTAATGAGCAGCCCCGGCGTCGTAGTAGCTGACAAATTCCTGGCTCCAGCCGACTCGCTGAAGGATGCGCACAACCGGAACCTCCGGCGGCATGTTGGCCGGGTCATCGAGGTCGGTGTCGTAATTCCAACTTCGGTTGGGGGCACTGTAGACATTGGCCTTGCCCCAGGAGCCGTCGGCTTGTACCGAGTTCCAAAGGTTGACGGCTGAACCGGCCCAGTTCAGGTTGCGCGAGGACCAGTCTTCGAGAAAACGGGGCAGATTCTCGAAACCGCCGCTGTAATTGGTGGCATCGGTCTCGACATTGCCGGCGATGTACGAGCAGTTGACCGTCGTGTGCATCGGCTTGTTGCGAGTAGCCAGTGACCAGGTGGATTTATTGTCATCCCACTGGTCGGAGAGGAAAGTGATGGCATCGGCGAGGATCGCAGCCGGTTTCTTGTTCGTCCGGTTATAATCACCGAAAGTATAGACCGGGTTCTCGCTGGCCACGGTCAATGCGGCGTCGAGTTCGACGCCATTCACCAGTCGTACGGCCGGGAAGTCTGAAGTCCCATCCGAGACATAGAGCACACCGTTGGCCGGACCGTATCCTTCGGTGTACATCAGATCAACATCAAGGTCCATGACGTCGACATTTTCAACTTCGCGGGTGTCATAGAACTTATCGTCGTTGAACGTTATGATTCCCTTGGCCACCATGTCGGCGGTTACATCGACCCAGATACCGCCGACTAAGCGAAAGGCGGTACGGTCGATGATTTTGAGGCTGGCTTTACCTTCGAACGAGTCGCTGTTGCCGCCGGCTGAGGGTTCGATCAGCTTGTGCGGGTCACCGCCCGGATCGTCCACAGGCACGTTCAACTGCTCCTGGCCGTGGGTTTGATCACGCACCATGCCGCCCCAGCGGGCCACCGAAGAGTCATACCAATTGGCGTGATCGCTGTCCAGCCAGACACCGCTGCGGAGCATGTTTTGATCGTTGCCGGAGACGTCCTTGATGAAGACATCACCTCCGGCGCCGATAGCTCCAGCGCCGGTGCCGCCATGATGGATATCCTTGGCGCAGGTAACCCAACTGTCCATAGTGAGATTGTTGCCGGCCTGCAGGTACATTTTGTTGTTGGTATGCACGCGGCCGGATATGGTCATGGCCGGTCCGGGGGCGAATTCGAGTTCGTTGTTATAGAAAACGGCGAACTGGAAAATCGGAATCAAGGCCATCTGAAAGGACTCCCGGAGAGTTATCTGACCGGGGTCGAACTTGCTTTCGGCCATGGCCGTTACGGTGAACGATTTGACCGACGCATGCAATCCTGAGAGAGTCCCCCTGGCAAGAATTTCCTGAGTCATGGGACCGTCATCGACGGTTTCATAGACCAGGTAGCATTCGTTCAATTCCAGTTTGGCCGCGGGCATCTTGGTAGGCGGAGCTCCGGTCGAGTCGAACTCGGAGCGCAAGGCTGCTCCGGCGGCTTCGAGTCCCGCCTCGGCGGCATAAAAGGCGCGCATCTCCTGAAGTTCATTGCCGGCGATGTTTACTTCATCGTCGGATGTCGACAGGGCGGCGATGCCCAACAAAGTCAGCATGCCGACCATCAAGAGAGCTATCAGGGTGGCGAAACCGCTCTCAGATTTGAGTACAAACTTATTCATACTGAACCACCTATTCTAGGATTCCAGATTCCGCAGGTAGACCGACGTGGCGAAGGTGCGGAATCTATATACATCGGAAGTATCCGGGGCTTCCGGGTCGGGACTGTTGGAACGTCCGGTGACCGAGATAGCTATCTCTCTGATATCATCGACCAGGATCGGAGCATCGAGAGTGTCACCATTTCTCATGTGGTACACAAACTGCAGATCGGTCATGTTCATCGAGTAGACCTGTGGCGTCTGACCCATATACTGAATCATCAAATTGGGATGTTCGGTGTCGGTCGTGTCGATATAGAACTTCACCTGAGTCAGGGAGAGGATTTCCGAATCGGCGCCGTACTTCCGCGATAATTGCATAGTGTTGTGTTGCAGGTGCATGGATGCTTCCTGTACTTGAGTGATCTCAAACCACTCGCCGATGTTCACGGCCGGCTCATAAATGTAAACCCACTGTCCTGTCCAATAGCAGGAGATATCGGTACCGCACTTCAACTCCGCCGACGGCTGCGGCATTGGTGCTGAAATGTAGGTATCGCAGGCATCGGTGTGATAAGTTATCGTGATCGTATCCGGATTGGTGTTGGACGCAGCGATAGCCGCCATTCCCATCGGCAGATCGTGTCCGGCCATACGCACGTGTCGAGAGAGTTCATCGATCGCGGCTCGGGCGTTTTGCTGAATGTCGGTGACATCTTCCTGCACGATGTAGTGTCGATGTTGGGTAATATAGGCTTTGAACACGGCCAACGTAACCACACCTGTAATGGCCAAAGCGACCAGCACTTCCAAAAGGCTGGCCCCCCGCACTTGCTTTAGTTTGTCTATTACATTTTTCATTTTGTCACCACCTACACCGAATCAGATTGAATGAACGCCGTCATCGTGTCGGCTTTTTCGTAATTGCGAAGGTCCTCCCAGTTAATGCAGACATCGACCTTCCTGAGATGTTTGGCAACGGTCGAGACCGACCAAGTACGCACGTAGTCTTCTATAGTGTCACTGCCGTTGACCAGATCGCCGGTGTTCCTGAGCTGCTCCAGTTTCTCCTGCATCAATTGCGTGGCCATAGTGGCGTTATTGGCCCAGTCGTTGCCGTCCAGGGCCACCATTGCCATGTTCAAAAGTAACAGCAGCGACACGCTCAGGATGATCATCGCTACCAACACTTCCAGTAAGGAGAGACCTTTTTCGTTATGAATCTTGCGCTTTTGCATAAAGTAATTCCTCAGCTTGTTGCTTTCTATCTTGTAAATGCTGTGCCGCCTGAGTACAATTGTGTTGGCCTTGGCGGCTGGGGTCTGTAAGTAGGTGGCGGGTAAGTTGTTAGCGGCCCGGAGGGCGGGCGAGCCGGAGCAGTTTCTGGACCTACGGGTAGCTCACTCAACTGAAAACGCTCGTTCTCATTCCAAGTCGCCCATAAAGTATGGGGTATCGCCCACAGGTCAACACTGACTAGGGGAGTTGGATTGTTCCGGTTCAACAAACCGGTGGAATTCGGGAGAATCGGTGATTATACTGAAGACCTGAACCTAAGTTACACTGGAGACAAAATGGCCAAGACTTATAAGATGTACCTGGGAGGTCACTGGGTTGACCGAGCCAATAAGATAAAAGTAGCTTCCCCATATAACGGCGCTGTTGTCGGACAGGTGGCGGCAGCCTCCAGAAAAGACTATACCGAGGCGATCAAGATAGCACACCAGACATTTCAGCAAACCCGCGATCTGCCGTCGTACCAACGTGAACAAACCTGTCTGGCTGTAGCTGCCGGACTTGAGAAGAACCACGAAAAGATTGCCACCATGATGTCTCGCGAACTGGGTAAGTCGCTCACGGATGCGCGCGGCGAGGTTACCCGCAGTATCGGTGTGTTCAGAGTGGCCGGTGAGGAAGCCAAGCGGGTGGGTGGCGAGATAATCGACCTGGACTGGTCGCCCGGCTCGGAGGAGCGGATGGGATTGGTCAGGCGTTTTCCACGCGGCGTCATTGCCGGGATATCTCCGTTCAATTTCCCTTTGAACCTGGTTGCGCACAAAATCGCACCGGCCATTGCTTCAGGCAATACAATCGTCCTCAAGCCGGCTTCGAGCACGCCGATAGTAGCGTTGATGCTGGCCGAGCTGATCGACGGTACCGACCATCCCAAAGGCGCCGTATCGATTCTGCCGGGATCAGCCCGGGAAGCCTCGCCGTTGTTGGACGATCCTCGTGTTAAGCTGATTACTTTTACCGGTTCCTCCGAAGTCGGCTGGTGGATCAAAGAGCACTCGGGCCGGAAAGAAGTGGTGCTCGAACTGGGCGGCAACGCCGGGGTGGCAATCGCTGACGACGTCGACCTCGAATTTGCTGCCACCCGTCTGTTGTATGGCGCCTTTGCTGTGGCGGGGCAATCCTGTATCTCGGTTCAACGGATCTATGTACACGAGAAAATCTACAACCGTTTTCTTCGCTTGTTCAAGGCCAAAGTTCTCAAGCTGAAAGTCGGCAATCCGTTGAATCCCCGGACCGACATAGGTTCGATGGTCAGTCGTGAGGCGGTCAAAGCCGCCATGCAGATTGTCAAAGCGGCGGTCGCGGACGGCGCCGAACTTCTTACCGGCGGTGCGGCGCGCGGCGGATTGATGCAGCCGACGGTGCTGACCAATGTTAAGAGGACGATGGACGTTTGCTCGAAAGAGGCTTTCGCTCCATTGGCCGTGGTGCAACCATACAAGAGTTTCAAGAAGGTTATCGCCGAAATCAACGACTCCGAATACGGTTTACAGGCCGGGGTCTTCACCAATCGGTTGAAGGATGTGTTTTATGCTTTCAAACATATCCAGTGCGGTGGCGTGGTGGTGAATGACATCCCTACCTACCGCGCCGACCATCAACCGTATGGTGGTATGAAAAACTCAGGGCTTGGTCGGGAGGGAGTGCGCTATTCGATAGAGGACATGACCGAGATCAAGATTCTTTCGATGAATTTGAAATAGCCGGTGCAGATAATAGTTGCCGAACAACATATCCAAAGACATTATTGAGAAAACAGAAACGTCACGGTTATAGTCTGAGTTACGAAGAGGAGAATTGGTATGGAGAAACATGTACAGGTGTTGGGCATACTTTTCATAGTATTCGGTATAATGGGGTTGATTGCAGCGGTAGCCGTATTTGCCATTTTCGGACTTGGGGGTGCCCTTGCTCCCAGTGACGAGGAAGTTCTGCTATTGGTTACGATCGGAACATTCATAGCAGCCATGGTTGCAGTAACGTCGGTACCGGGCATACTGGCGGGCTGGGGTCTTTTGAAACACCAGAACTGGGCGCGGATTCTGGCTTTGGTCCTGTCCTTCTTGAACCTGCCCGGAATCCCGTTTGGAACTGCCTTGGGCATCTATGGCATCTTCGTACTTTTCAACGACGAAACGGTGCGGTTGTTCGAGGGACGGTCGACGACACCGACAGCCTGAAACTGTAGATAGAAGTGAATGAAATGAAACGAACTCTGATATCGTCGGCATCACCATACGAGAGTGAGATAGGCTTCTCACGAGCCGTGCGCGTGGGCGACCTGGTCGCGGTGTCGGGCACGGCGCCGATCCTGCCCGACGGTAGCAGCGCCTGCCCCAACGATGCCGTCGGTCAGACCCGACGATGCCTGTCTATAATCCAGGACGCTATCGAAGAAGCGGGCGGTTCGCTAGCCGATGTATACCGCACCCGCATCTACCTCACCGATGCAGTGCACGCCGAAGATGTAGGCCGTGCGCACGGCGAGTTTTTTTCAGACATCCGACCGGCCGCCACTATGGTTGTTGTCAAGGCCCTTCTTCGCGATGACTGGCTGGTCGAGATCGAGGCCGAGGCGCTGGTCGGGTGTTCCCGCAAAGTGATAACGTCCTTGACAAAGACGACTTAATGCACCATCTTCACAGTGATAGAGGACAGCACAAAAGATTGATAGATCTTGTCTTGACTGGAGGGTATCGCTGTGAACGTTCTTTTGAAGTCACCGCATGGGGTAGTCGTGGCGCTTCTTGTCACTGTTCTGCTAGTTACGTTTTGTGCCTGTGATAACAAGGGTCCTACGCAAACCAGTAATAGGGGCAGAGGCTGGCATACTCAAAGACCAGTGCCAACTGGCAATGATATCAGAGATATTGAGTTTATTGACGAACAGAACGGCTGGGTAGTAGGGGATGCCGGCACCATTCTACGCACAGTCGATGCCGGCGATAGCTGGATTCGCGAGAAGAGCAATACTGATCTGAATTTGAACGCAATTTGCATGCTCGATCACAAGTCGGCCTGGATAGTCGGCTCAAATGGCCTGATACTGACAACAACCAACGCTTTTCGATCATGGTATCAAGTTTCCTCCGGTACACCGTCAAGTCTCTACGATGTTACCTTCACTGATAAATTGAACGGGTGGGCGGTAGGCGCTTCCGGCACGATTATCCACACCAGCAACGGTGGTAGTGTTTGGCAGAAACAGCAAAGCGGTGTTGGTGTGTCGCTGAGGAGCGTCTTCTTTCACAGTAACAGAGTGGGCTGGGCGGTCGGTGGGAATCGGGTTGTGTCCACTATAAATGGAGGCGAGACCTGGGAATCCCAGACGATTGAACATGACAACACCTATATGAGGTTGAAGGCTGTTGCTTTTGCGGATCAATGGATCGGAGTTGCTGTCGGCGAAGCAATTTATTACGATAGTTTTGCAGGAGTGCGCCTCCGCACAACCGACGGTGGTGAGACATGGATGGTAACCCTTACGCCGGTGGAGCACAGTGATGTTCTGTTCACCGATTACACCACTGGGTGGATACAGGGACCTTTGCAAAAGACGACCGACGGAGGGGAAACATGGCAAGTCATCGATAACGGGCTTGGCTGGTGGAGCTATCAGTCGATCGACTTTCAGGGAGATATGGCGTGGGCAACGGGCAGGGGCGGACGTATGGCGCGGAGTGTCGATGGCGGCGTTACCTGGGAACCGATCAGTACCGGCACAGGTAGTTGGTTCAACACCCTTCAGATGGTTGACAGTCTCCATGGCTGGGCGGGTGGGTATCGGACTTTCCTCGCTACCGAGGACGGCGGCAAAACCTGGAATCCGAGAGGTGAGCAGGAGCTGGGACTTTGGGAAATCGAGTTCATAAGCCGGACCGAGGGCTGGTATGTAACTGCAGGCGCCACTGTTTATCATACCACCGACGGCGGATACACCTGGGAAAAGCAAATTGAGGACCTGGGGAGAGGTCTGTACGATATCGACTTCGTCAATGACACAGTCGGCTGGGCGGTCGGCTGGGCCGGTACTATTGCACGCACCGACGACGGGGGCGTCACCTGGAGAGGACAGGTTGCCCCGGTGTGGGAATCGATGGAATCTGTCTGTTTCGTCAGTGAGCAAATCGGATGGATCGTGGGGAGGGATGGGGGAGTCTACAGAACTGTCAATGGGGGTGAGCTGTGGGTCCAAAACCCGGTTGCGTTGGAGGGCTGGTTGCACGAGGTCATCTTCCTCGATTCCCTGAATGGTTGGTGCGCCGGGGGTGGCCGGGTTTTTCATTCGACCGATGGTGGGCTCACATGGACTGTTCAGTTGGACGCACCGGCGCACTTTTTTAGAATTCAATTCGTCGACGAGCTCTATGGCTGGGTGACCGGATACAACGGTGATGTTTACGCCACTACCGATGGCGGCGAGAACTGGAAGCTACAGGAAACCGGAAGCGACGACGTCTTCCAGGGTCTGTTTTTTACTGATCGAAACCACGGCTGGGCGGCAGGTCGCGACGGAACAATCATCCACACTTCCAACGGCGGATGGTAACCCAACAGATCGGAGCCGGAGCAGACCTGCTATGATTCATCGTCGCGAAGCAGTCCCAGTTTCTTAAGCCTCAACTTAATCGCACCCCGTTTACGTTCCAGTACCTTGGCGATTTCATTCAGGCTCTTTCCTGAGTGGAACAGATCAGTCAGTTGACGTTCCTCTGTTTCGCTCCATTTCATAAAGGCTCTTGGGTGGTCTTCGCGCATTTTACTGACATTTTGAATGCGACCGCCACTGGCGGCAATCTGGATTGAGCCTTCCACTACGATGATGTGTTCGGTTTCCACGAAATTTTCGATTAGTTCTTTGGCCAGCTTGGCCGTTACCATAATGTCGGTCAAGGTCAATCGTGTGTCAGTCAGCAGGATTTGGTAATATGACAGCCCCCGCGAGATCATGTCGAGAACATCGGTGACCTTAACTTCGGTGTCTCGAATCAGAATCGAATGCTCCATTTGGATACCCCATACCAGGTTCAAGTTTGCTCAGACACATGTTAACAGGGGGGACTGACAGATCGTGTCAGTGAAATTTCGACCTGGCCAGAAAATAGAGTCAAACCGCTAAGTTAATGGTGCAAAAATGTTAAGCGGACTGGATTTGGCCGACGCGGTTGACCGGTTTCTTCAATCAGGGCAGGCTTTTACAGCTTTGGCGGGTCCGGCTTCGCCTGCGCGCCGCGGCGTGAACCCGCCTTTTCCGGCAGGTCTGAAGGCAGACCTGCCCTACTGGATTCACGGGTCGATGAGATCGAAATCGGTCAGGAATGCCTCGATGACAATGTCGGCCGTTCCAATTGGATAGGCATGCCCCCAATCATTGATTTGCACATCCCGGGCTATTGTTCTGCGCTTGATAAGTCCTTCGGCAGCGACATAATCGACAATCTCGAGAGTATTGTCCCAAGTACCGTCTTCGGCCAGGTTGTGCAACTGCCTGATGACGAAGCAGTCGAAACGGCCCAAGCCGATCTCGATGCTTTGCCTGTCGACGACTCGACGCACCACGCTTCCCGGAGTGGCATGGTTCTCCGTATAAGTCCACTGAGTGCCGATCCTGAGAGGGTATTGGAGGGACTTTCGAGGATAATCATGATCCGACCCGGCAGCGAACCCACCCGGGATGCCAGCCCCCAGAAAAGCTGAGAGAGCATTCGTCGAATTGAATGTCCTGCCGGCGAAGCTATAACTTATGCCCTTCCCCGTCTTGGGCCATACGCCGCTGCCGGTCCCAACTTCAGCCATCGTCATGTACAAACCGTCCTGATGAACTTCGTAGTAACAAGAGGCCTCAGATGGGCGGGTGCGGCCGGTGGTTCCTGTGTGGAAGCGGTATCGTCCGGGTCCTCCGATTGCGCTGTCGAAGTTATCAATCTCTACTTCCCTGATGACAAAGGTGGTGTCACCAAATCTCGGCACCAGACTCTTGGGTTGGAGGTTTTCATACCAGGAATTGCTCCTGTATCGCCAACTGTTACCTACCGCCACCGGATAGGTTATGCTCTTTGTTGTGAAGCTCCACAGAGGTGAAGCCGGATTGCGACGACGTACACCCTTGGTGATCACCCGCCAATAGTAAGTCCAACCCGATTCCAGCCAGTCAGGTCTGAACACGGTGTCGGTCAGATTAACAGCGTAGAGAGTTGGTGGGTTGACGGTGTCGAGATACAGTTCGTAACGCGCCGATTGGTCGAAGGCATCAGCACTCGGCCAGATCAGAGTTGGACTGTTGGCAACGTCGACGGCCTGGTCATTCGGTACCGGCTCAACCTGGGGTCGGTCGATAAAAACCTGTGGTCCGCTGGGCGAATCATCGCAAGCCGACGCCCACATAAATGTCGCCAGGGCCAGGGCAACAATCTTTGTCAGCGTACATATTCCTGCCCTGTTTGGCATATTGAATCCCTCCGGTTTGATCGTCACACTCCTCTTCTACATTAATAGGTGGTCAAGGTTGTCGATGCAATTAGTTTCTTGCAGATTGATCGTGCAGATTAACCGGTTGCATCCTGCCCCCGTTTTCGTATTTTGATGTTTGTGAACTTGAAAGGCCTGTTTTAAGGATTACGATATGCTGTTTGGCGCCCACGAATCTATCGCCGGTGGTGTTTTCAACGCCATCGAACGAGGCAAAAAGGCAACCTGCGATACCATCCAGATGTTCAACAAATCCAACAATCAGTGGCGGGCCAAGAAGCTTGAGACGGCCGAAGTCGATCAGTACCTTGCGGCCATTGAAAGCACCGGGGTCACGGTTTCGTGTTCGCACACCAGCTATCTGATCAACATCGCGTCGCCGGATGAAGCCTTACGCGAGAAATCTCGCAACTCGCTCACAGAAGAAATGCAGCGTTGTAACCTTTTGAAGATTCCCAACCTGGTATTGCATCCCGGCTCACATGTCGGTTCCGGCGAAGAGCTTGGTCTGGCCACGATTATTGAGAGCATCAATCTGATGTTCGATGAACTGGGCGACAACAATGTCACGCTTTTGTTGGAAGCGACCGCCGGGCAGGGTTCCAACCTCGGTTACAAGTTCGAACAGTTGGCGCAGATCATTGATGGCGTCGAGGACCAAGAACATATAGGCGTATGTCTGGATACCTGTCACATTTTTGCGGCCGGCTATCCCCTAAGCGATCCGAAAGACTTCAAAAAGACAATCAAGCAGTTTGATGATATAGTCGGGTTGGAGCGCCTCCAGGTCATTCACATGAACGACAGCAAACGGGAATTCGCATCGCGCAAGGATCGTCACGAACACATCGGGAAAGGGCACATAGGCCTTGAGGCCTTTCGAAATATCGTTAATGATCGCAGGCTTAAGAAAGTGCCCATGATCCTTGAGACACCCAAAGGCGATGACCTTTCTGAAGACATCGAAAACCTGGCCATCTTGCGAGGATTGGTCAAGTAGGGAGTCTGCCCTGAGCGAGTGTATGAAAGACCTTCTGGACTACCGCACCGAATTCGAGTCGCTTGAGAATTGCCATCATCTTATCGCCAATTCGCTGGGCGCCATGCCCAACAAAGCGCGCGAGTGTTCTGATCGGTACCTCAAGCTATGGAGCACACGCGGGGTTCGTGCCTGGGAGGAAGAGTGGTGGATGATAGCGCGGACAGTCGGCGACAAAATCGGATCGTTGATGAATGCCGCATCCGACACGGTTTCGATCCACGCCAATGTCACCAGTGCGCAGGCAACGGTGCTGTCATGTTTTGATTTTGATAAGCCCCGCGACAAGGTCGTAATGGTCCAGCAGGAGTTTCCATCGCTGTTATACTTGTACCGGCAGACGCTACGCGATCGGGGACGGTTGGAAATCGTGCCGTGTCCCGACGGCATGACTGTGCCGACCCAGGCGGTGTTGGATGCTATCGATGAAACGACGGCACTGGTATCGATCTCGCAGGTTCTGTTCAAGTCGGCATATATTGTCGATGTCGCTGCCGTTATCGAGAAAGCGCACCGGGTCGGCGCGCTGGTGCTGGTGGATATTTTCCAGGGGTTGGGGGCGGTACCTGTCGATATCCAGACACTGGGCGCCGACTTTGCCGCCGGCGGTTGTTTGAAGTGGTTGTGTGGCGGCCCCGGTGTGGGTTACCTGTACGTTAAGCCAGAGGTAGCCCTGGAACTTACGCCGCGTTTTACCGGATGGCTGGCTCACGAAAACCCGTTCGCTTTTGACCCCTCGCCGATACGCTTTGCCGAGGGTTCTTACAAGTGGATGAACGGTACGCCGGCGGTACCGGCCTTGTATACCTGCCAACCCGGGCTGGACATCATTACAGAAATAGGTGTGCCGCGTATTCGAAAGCGGTCGCTTGAGATGACCTCGCGCCTGGCCCAATTGGCCCGGGAACGTGAGTGGTCCGTTTTTACGCCGGAGGATCCGAAACATCGCGGGGGAACAATAACTCTCAATGTCGCTAAGGCCGAGACGGTCACGCGCGAACTACTGGCCCGCAGTTTCCTTGTCGACTACCGGCCGGGCGCCGGCATCCGCGTCTCGCCGCACTTTTACAACAGTGATCAGGAAATCGACGACCTGGTGGTCGAGATTGAAAAGATTCTAACCGAACTATCGGTTAAGCAGAAGACGTGAAGCCAGACAAACAGAGATCGGGGCTGATCGATATCTCACAGCCGGTTGCTCCCGGTATTCCGGTTTGGCCGGGGGATACGGAGTATCATCGGTTTTGGGTGATGCAGATGGATCGCGGCGACTCCTGCAATGTCGGCAGTACAACTATGTCCCTGCACACCGGGACGCACGCCGATGCGCCGCTTCACTTTCGGCAAGGCGGCGTCTCGATCTCGGAGGTCGCCCTGGACGTTTACTTTGGACCGGCGCTGGTTGTGGATGCTCTAAATGCACCGCAGATTACGGTCGACTATTTGAACGATCTGCCTGAGTCAACGCCCGAACGTCTCTTGTTCAAAACGCATTCGGACATGCCGGAGACGTTTGATACCGACTTTTGCTGTTTATCAACTGATGCGGCCAGGATGCTTGTGGGGTCTGGTGTGAAACTGGTCGGGTTGGACACACCTTCGGTCGACCCGTTCGACTCCAAGACAATGGAATCGCATCATATACTGACCGAAGGAGGTGTGGCCATACTTGAGAACCTTGCCTTGCAGGAGGTGACAGCCGGAGTCTACGAACTGATCGCCTTTCCCTTGAAGCTGGTCGGCATGGACGCCTCCCCAGTGCGGGCGGTGCTGAGGGTAGTTTGAGAGTCGCTGATCTATAGCTTCACGGTGAACTCCAATTTGTACGTCTCGTGACGGTCGCGGTGGCGGTGCCACACGCCTTCGTGTTCAACCGATGGTGGATGAGAGTCAGTTCTGAAGTCGTAGCTGAGCTTTATGCTCACCTTGGGCTCCAAGTCTCCATCCTTCGCGACATCCCACTTGACGGCACACGAAGCATCCTTACGGATATCGTAGCAGCCGTCTATCTTCCCAGGATGGGATAGTGGTAGCTTCCAGTAGTGGTAGCCCTTAATCTCAAGGTCTTGGGTAATCCTGACAGCAACCGAGGGGCGAATCACCCATCGGTACCGCTCCGTTGGATCAATCGAGAGGGAGGTAGTGTCCGTAACCGCTACTACCTTATCCAAGGTGTCGATGGTCACAAGGGTATCAACGAGATTTTTAGTGTTTGCCTTTTCCAGTTCTCTGAAGATCGATAAGGCCAGTCCCAATTTGACGCGGGATTTTCGTTTTCGAATGGATGTCAGTGCCTTATCTACCTTCCCATGCAGAGGCTCTTTGAGAGCAGTGATATCTATAGGCAATTTCTCGATCGACTGGTCTATCCTGTTAATCTCGCGCTTGGCCGCTTCGATCTCGTTGACATGCTCCAAAGTCCTCTTCTTAACCTCGATAGCTCCAAGAGAAACAAGTTTGGCTGTAAGGATTCTCTTGTCACAGGTCAACGAATCCAGTTTAGATTTGGGTGTTTTCTTGCACAGCGTTGTGTCTTCGGCCCGGGCAGAGATTAAGTTCCGACGAGCCCGCTCAACAACGACCCGATCCTTACTATCAACCAATCCAAAGCAGGCATACTCAAACTTGAGTCCAATGCCGAACTCAAACCGCTGGTCGATGCCCATGTAGGTGTCGCTGAACCGTTCCATGAAAGCATAGGTCTCAACGTGCGGATGGATGTAGTAGTCGTAATTAAGCAACAGCCCGGTCACCTCATCATCCAGCTTGGAGGCCTCCAGCTCGACACTGCTGGTTGTCACAAATCGAAACTCCCTAGGATATCCACCCTTGGAGAAGTCTGTCGAGATGTTGAGCACCGATTCGGACTTGCCATCGGCGAAGTCATTCTTGAAACTGGCTACCACACCCATATCCCATTGGATCATTCTCTTTTCTTCATCCAAGGACAGTTGCGTCAAAGCCTTTGTTGCTGAATCCAGGGCAGTATTGGTCTGTACTGGTGCTTTTACTGCCACGGAATCTTCAGCAAGGCTCAACATGGGCGCCAGCAGCATTCCCACAACCGTCCATAGAACAACTTTCACTTTTCGCATACAGAAACTCCTTCCAGTCCATGCTGACCGTCAACGATCATCAATGAAGCGCCGACGGGCAGACGGTAATTGCCAGCAGGGTCCGCTGATCGGTGCGCTTATGATCTGCTGGAAAAAACGAGACATCCTCTGCAGGCGGCGACCCATGGGCTTGCCGGACATACGGCCGAACCATGGTTCCAAACCTGCAACATCGCCCTAAACTCGATTGCCGATGGTTATGTTGTAAATATCACGCCAAACCCCAGTACAAAAAACACGGACCCCAGAACACTTGGCCATAGGATAAATAGGATACATGGACCTGTCAAGTACTTTATTGTGTCTACAGTCTATGGCCCGCCCACACCCAAAAAAAAGCGCCGCCGGGCGTGGAAGCTGCGGCGGCACGGTCAAAGTTCTGAATGGTTGCGCGTGTGGCCGGGTCGTTAGTTGTACTTGATGACATCCCCGGTCACGGTGAGCGTGCGTGTACTGTACACCGGCAAAACCAAGCCGATAAGGAAATCCGTAAACTGGTACTGGCCACGTAATGTCACGTTGATTACGGCATCACCGCCGGCGGCCTGAATCTCTCGGTCGAGAATTGTTTTGAGATAATAGTGGTTGTCACCGGCCGGTGGGTTGACCGGAACGAGCCCGAGAATCCAGCCGGCTCTGTCGTTCACCGTGAAACTACTTATCACCGTGTAGTTGGCAGTCCCGGCCGCATTCATCTCGGCCGGTTCCGGCAGGGTAGTAGCGTTCATAGCGATTGTGGCGCAACCACTCAACAGACACATTGCCGCGCACAAACACAAAAGCAGTCCCGTCGCTCTCTTCATAACAGCCTCGCATGGTTTGATAGTTAAGTACATATCACCGAATCAGATTTACTCATTGACACCTCACTCAATTCGCGTTGATGCAAACCCGTCATCGGAGTTGTATGTAAAGACTTCGGCACCACAGAATTCCGTTTTCTTTGTTTTGGGATTCTTTCTGTAAAGCCATCCGCCGGTGTTGTACAGCCTGACGCTCATCTTGTTCACGGTGGTGTTGGGCGCCTTGGGATCGAGCCATTTAATCGGACGATGAGTGTGTCCGAATATCACTCTCTGTGGCTGGCTCATTTCGAGGCCGTATTCATCTTTGAGTTGTTGAATCTCCCGCAAACTTGCCTGGAAGTAGCGCTTGAAACGCATCAGCACTTCCTTTTTGGTAATGAACTCTTCGCTATAGCGTGTGTCCTCTGCTTCTTCCAGCCCCTTGATTACTTCCTTTTCGACTTTGTTGGCCACGAGATCGGTAAGCCACTCGCGCACCCAGGTCTCCGGGTTGTACCATTTGAGTTTGGTCATTTCATCCAGGGCCGTGACGATCCTGTTGAGGTACCGCTTGACTCGCTTCAGGTTTCCGTATTTCACCTCATGTTCGATTTTTTGTACCAGAGGGGTGAGCTTGCCCGCCTGGCCGATGCTTGAGCATGAAGCCTGACAGAGAGGTACGTTGAAGGCCACCAAGTCCTCAATGATGACCTTCTGTGGCAGATCTTTCTGGGCGATTTTGCGAAGCCACTCACCGGATAGACTCCAGAAAGCTTCGAGATAATGGCCGTGTGTGATGAGCAGTGATTCCTTGTCGGTTATCATATAGAGATTTGGATAAGCCACATAAAAGTTGGTAGCTTCGCCGCCCCCGGCCGGATTCAGGGTGATACCGTTGAGAAACAGCTTATTGGCATCCGGTGGCGCGTCCGGATTGATCGGTCCGTCGATGGGGCCGGGCAGGTAGACTCCCCGTTTGTTACCTCTCTCCTTGCGATCATCAATGAACCCAGGGAGCGACCAGCGGAACCACTCAGCCGGTTTGCCGCGGCGCACCTGGTGTATGATTCTGAATTCCTGCTGGACCGTGTGCCACATGTCAAAGTCGTGATTGCCCGGAACGTACAGGATACTCTTGGCTATGTTTTCCTTCTTCACCAATTCGAAGAACACTTTTGCCCGCCGGTAGGCATCCTCATAACTACTGACGGAGAAATCGAAAATGTCTCCCATCACCACCAGGAAGTCGTTCCCGGTCCCGGCGGCCTGGGCGAATAGATCGAACTTGTTCCCCCTGGTAATGTTAGCGTGATCAATCAGCGCACAATTGGTGTCGCCGAAATGCGTGTCGGAAATGAAAGCAAGTTTCATGACTGGTCTCCTTTGCCTTTGGAGTCCGGGCGGGATTTGCGGTCCTACCCATTTTTAACACAGTGTGTTGTTTGAGAGAACTTTGTTCCCGGGGCGGGAGTTGCCGCCGCGGGAAGAGAATCTGATCTCCCCATTTAGGAAGCCAACATTCGGACCCAGAGCAATACAATTGAATCTAATGGACAAGGTGGGTCTGTCAAGCGTTTTTGGAAATATACCAGCCCGTAAAGCGCTCAACAAAAGGTGTCGTCGGAGCGAATCAACTGATCGCGCTTCCGTTGACACGGTTCACCGGGGATACCTATCCGGTGGCCAGGGTTATTGGAGTCGCACTATACTGGTGCCGGCCGGTGATCATGCGGGCCGCTCAACCGCGTGTTTTCGATCATTAGAAGCTCAGACCACTCCACGCCGAATGGCACCTGATCCTTGCCGTAAGCCTCCTCATCCTCTGAAGAGGAATCTACCAATCCACCCCGCCCGGACGCAGGGTGCCATGGGGGCCGTCGGTTTCGCTGCCCATCAGCACCTCGGTGGCGCTTTTGACATCAGACGGCGCCACCCACAGGATATAGCCGAAGCGTCCTGATCCGCAGGCGACACCATTAGCGGCGTGCACGTTGATGTTGGCGTTGGCCAGTTTCAGATGATGGTCATGCAAGGCTCCCGCTCGGTCGTCCCCCTGGATAAGAATGGCCTCCTTGGGGCCGACCAGATCCACGCCGGCATCGGCAGCGGCCGCCAGCAACTCCTCGGACTTGTCGGGGACGAAATCCAACTGTGATCTGTTCCCCTCGATGGGAAAGGCCGTGAAGGCCAGCAGGTTAACCCCTCTTTCACTGAGGTGCTCCATCAAGCGCCTCGCTTCGCCCGGCCGGTCACCGACAGTCGCATAGTAATATTTGACAATTCTTATGGTCTCAGCCATCTCCAACCTCCTTGATAGACTTCCTCCAAGTGCCGGTCTCCACTGCCAATAAGCCACTTTGCATCAGCAGGCACCAGAAGGCCTTGGTCCGATTCGATGGACAATTCTAAGTCAATAGACTGGAGCCCCGAAAGTCAACAAATAGACTGTGGGCCAGACGCCAATCAACGATAACCGAATACTTCGGCGTAGACAATGAGCAGGATTATGGTGATCCCGATAGTCAAGGCGATGGCGCCGAAAACTCGCGCCGTTCGCTCCATGGCCGGCGGTAACGGTTCGATGAGGTGCTTTCTCAACTGATGAGTCTTGACCAGGTGATCGTATTCGCGGGGGCGTTCCAGCCTGAGTTCTTCAAGCGGCATGCGACCGGTGAAAATGACCGTATCCATCGGGAATTTGTCCGGCCGAAAATGGGTGTTGAAAAAGTGCACGGTGAAAATAAAGGCCACCGCCAGAAGGGCTTCGTCCGAGTGTATGATCGTGGCCACATTTATGAACCAACCGGGGAAGAGATGCGTGAAAAACTCCGGGAACCACAGCATTAGTCCGGTGCTGCCGATAATAGCGACACCCCAAAAGACGGCAAAGTAGTCAAACTTCTCCCAGTAGGTCCAGCGTCCGTAAGCCGGGCGCGGGCCCATGCCGATGAACCACTTCAAGGTGTGATACACTTCTTTTGCATCCGTCCAGTTCGGCAACATCGAATATGGGCTTCGTAGCATCGCTTTCAGAGATACCTTCTTGTGCCGATTCACCCAGATGAGATCGAAGACATGCACCCCGAAGTAGAAGAAAGTGATTACCGCGCACAAGCGATGTATGAACCCGGCCGATTCAAAACCGCCCAGCAGAGCCGATATCCATTGAGCCCAACCGAGGTAGGAGAACTTGAGGGTCATGCCGGTCAAGGCCAGTCCGAGGAAACTGATGACCACCAGAATGTGCAACCGGCTATGCAGCGGTTTGAATCTTCGATACTGCAACTGTCCGCGCATGTCCTCGCGCATCTTTTTATGCTGCCGCATGGCCTGGAAGGAGCGCGGCAACCACAGTAGCGTGTGGGTCAAGGCGATTACCAGGGTACCGATCAACAGGCAGGTCATGAACCAGAAAGTGTAAAACAAAATCGGGTACTTGTCCCGATCATGGTGGGTGGCGTGGGTCAGGTATCCGGCAAACTGGCGATGAGAACCGCTGTGGCATTTGCCGCAGGTCTCGACAATATGCTGTCGGGCCAGAGTAGATTTCGGATTGTCGGGTGGGAGTATATTGTGAGCGCCGTGACAATCGTAGCACTGCGCCGCGGCCGAGTAGCCCAACTTGGATACCTTGCCGTGAAATGTCTCAAAGTAACTTTCGGTAACCTCCTCGTGACAGCCGCCGCACTGGTCTCTTAGCGTCAGTCTGAAATCTACTTTGTCGGCGCGACTGATGGTATGCGACTGGTGACAGTCCTTGCAGTTGGGCAACGGTTTGTCGGTGTCCGTGACGGTGGGCGAGTGAACACTACTGGTGAACTGTTCATAGATACCGTGGTGACAATTGGCACAAGTCTCAGCAATTTTGTCGTGGTGTATGCTCGATTCCGGGTCATCATGGGGCAAGACATGGTGCGCCGTATGGCAGTCGGTGCACATAGCGGTCACAATCAGCCCGCTTTGCAGAAGTCCCTTACCGTGAATCGACATGCGGTAGTTCTCGACGATATGGTCCGGATGCTCCGCTCCATTGTAGTATCTCACGGCTGCCTGGTTACCTTCGCGGTGACACTTTCCGCAAAGTTCGGGGACGTTGGTGGGAAAGGTGGGTGAGAGCTTGTCGAGTTTCTCGCGAATATCGTGTATACCGTGACAATCTGTGCATGACGGAGCATCTTCGTCGCCCCTATCGGCCAGGGTACCGTGCATACCGGTCTTATAAATGTCGACAATCTCGGGATGGCAATTGGAACAGTCCACACTTGTAGCCACGGTGGCGCAGGGTCTGTCGAGTCCGGGTGTTGCACCGGTATGACACTGGGCGCAGGAAGTGTTGCGGTGTATCGAGCTGTGCGTTTCGATGGAGTCGACATACAGCGAATGAACCTCGCCGTCCCTGGTTATGGAAAGATCAGGTTGTTGGTGGCATTCCATGCATTCGCGGTCGGCCATCCCTTCTTCGTAGAATACTCTCCGGATTTTGTGAGGGGAGTGACAGTCCACACACACCGGCACCTGCTCGGGTTGCTTCTCCCATAACTCGCCGCGGATTACTTTGCGATGGACCTTCTCAATCTGGCCGTGACACTGTTGACAGGTGTTGGCGACATTGCCGCGATGAATCGACGATTCAGGATCGGTGTGGTCACGGACGTTATGCGCGGTGTGGCAATCCACACATACTGCGGTAACAGTTAACCCTCGTTGAAACAGACCAACGCCGTGGATCGATTGCGAGTAGTTGGAAAGAACGCTGTCTTCCGGGATATCATAGGCTCGCGTCACTGCCGAACCCTCTTTATGACATCGCCCGCACATAACCGGAATATTGAACTTGGTAACAGCCGAACCGGGCTGATCCGGTCCTACTATATCATGAGCACCATGACAGTCCCAGCACTTAGGCGCCAGGTCTTCACCTTTGGCCACCAACTCGCCGTGCAGACTGGCCATGTAGGTCTCGGCCACGTCGTCGTGACACATTGAGCAGTCGACAGGTTCAAGGGAATCCTCATGCGGAAAGTCAACATCGGTAAGGTCCTGGTGACAATCGATACAATCCTGATCTCCATGGACCGATTTGTGAAAGCTATCCAGGTTGACAAACAGGGATACCTCTCGGCCCCGGCGTTCTTTGGTAAGGTCGGGATCATCATGGCAGGCCAGACAGTCATCAACCTCCTGGGCCGAGGCCGGTCCCGCAATGAAAATGGTCAGCAGAACGAAGATGAAAAGGCTCAAGCGTCCGGAAATGTTGTTGGTCACAAGTCTCTCTTTGTCCTCAATGTCAAATCCAAAGCCTCGGCTGAGACATTCAGCCGATAACTTTCCATAAGCATAATAAACTTTCTCGCCTGGTCAAGAGAAAACCTGTCAAGATTGGTATATTTTAGAGAAATTATTCACATGGTTTATATGCTTGATCTCGTGCTCAATCCAGATCAAGGCGCCTCCAGAGGCTGTTCCGCCTCAATAAACAGATAGCCTGCCGCTGCAAACCGGGTGCAAACAAGACAGTTTTCCCCTTGAAAACCCCCAAGAATCAATACAAAACCAGAATAGGGATAGTTTTATCTGTTTTTTCCGCTTGCCAAATACGTAAATCGGTATTATGATAATATGAGAATGATGATTGACTTTTTTTTGTGGATATTTGTGAAAGATTTCACATGAAATTTACTTACTTTGGACTCAGGCACGCAAGTATTGACCTTGTACAGCCGATGAGAGAAAATAGACTCAAAAGGAGAGTTAAATGATACGAACGCATAACATTGGTTTTTGGTCGGCCCTTCTGGTTCTTCTGATTTGTGTCGGGGTGCCTGTCCGGGCGCAGGAAGATGTAGGAGACGGTACCACCGCATGTTTGGATTGCCACGATGTTACCGAGGACAATGGTGACCATGCTTTTGATGTCGCCTTGAACGGCTCGGTTCATGAGGGATTCTCATGTACCGATTGTCATTTGGATATTGAACAGTTGCCGCACGAGGAGACGCCCGGCTCTGTTCCATGCGGCGACTGCCACTCCGATGTGAGCGAAACATACATGTGGCATGGCCGACTCAAGACCGAGAGTGGCGTGGATATTCCCGGCTGCGCGAATTGTCATGGTCGTCACGATATTCTGGCCTCAAGTGAGAAGCAATCTCGGGTGAATCCGATCAATCTGCCGTATACGTGCGGAAAGTGCCATGAGAATCTGGATATGACCGAGAAGCATGTGACTCTTTACGATCAGGCGGTACAGACATACCAAAGTTCAGTTCATGGGAAGACCGAGATTGGCGGTATCTACTCGGCCGCAACCTGTGTCGATTGTCATTCCCCCGGTGGCAGTTCGCATCATATTTTGGCGGCCAATCATCTGGAGTCATCGGTCAACCATTTCAATATTCCAAAGACCTGCGGAAAATGCCATCAACGAATCGAGCGCGACTTCTGGGATGGCATTCATGGTCAACTGGTTCTGCAGGGGGATAATGATTCGCCGGTCTGCACCCACTGTCACGGTGAGCACGGGATCATAGCCTCCAGTGATCCTCGTTCGCCGGTAAGTCCCGACCGAATTGCCGAAGCTACTTGCAGCCCCTGTCACGAATCGGCGGCCTTGAATGAAAAGTATGAAATCCCCACTGGTGAAGAGGTCAGCTATGTCGACAGCTATCACGGATTGAAGAGCCAGGCTGGCGATCAGTCGGTGGCCAATTGTGCTTCCTGTCACGGTGGTCACCGCATCCTTGATCACAGCGATCCGACGTCATCGATCCACGCCGACAATCTTGAAGAAACTTGTGGTAACTGTCACCCCGAGATTTCAGCCGAGATAGCTCAGACCCCAATCCATGGTGATCCCGGTTTGGAAGACAACCGTCTGGCCAATATTGTCAAAGATATCTATATTTGGTTGATCCTTCTTGTTATTGGGGGTATGCTTCTTCACTGGCTGATCGACCTTCGCAAGGAGATTCAGAAAGTCAGCAAGGGTCCCCAACTGGTCCGCATGACGAGAAGCGAAGTGTGGCAGCACACGTTTCTGACAGTGTCCTTCATTTCATTGGTGGTATCCGGCTTCGCTCTCAGGTATTCCGATTCTACATGGGTTCACCTTTTGTTTGGGTGGGAAGGCGGCTTCGAACTCCGTGGCACGATCCACCGTATTTCGGCGGTGATGTTGATAGTGACCACTGTTTGGCATCTGCTCTACTTGATGACGGCTCGCGGGAGAGGCTTCCTCAGGGACATGATCCCGACCATGACAGACTTGCGACAGGCGATTCAACTGATCGGCTACAATCTTGGCCTGGCCAAAGACAAGCCTCGTTTCGGACGCTTCGCCTATATTGAGAAAGCGGAGTACTGGGCGCTTGTTTGGGGTACGGTAGTAATGGTGGCAACGGGACTGCTCTTGTGGTTCGACAACTTCTTCATTGGGTGGCTCTCCAAGTCATATCTGGATGTGGCGTTGGTGGTTCACTTCTATGAGGCCTGGTTGGCCACGCTGGCCATTATGGTTTGGCATCTATATGCCACTGTTTTCAATCCCGGAACCTATCCGATGAACCCGGCCTGGTACTCAGGCAAGATGCCGGTCGACAAGTATCGTCACGAGCATCCCGAAGATCCGATCATACTGGAACTGGATCGTGAGAATATGGCTTCGCGCGACAGTGTTGGCGAAAGCAAGGATGACAGAGTGCGCAAGGAACGCGCAGCCGACACTTGATTGTGAGAGGGGACCCATAGATGGGCCATCAATGGCTCCCTCTCGCTTCGCGCGCCCTTCACCACATCCTGGGCGGACAGGTTGTGTCATGATAGGGTTGCGCTGGGTCCTTCGCTGCCAAAGGCAGCGTGAGACCCTGCGCCATGGCAGCAGCTGGGTCTCAGCTTCACCATTGGTGAGGCCAGGACCCTGCTGAACGAGGGAACAAAGTGTGAAACGGCCACTCGTCGAATTGTCACGACCACAATCCGCCACGGCGGACTGACCTGCGAAGAGAACAGCTAATGAGGGGAGCGGCTTGATACGCTCACTCGGATGCGCGTACAAAAAAGGCCCCTTCGTCTGAAGGGGCCTTTTCACACAACAAATACAATCTAATGAGTTGTCAACATGACAGGTTTCCGCCTGGCGGGAGCGCCGTTGGGATCACCGGTCGTCATGTAATTATAGGCTGATCGCAAGAGCCCCACAGCGTACAGAGTGTTGTGGATGCCGTGCGACTGGTCCTCATGGACGAAGGCCCAGTTGTAGACAGCGCCCAAACTGTCAACGTTCGGCACAACCAGGTCATCGGTAGGTTCCCAAATGCCATCCTCGGCAATCCATTCGAGCAGGCCGGCCGCGATCAACTCATCCTGCAGGTCATCAATAAGACCCTCGATCTCATCGAATACGCCTTCGATGTTACCGTCACCGTCGAAGTCCGCGTCGGCAACCCTGTTCAAGCTGTCGATTTCGAACTCGTCGCCGTGACAGCCGGTAATATTGCAGGCCTCGACGTTTTCATCGCCGTCCTCGTTCCTCATTCGGAAGCTATGTCCACCGAATTCGTAACGGTCGGCTTCGTCGTAGTGGCAGCTCAGGCAGGGATCGTCGATTCCAGACGTGTGCCACGAGTTGGTGTAGGTATATCCGTCGTACTCATAGGCGTTTGTGCCCATCACCATGTCGGCATGAGGTCCGTGATGGGGACCGAAGTGGTTGCTCATTTCCTTGCCGGCTACGACGTAGGTAGCTACATCGCGACGGCTCTTGTGGCAGTTGGCACACAGATTTGAGATACCGTTGTCGAATTCGGTGCCGTCGCCCAGCTCCACTTCATCGGTGGTTCTGATAGCGAACGATCCATTGGTGTGAGGATCGTGGCAAGTGAAACAACCGATGGCGTTGAAGACGTCGCCGGCAACTTCTTCACCCTCAAGATCGGCTATGAATCCTTCATTGGTATGACACGGAGCGCAAGAGCCACGGCTGCGATCAGAGCGTTCGCCGGTTGCGTGGAGTGAGAACTCCCACTGACGAGTGGCGGCAATCACTTTTTGAGCGAGATTGTTGGAACCGTCGTGGCAGGTCATGCAAACATCGGTATCAGCCGTGTTGGGAGCGTGGGAGCGGTCGGCGTTGGCCGCTGCCCAGGCCTTGTCTTCGGTGGTGTGACACTGAAGGCAGGTGTACTCCACAGTCAGGTAACCGTTGGCGAAGTTGTCGGTGATGTACTCGGCGTCGACATCGGTATTGATCCGCCACAAATGCGAAGTCACGTCGCCGACATAAGTATCCGCTGCCACGGCCGATTTGGCTCCTTTGGGCATGTGGCAATCGATACAGCCGGGCGCGAACGGGCTGCTTAGGTGTTCCTCGATATCGGTCCGCCCGAACGATTCTGTTTTTTCCAGATGGCAATTCTCACAGGTGAGCTTGATAGCCATGTCGCGGTCGGGGCTATCCGGATGCAAACCATAGTGCACGTCGTGACAGTCCACACACTGGATAGAGGCGTGCTTGGTGGTGAACATCTCGTTCCACTGTTCGTGATGCTTCACAAAACTTCCGCTGGCCGGAATCTTATTGACATCGCCGCGGATGTGGCACTTGCCGCAACCTTCGTTGGAGCGGTCGATTTTCATGGCGACATCGTAGGGTGTGGAAGCATGCAGACTACCGGCACCGTGGCATTCCTCGCACTGAACGCCGCCGAATGCCCAGGTACCGATCAGGCTGTCGTGGCCTTCCTGGTTGCCGGTATCGCGATAGGCGGTCATGTGACAGGGACCACAATCGTAGGGGAGGTCCTCCCCATCATGGTAGCCGACCCATCCCTCGGTGGCCAGATTGTACTGGACCGCGGCGCCGGTAACTATAGAGCCTGAGTGGCGAATGAATCGCGCTTTCCACCAGAAGCCACCGATCACTTTGTCAACATCGTCCCATGATACTATAGAGGGCGCATCGGGCACATCGCTGAACGGATAGTAGTCACCCGCCTGGACATCTTCAGCCTCGTTTAGCTTGTAAGGGTGTCCGGTGTTCTGGAAACTCTCATAGGTAGCTGCATGACATGCGCCACAGGCAGAGCTTCCGATGTATTCGGCAGCGTCCTCGGCTGCGACGATTTTGGTCACTTCCTCGGTGACCTTTCTCTCGCAGCCTGAGAAAACCGCTATCAAAACGGCCAGCCCCACTGCTGCAATTCTCAACTGTCTCATCATTTACTCCTCAATCTAAAGATACTGCTTTCTTAACGTTTATCTCAACGATGTTGGCTGTGTAGTAGGCGCTTCGCGCCAGGTAGTCATCAAAGTTGAACACATTGTATTTGATTTCCAACTCATGGTCTTTCAGGAAGCCGTATGTCACACCGAAATTGAGGCTGAATTTCTCCGTGTCCAGGTCGCGACGGCTGCGATAGTAGCTGCCGCCGATGTAGGCATTAGTCTTCCGGTATGACCTGGGATACAGTGTTGCCGAAATGACATTATCTGCGAACTCAAACCCGGTATTGAGGTCGGTGTTTTCGTACTTGCCCATGTAGTAGCTGTAGGCTATGGCTACTCGCCCGTATTCGGATCGTTTCAGATTGGCATTCAGCGAGATCGATTGGTAATCAACTTGGCTGTTCAAGTCATCGTTGGTTCTGAAGCGTCCCTGCCACTGTGCTCTGATGTCGCCCCACGCCGCACTGCGATACTGCGCCGTTACTCGGTGGCGGGTCAGGTCTTCATCACCAAGCAGCGTGGCACCGGTCTTGACTTGTTTTTTGCGTGTGGCCAACGAGGCCTTGATAAACAAGCGTCGCTGATAGTCGTACCAGGCCTTGATCAGGAGCCCGTGCGAAACGGTGCGATCAACAAGGTCATCGGATATGCGATTCTCGTAGCCTATCCTGACACCACCATATCCTTTGATTGCTTTTCCAACGGCCAAAGTGTTGACGACATTGTCGGTCTCTGAGTTTTCGCCGGTGTGCCTGGTGCGAGCAAAGAGTAGCCGATACTCGACTTGATGAAGTTTGGGCAGATGAAGCTTGAATCCGCCCCAGCCCTGGTTGGTTTTCAATTCGAGGCCGGATGATTCGTACTCGTCGGTGCGGTGGTAGTATCCGCCGGACAGATCAAGCCAACTGTAATTGGGTACTCGGATGTGAGCATCCAGGTTGATGCCGGCAGCCTTGCGATCACCGTTCGAGATCAGGCGATCATCGAAACTTGAACTACGGTATTCAAGCCGTGCAAAGCCGTATGGCAAGGCGGCCAGAGCGCCTAAGTTCCATTTGCTGTGCTCATAATCGGTGCTGTGATAGACTGTGTCGGCAACAGGGGAGAGCAGCACGGCACTGTTGCCGTGTTTGTCAGACCGGCCGAAGCCACCAAACAGCGTGATCTCTCGATATGGTTGTACCGATATTTTCATGCCCGTTGAGCGTCGGCGTGTAAACTGAAGGCCGTCGAAATCATAGCTGCGCCGGTATTGATTGTTGTTAAGCGAAATGTTGAACCGTCCCGGCTTGGATGCTGAGAGACGCAGGTTACGATTGTTGAGCGTGAGGTTGCGAAGGTCGGCCCGGAGAGTGATGCTGTTATTGACCCGGTATCTCCAGTTCTCGAACGAGATACCCAGACCTTCATAGCTGTTGTAGGTTTCATGATTTACGCCCCGGTTGCCTTCCTCGTCGATGTAGATATAACCGGCCTTGATCGAGCCGCCCCCCTCACCAGCCAGCGCAGGTGCCCAAAGCAACAGGCAACAGGCCGCGAACAGGAAGGTCAGTTTTGTAATGACAGAGTGTCCCATTAGTTGCCTCCCTGACCGTTGAGAGAATGACATCCGGCATCATAGCAGTTCCCGCCGAGTTTGGCGGGTAAGTCCGGGTCCAGATAGAGCGCGCTGACAAAAGAACCGTGGGTATCAGTATGGCAGGT
The DNA here is from genome assembly GCA_029860345.1 of Candidatus Zixiibacteriota bacterium. Lineage (NCBI taxonomy): Bacteria > Pseudomonadati > Candidatus Zixiibacteriota > Candidatus Zixiibacteriota bacterium. Next base: position 148,227 of record JAOUBJ010000003.1, on the reverse strand, counting down.
TTGACACGGCTGTTTGCTCCACACGTTATCCCAAAGATCGGCGTGGTTTCTGGTAACATGCTCAACATGGCATGAGCGACACATCTGATTCCCCGGCTGACGCAACAGACGATTGTTCTCACTGCCGTGCGGGTTGTGGCATTCGACACAGTGACTGCCTGTCACCGCGTATGCCTGGGTGGCCGCATGTTCATGCAGGAAGGGACCGCCCTGATCGGGATGACAGTCCTGACAGACGCCCCCTAACCCATAGACCGTATTATGGTCGGCCCGCTTGGTGAAATTATGGCATGACAAACAGGTGACGTTGTCCTGAAGCACCGGATGATTGGACCGGCGGGAGAGTTTGTTGCTCATTTCCTGGTGACACTTCAAACAGAACTCAGCCCGATCATCGAGCAACTCCTGGCCACCGACACTGTGTACGCGATGGCATTCGGCACAGTTTATCTCCAAAGTCGAGTGAGCATCAAAACCATAATCGTCAAGTTCCTGGTGCGATTGATGACACTTGGAACACAGTGTGGTAACTTCGGTGCCTATCAGGCGGCTGGGGTTGGTGATATTGTCCGTTGACGGATCGTCGATATGAGCCTCGCCACCCGTATGGCAATTCACGCACCCGACCTCAAGGGCGTACCCGGTGGTCTGGGAACTCAGCCGATGAACTCCTTCCGCCAGTGAACTATCCAAACCGTCGTGGCAGTCCAGACAGGTCTCATCGGGAACCTCAGCGCCATAGAGAACCAGTGGTATCGACAGAACGATAACACCTATGGCCAGGATCGATCCAAGCCTCTTGTATCGTCGCCAATGCGTTGGTCTACTGCTCATAAAGAAACCTCAAAATTGTCCCGTATCATGGGCTCGTTTAGCCTTTTTTTTTCAATAATACCTACCCCATCCAAGGCCAGGGTGCAAGATAAAAGTGAATATTTTCACATGGGCCAATCCAGCGGCGGGAATCTGTATAAAAGCGTTCGAAATTCTCGGATCGGTAGAACTGGCCCCCATTCTCTGTGGTGATTCTCTCAACACATCGTCCAAAATCCTCAATTCTCGTCCTAGCTAATCTATCGGTAGAAACACATAGAGTATTAGCTTTAGACCAGGGCTTGAGGAGTAAAACCGGACAAAGATGACCATGAATAAGGGGGAAAACAGGCTCCCTGAGGGATACGGCGGCACTCAGGCATGCTTGCATGTTTGTCGCGACAAATGGCAAACTCCGCCGATTGAGAAAAAAATAACAAGCATCGGCGAAGTGCCGAGATTGAGCGTGAATGGCTGCAGTTATCTGATTGGCAGCGCCTTGAACATCCCCGGGTATGGCCTGCTATGTCCCTGTCGGTACTGGTTTTGAGCCGATCAGCGGAACCGGTCGAAGGAATCGGCTTGCCCGACAAAGAATAAGAATACCATAATTATCCAAAAGGTGCATAAACTTCTCTTGTGTTTTACCGAGGAAAACTTATATTCCGCCAACTGGAGCTTGAGAAAAAATTAACAAGCTCCGGGCGGCCAATACCGACCGCCCGCAATGGCTGGTAAATGAGAGGTCACCATGACTGATGAAGTAGAAAAGCCCCAAAAAATCCGGCGGCGAACGATATTCAGACATCCCTTGTCGGCGGTCGGCGGAGCACTGCTGTTTTCCGGCGCCTTCTTGTTTCTGATCCTTTTGCTGATCGATCTGAGCAGTGGTACAGAAAACCCGTATCGCTCACTGGTTACCTTTGTCGTCGCGCCCTTTATCATGCTAATCGGCTTGCTGTTTTTCGGCGGTGCGCTGGCCCTGCAGATTCGCAAAGCCAGGAAAGCCGGTGAGCGAATCCGCTTCCGGTTGTCAATCGATCCTACCATTCCGCAAAACTGGCGCAACCTCTGGCTCTTTTTGGGATTGTCGTCCGTGTCGATTTTTGTAGTCGCCTACATAGGGACCAAGGCATACGAAGCGACCGACTCCACCGGTTTCTGCGGCGAGACCTGCCATGTAGTGATGGAACCTCAGAGCGTGACCTATCACAATTCGCCACATGCCAAGGTGCCATGCGTTGAGTGTCATATCGGAGAAGGTGCGTCGTTTTGGGTGAAAGCCAAGTTCGATGGTATGCGTCAGATGTATTCGACGGCTCTTGATTTGTTCGACAGACCGATTCAGACGCCGGTGCACGATCTCAGACCGGCTCAGGAGACCTGTGAGAACTGTCATTGGCCCCAACAATTCTACGGCGATAAACTGAGTACGCGGACCTACTATCGCACCGACGAAGAAAACTCGCCGTGGACTATAAAGCTGCTGCTCAAAATAGGCGGTGGCAATCCGCGCACCGGACGGGCCGAAGGTATCCACTGGCACATGATCGGTGAGAACCGCGTTGATTATATCGCTACCGATTACACACGCCAGGAAATCCCCTGGGTGCGTTTTATCACTGCCGAAAATGATACAGTCGTGTACACCGATCCCGGATTCGAACTGACCGATTTGCAAATTCCGGAAGGGGAGGACTCAAGCTTGTATGAGATTCGGCGGTTCGACTGCATGGATTGCCACAACCGACCGTCGCACCGCTTTCAACCGCCGGCGGTGTCCATTAACCTGGCCCTCTCGACAAGGCGCATAGACCCCGGTTTGCCATACGTTCGTCAAGTCGGTCTCGATTTGCTTAACGGCGACTACAAGGACAACGACGAAGCTCACATGAAAATCACCAGTGGCTTAGTCGATTACTATCAGGAGAATTACCCCAAAGTAGCCGATTCGGCCGTCGATGCCATAAAACAGGCATCGAAAACACTGACTTCAATCTACGACCAGAACTTTTTCCCGGAGATGCGCACCGACTATCGGGTGCGGGAAAACAACCTCAGCCACTTCGTCAACGAGGGCTGTTTCCGCTGTCACGATGGTGAGAAGACCAATCAGTATGGTCAGATTCTGGCCACAGATTGTAAGACTTGTCACTTGATGGTGGCACAGGGTGCATCGGAGGACCCTGGGGAGTTGGAAACGGATATTACCGGGCTTTTGTTTGAGCATCCGGAAGACATCGACGGCGCCTGGGCCGAGATGCTATGTACCGAATGTCACGACGAGAGTTCGGGGTATTAGTATTGTAGGTCAGGTCCTTTACGGACCTGCCGCAATTGTCGGGACCACAAGGGGTTCCGACCTACTGTTGTCATGCTTCGCGCGCCCTCTTGTGTCATGCTTCGCGCGCCCTCTTGTGTCATGCTTCGCGCGCCCTCTTGTGTCATGCTGAGCGCAGTCGAAGCATGAACGCACCCACCTCATCCTGAGCGGAGTCGAAGGATGAACTCGGCGATTTGACATGTTGTGAATTCCTGTAGGGTGGGTCCGTCTTCGGACCCGCCTTTCTTGGTTGGGTGTAGAAGCCTCTATGGCGGCATCCCTGTGATGCCGCCAGAATCGGCAGGATCACAGGGATCCTGCCCTACTAAACTGTTCGTGGTGACTATGCACAAGGGCGAGGTTTCGACATGCGCGCAAAGCGCAAAAACAGGGCTTGACCCTGTTGTCTACTCACTCCTCAACGAATCGGCCGGGTTGGCCAAAGCGGCACGAGTGGCCTGGTATGCAGCCGTGGCCAGGGCTAACAATAGCGCTGCTCCTCCGGCGATGACAAAAGTCGTGATCGAGATGTCGATATGTGAGGCGAACATCGACAAAAAGTCCTGCATGAAAAAGTAGGCCGCCGGCCAGGCAATAGCATTGGCGATGGCTAACAGAATGACAAACTCTTTGGCCAAGAGGGCGACGATGCTGGTGACATGGGCGCCGAGAACTTTTCTGACACCAATTTCTTTGGTTCTCTGCTCAGCCGAATAGGAGACCAAACCGAATACACTCAGGCATCCGATGATAATAGTCACCAAGGCCAGACTGAAAAAGATCCTACCGATCCATCTCGCTTCATCGAATTCCTGATCGATCTCAGCATCGAGAAACCGGTACTCGAAAGGTTCACCCGGCGACACCACCTCCCACGCGGCCGCCACCGAAGCCAATGACTCGGTCACGCTTCCAGCCGGCAGCTCTATGGTCAACGTTGGGCTTTGTTCCGGGTCCAGCATGATGACCATTAAATCCTGACGGGCCCAACTCTTTGAGGTGCCGAGGAAGTCCTTGACCACGCCTACGATCTCGAACGTCTGATCACCCTTACGATAGAGTCGTTGACCGACCGGGTTATCCATCTGCAAGAACCGGGCGCTGGATTCATCGATAAGGACACTGCGTTTTTCATCTTCGGGGTGGTCGGGTGAGAAAGCACGTCCCTGAGCCAGAGTCAGGTCAAAGGTCGACATGAAATCGTAATCGACGACGTAACCGTTGGTCCGAATCACTTCGCTACACTCGGCGTCGGCGTAGAATCCCCAGAAGGCGAAAGAGGTTCTTCCCGGCGGAGGATACGATGCAGTGGCAGAATTGGTGGTGCGGTTAGCCAGCAGACCGGATTTCATAATCCGGCATTTTTGAGGTCCATCGTTCCCTTCAAAATCAAGGACAAGCATGTTTTCATGTTTGAAACCGAGGTCATACCCCATTAGGTAGTCCACCTGCTGGTAGGTGATGACAGCGCAGCAGATGAATGTAATAGCAATGGCAAACTGCGTCACGACCAAAATCCGGCGGAGCGTCGACCTGGGCGATCTGGCCTGGGCTTGACGCTTCAGGATAGCTGCCGGTCGGAACCGCGACATATACAAAGCCGGGTAGAGCCCGGCCAGGATACCAACGACCACAACAAGTGACCCGGTGAGGGCCAGCATTAGCGGACTGTCAGAAAGATTAACGGTGGCCTGGCGCATGAAAATCTGATCGACTTCCGACTTGAAAACTTCGTAGAGCACCAGACTGACCAGTATGGATAACATTGTGAGCAAGAGTGACTCGCCCAGGAACTGCTTTACGATATTATTGCGTTCGGCGCCCAGTACTTTGCGCACGCCCACCTCTTTCATCCGGTCGGCCGACCGCGCCGTGGTCAGATTAACGAATCCGGCCACCGCCTGCACCAGTATGAACAGAGCCAGAATACCGAACATGTAGATGATCTCGTACTCTCCGCGCGGCTGCATCTCGCTAATGATACCTTCACCCAACGTCCCAAGATAGATATCGGAAAACGGACGTAAGCCCAGTTCGTATTCCACCCCGATCTCCGGAGGTAGATGCTTTGCCACCAGTGCGCCTATCTTTTGTTCGACCGAGGCGACATCTGCATTGTTGCTTAACAACAGGTACAGGTAATCATACGGTCGCTGTTCCCATGAGTCCAGATCAACTGCGGTTGACTGGAGGCTGGTATAGGATGCGATGAAATCACAGTGCAGTTGAGTGTTCTTCGGAATGTCCGCAAGTACGCCGGTGATTCGGTAGTCAGTGTTTTCGTTGATGGTGAGTGTGCGCCCCATGGGGTCCTGAAGCGGGAACAATTTTTCAGCCGCACTTTCGGTGATAAGCAGGGTGAACGGTTCGGTCAGAATCGTGCTGGGGTTGCCGCGCTTTAACGGCAGCGTGAACACATCCAAAAGCTCCGGATAGGCGGTGATCATGTTGCCTGCCCGAAAGCCCTCGCCGTCGATTGTCACGGCAACATCGGTGTACTGCCGAAAGATGGCTGTCTTCTCGACTTCAGGTATCTCCAGCGCCACCGCCGGACCGACCGGGGCGGTCACGCGCGCACTTTTGAACCTGTGGGTGTCATCACCGTTTCGATAGGTGTAGTCACCGTCGACCCGATAGATGCGATCCCGGTTTATGTGCATCTCCTCGAAGCTGATCTCGTAGGCAAGGTGACCCATGGCGATCAAACAAGCGGCCAGGCCAATCGTTAGTCCGAAGACATTGATCGCGGTGAAGAGTTTTTGTTTACTCAGGGTTCTGATTGCGGAAATAAGGTAGTTCTTAAGCACTTCTCTTGTCTTTCAATGACGGCTCATACTCTGCTGATGTCAGTGTTGCCTGAGTTGAGTACTTTTGCTCTACGAATTCAGGCAGTCTATGTTTTAGCAAAAGGAGTGCCGGTTTTTTCAAGTTGTTATCTCATGTGTAGTTACCGCGGCGTGCGGCTTGTACTGTTGTCCGTATTTGCTACAGGAGTGACCGCATGCGGACACTGCGCTGGGACATCAGGAGCAATTCTTGGTGAAAAGTGCCGGCAAACTGTGTAAAATGGTCGCCTGAGAGATCATACGACAAACTGTAAAAACAGCAAAAACTCGGTAACCCAACCGACCGGCGGAACGTCTTAGTGCGGATGCAAGAAACAAAAGAGCTGTTCTGGAAGTTAATGGAGCCCGAATATGTGCGCGCGACGCTGTACTGCCGCAAACTCTGTGGCGACCGCGATCGCGCCGATGACCTTTTGCAGGATGTAATGGTGAAGGCGATGACCAAGTTTTCTGATCTGCGCAATAATGAATCCTTTCGACCCTGGCTGTACAGAATCCTGATCAGCACTTTTCGAGACAGTATTCGGCGACCCTGGTGGCAGAGGCGAGTATCGTTGACACCTGAGATCGAATCGGATCATGCCGTCACTGACCCCGTCAACCGGTTTAATGCTCGACGTTGGCTTGACCTCGCTTTCACGGCTGTATCGCCCGATGAACAGGCTCTGGTTACCCTGCACGAGTTGGAACAATGGAGCATAGCCGAACTGGCACAGTTATATGACAAGAGCGAAAGCGCAATAAAAGTCCGGCTCCACCGGGCCAGACAGAAGATGAAAAAGCGACTCAAAAAACTCCTGGCCGACATAGGCGGAGACAGTGAGCTAACAAATATCAACGGGATAAACCAATGCATTGCGACCAGGCCCAACGGAGAATAAACGAGCTAGTGCAGGCGGGCGCCGATCCTCAGACGGACTCGTCACTGGTGGATCATCTCAGAGATTGCCCCCGTTGCAGAGAGGAAGCTCAGGCAGCCGGCCTTCTGACACAGGTTCTGCGGGCAGCGGACGAGGACGACACATCCGGCATAACACCCTTCCATCAAGCGCGACAAAGAGTCGAGGCTCGGATAGCATCTTCAGGCGATGGCCGTGCAGGAACAGATCGCACAGCCGGAAGCTTCTCAATCGTTCGGTGGTGGCGACCGGCTCGGGTGGTTTATGCATCGGTGGCGTTGGCGGCTTTGCTGGCTGTGGCCTTGATACCGTTTCAGTATGATCAAACGATCGGTTACGCAGTCGCTTTTGCCGGCGTGGAGAAGGAGCTGGCCGAGGATGATGAGGCCATCTGCGATCTTCTTTTTGACCTCGGTCTCCTGGAGGCCAATGTTGATGTGCTGGAGTGTGACACCACCTGCAACGTGCAAGTGGTCGAGTTGAAATCACTTGAGGAAGCACAACTGGTTGTCAACGCCCTGGCCCGTATCAACACGGCCGAGTTGAGTTCTGATATTATCCCGGTGCGCGAGGGTGCCTCGGCCAGCCTACTCGAGCGGGCCGGGCGGGATATTTTGTAAGACGATAACAATTTTCGGATAGCGCCGTCCATATCGCCGACAGCGAGTCGGCTCATCAACATCAAACCACAACGGTGTTGTGAACAGCACCGTCAAGGAGGTACGTCATGTATAAGTATGCCACGTCTATCCTGTTGGCCCTGTTGCTGCTCGCAATTGGAACTACGCCATCGTCGGCTGCGCCGAAGTTGAGCATTGCCGAGAAGTCGTTTGACTTCGGTTTCAGTCCGCAGAATGCCAAATTGTCGCATGTCTTCTGGCTAAAAGCCGAAGGCACCGACAGTCTGAAGATACTGAAAGTCGTGCCCGGATGCGGCTGTACCAAAGCGCCGCTGGAGCGCAACCACCTGGCCGTGGGCGACAGCACGAGGTTGGAAATTGTTTTTTCCACCGGTAAGCGCAGCGGTCCGGCATCCAAAAGCCCCAGTATCAAAACCAACGCCGGTGGGCCCGACCAGCGGGTGCGGTTTGTCACTAATATCGTAACCCGGCCGGACTCAACCTACCCGATAATCATATCGCCATACAAACTGACTCTCGGCCAGTTCACGGCCAAACAGCGAAACGAACTATCCTTCACTATCGAGAACGTTTCGCCGGGCGATCTCACCTTCCGGCTGGTGGACCTGCCGCAAGACTACTTCGACGTCAGCCTGCCGACAACCATCGCATCGCAAAGCACGGCCGAGTGCTCCTTGGTGTTGACAGAAGTCGGTTTGACCGGCTCGTTCGAAAAGTCGTTCACGATTGAGCTTGACGACGATGAGAGAAGTCGATTCACCGTGCCAGTGAAACACCAGGCCGCCGGGATCGGGAAACAGGTCTCATCCATGGCGGCGCCGGAGTAAGCGGTGTGACAGATACTTGTCTCTATCGACGCCGGGTATCTTCTGTGAGTTGATGACGAGAAAAGAAATGGGACGCGGTGACATCCTTGTTGCCGCGTCCCATTGGTTATACAGCGGGCTCTTCCTGACCCGCAAATCATCAGCAGGTTGGCGGTGGACCGCCGGTGAACATAAAGTCAACCAGCCAGACCAGGTCTGAAATATCAATTACGCCGTCGCCGTTCAGATCGGCCGCCCCCGGGTTTACAGGTGGTGGGCCGCCGGTGAACATGAAGTCTACCAGATAGACCAGGTCGGAGATGTCGATGGCCGGCGATCCGCTATTATCAATATCACCACAGAACCAGGCCGCCACATCGACATCGATCTGTCCACGAATCTCTCCGGCGGGAAACGACGCCGAGTGGATATTGATATACAATTCCTTTTGCAGCAGGTTGATCACGTCGGCATCCGACAAGTACCAGATTTCAGTGATCGGCGAGGCGAAGCTCGTGAATCCAAACTGAACCGCCCCGTTGACACATTCCGGGGCCAGATGAATATGGCCGTCAACGGCACCGGCAACATCGTGGGTGAGACTGACGGTGAGTTCCTTACCGCCCGGCTTCAATGTAACCGTGCTGCTACCGGTGGCCGGACTTCCTGTACCGCCGCAGGCATCGGCTTCGGATTCATCGAGGCCAAATGTTACTTCAAAGTCAGCATCCAGGTCAATCTGACCACGAATCTCCCCGGCTGGGAACGATGCCGAGTGAATGTTGATATACGTGCTGCTGGCAAGAATCGCATCGTAGTCCGCATCGTCACACAAGAACGTCTCAAAAATCGGTGACACCGGGCTGGTGAAGGCCTTCACTATCGGTCCGCTCACACCCGGAGCGCCCAGATGAATGTGAGCGTCGTTGGGACCGGCCACATCGTGCTCACAATAGACAGTGAGTTCTTTGGTATCCGAGTTTAGTGTTGCCACACAGAATCCGGTCGCCGAGCTACCTGTGCCGTTGCCGCCATCGGCCTGCGCTTCGTCCAGGCCAAGCGTAAAGACGATTTCACCGGCCACCAATTGTCCACGAATCTCCCCTGACGGATTGGCCGTTGTGTGGAGGTTTACATACAGATCACCCGCGAGGAAATTGATCACATCGGCAGCAGTGAGCATCCAGGTCTCGTTGATGGGACTGGTAAGGCCCGAAAACACAAATCGTATGGGTCCCACTGCACCGGGTGCACCGAGATGTATGTGGCCGTCGGAAACATTAGAGACATCGTGCGTGACGGTGAACGACAGCTCGGTGGCGCTTGCATTCAACTCACCGGTGAACACACCGGATGCAAAACTCCCCGTGCCCGCCCCGCCGTCGGCCTGGGCTTCGTCGAGGGTGAAGGCCATCTTGTGTGTCTGTTGTTCGACCTGGCCACGAATCTCGCCGGCTGGGAAAGTGCTGGAGTGAATATTAATGTAGAGACCACCGGCCATTAGGTTTGTAACATCACTTGAAGTCACCGACCAGGTTTCCACTATCGGACTGGTGGGCGAAGTAAACGCAAAAGAGACGCCGCCGTTGGTACAGGCCGGAGCGAAATGAACATGAGCAGCGGTGACACTACTGACATCGTGCTCGATGTGGAACGATACTTCGGTGGAATCGGCGCTAAGAATAGCCACGCCGAAACCACTGGCCAAACTGCCGGTACCGGCGCAGGCAGCAGCCTGGGCTTCATCGATCTTAAAAGCAAAAATAGTCGGCTCGGCCGGCGCGGCGGTCACGAAGATAGTATCTTTCATGCTGAAAGGATGCACCGAACACAAGTATGGAAACGGCCCGGGACCGTCACCGGCGCTGAAGACCACATCGAAGCTATCGGACACCGGCATGATTCCTGAATCCCAGGCTTTGGGCGATGTAACCTCAGAGGTGGTTGTGTGCGAGCCGCCCACAAACGTCCAGCGCACCGTGTCGCCAGGTGCGACGGTTGTACCGGTCGGGGCGAAGAAGAAGTTGCCGACATCAATGTGATGAATTGTGGCGTGGACACTGTTGCTGAAGGCGAAGACCGCCAACAGAATTGCCGCCAGAAAGGCAGCTTTCCGATATAAACCAGGCATCGTATCCTCCTATGGAAGTTCGTGTCCTGTGTGGACCGTAATAATCTATGTTGTACAAAACCACAAACGAAGCCCGATTGTTCCTTGTTTTTTGGCTGCATCTCCGGGGGCAAACTCAACCGACTAACTGTCGATACAAATAGGGTAGACGATAGCGGAATCCAAAATGGGTACCGTCGGGTATCACCAAACTGTTCCGGAGGGAAAGATGGCGCGGGTCCAATGGTGCGAAGCATTTGAGGTTGACATTCCCGAAGTGGATGAGCAACACAAGAAACTGGTAGCCATGATCAACCAGTTGGACGAGTCAATGAAAGACGGGATAGTCAACGAGACGATCGGTACCGTTCTGATAGCCTTGGTGGATTACACCGGATACCATTTTGATACCGAAGAGAAGGTCATGCAAGAAGTCTGTTTCGAGGGATACCTGGAGCACAAGGGGATGCATGAACGGCTCAAGGGGGAGATTGCCGGCCTTTTGAGACGGATGAAAGCAGGTGAGTCTGTAAACGTATTTGAGTTAACCTCTTTCCTTGCCGACTGGCTGGTGAACCACATCATCAAAGAAGACAGAAAGATCGGCGAGGCCTACATGGCGGCCCATGCCTTTTCGCAGGCGACACAGTAAGCTCACCTTGCGACTGAAGTAGTTTACCCCGTCCAGCTATTCAACGATATCCCTACAACAACTGTCCGGTGCGGACGCGCTCGTCCATCAGGCGGCGGCCTTCCAGGAGGATCGCATCGTTGGAGGTATGATTGTTGGGTACCGGTAGTTTGTCAGGTGTTACCGGCTCGACCACCCAGGACCCTTCCGACCAACAAACGCCTACATGCACGGCCGGTGCGCCGACCTGGCCGTTCAACTCAGCGTATGATATGACGCCCTGATCGAGGAAGATGATAAGCCGCTTGTCCTCAGTCGAACCGGTTATGGTGATCTTTACCGTGCGGCGGCTCGGTCCCAAAGCGTGCAACAGGTCGATCACGTTCATGTCGGAAAGCCTTCCATGACTGCCGGACGAAGATTGGTTGTCCGACATCAACTGGCTGTCCTGCAGTTGTGCTCTCGTTTGAACTTTACGTAGTTTGGAGACGAGCATGTCGGGATTGACATCACTGGGAATAATGTCCTCAAGCCCTCGATCCAACAACGGCGTCATCGACGATGCCTGGTTGGATTCGACCATGAGGAAGGTCGGTAACGTGCGCGGAACCACACCGGCCGCTTCCAGAGTGTCGACGAACGATAAGACCTGAGAGTATTCACCCTCCAGGAGGAGTACAATCATGTCGGGTTCGCTGCGTTTGCAGAGGTCCACGAATGTATCGCGAGACAACTGAGAGATGGTGCGAAATCCCTCGTTCTGCAGGCGGCGTTCGATGGGATACAAAGCGCCCGGATTGTCGGCGTAGATCATCACCTGCCCATGCTTGCTGGTTGCCTGGGCGTGCAGAACTTCGCTTTGCATCATGGTTATGAAGTTCTCGACAATCTCGGGCAGGAAGAGCCGCCCGGCCAGATCACGACACTTTTTCCTGATAGCATCGAACTTATCCAGCGACAGCTTTTCATGCGGGTCCACGGTTTCGCAAAACAGGTCTACAATGGTGAGGATGTTCCCGCCGAGAATCTCGATGGGCAATCGTTTGGTGTATTTTCCGCCCAGGTCCTTGTACATCGAACGGAGCATCTGGACTACCACCGGTGGATACTCCAGCGACGACAGCAACTTGGCCGAAAGACCTATCCACGAGCGCTGGTCCCTGGAGTTGTCGTCACGATAATAGTGGCGTGACAGATCATGCAGATAGGCGGCATTGGTAATGATCGAACGTTCCTTGGCCGGTAGCTTCATCTGAGCACACAGTCGGTCAACGTAGGTTCCCACCGAACCGGAATGATTGTCGGCCAGTCCGCTCTTTAGCGCCAGCAGCGAGGTGAACAGTTCCAGGTTTTTATCCAGCAGGTCCGCCTCGGCTGTCATTGCGTGGCGTCCCAGGATCAACGAGGAGGCCGACTCATAATAGTGTACGCTGGTGCTCGGTGAACTTTTTCGCAGGCGGTCGATCAGGTCAAGGTAGTCTCCGGAAACCGTGTCTTTGATTAGGACGGCGTTGAAAGCGTTGTCGCCGGTGATCTCGATAGCTTCATCCGCTGAATCGGTCATGGTCACTTGGTATCCGTCGCGTTCAAACAACGACTGCAACAGCGGTCCGGAATATTCTTCGTCGGTGACCAGGAGGATCGCAGGCAAGTCAGGCGTGACCGTTTCCTCCGACGCCTCCGGCTGTATGGTGGCGTCATCGATCGAGTCGGTCGCATCATCGGGGATCTCCAAAAGGAGGCGATCTTCAAGTGTGACGTTCTGTCCCAGGTAGTGTCTGTTGATTGCGGTGTTCAAAGCCAACTCGGCGGCAATGTAGAGTTTGATCTCCTTGCCGCGGGCCACGAAGTTCAATTCGTTGATCAGGCTCTGATCCTTCGGGGATTCGCAGGCTACTTTCAGCAGGTTCTGTTCGGGGTCATAGTCAAAGGGCATCACTCGTCGTGCAATCGCAACTTTGGAGGGGATCAATCTAATCACTATATCCGGAATCTCCAACGAGGACAAGACCACACCTTCACATTCAAACTGAATGGCCAATGCCCGCACCAAACCGGCTTCGTCGATGTCGCGGTGGTAGAGCAGTTGCGATCCCAGTTTGCCGCCGTGCGCCTTCTGACGCATGAGGGCTTCTTTGATTTGAACCTCAGAGATGAGTCCTTCGTGCACGAGAATTTCGTCGAGACGGATGCGTTGCGAGCTGTCGTTCATTATGCCTCCACCGGCTGGGCCTCTGCTTCGTTGACGCGATCGAAAAACTCCGCCGGGTTGGCCGCTACCCGGATTGCTTCGTCTACCGTTACGATACTGGAGTCGACCAACGCCTTCAGGTGATTATCCAAAAGACGCATGCCCATCTTGCGACTGGTTTGGATCACCGATGGAATCTGGTAGGTTCGCTCCTCGCGTATCATGGCCTGGATCGATGGTGCCCGTGTCATGACTTCGTAAGCAACCACCCGGCCATTGCCGTCGGCTCGCCTTAGCAACTGTTGCGAGATAACGCCGATCAACGTATCGGCCAGCATGACCCGTATCTGCTGCTGTTGATCGGGCGGGAAAACATCGGTTACGCGCTCGATTGAACTTACGGCGCTGCAAGTATGCAAGGTACCCAGGACGAGCAGACCTATCTCGGCGGCCGTGATAGCCATCGAGATAGTCTCGGTGTCACGCATCTCGCCCAGCATGATGACGTCAGGGTCTTCGCGTAGCGCCGAGTGCAGCGCCTGGGTAAACGATGCAGAATGCAGACCGATCTGACGTTGACTGATCAACGAGTTCTTGTTCGTATGCGTGTACTCGATGGGGTCTTCCAGAGTTATGATATGGCGTGATTCGTGCGTGTTGATGTGGTCGACCATGGCCGCCAGGGTTGTCGACTTGCCGGAGTTGGTCGGTCCGGTCACCAGGAGCAGCCCCGATGTCGATTTGATCAGTCCCCGTACAATATCGGAGAATCCCAGTCCGGCCAGGTCCGGGACGATATCCGGGATTAATCTGATTGCAGCCGCGATACCTGCGTGCATCATGTATAGGTTGATTCGATACCGTGCGCTATTCTCGATGCTGTACGCAAAGTCCAGATCGCCTGACTTTTCGAAACTACGAATCTGGTCGTCGGTTAGGACTTCGTAGACCAGTTGTTTTATTTTCTCGTTGCTGAGTTTCTTGTGCCGTGTTTTGGCCAGACTACCGTCGACTCGGACCATCGGTACACTACCGGCACCCAGGTGCAGATCGGATGCTCCGGCTTCTTTGACAATTTTCAACAGGTCATCAATTTTCGGCATAAGCTGCTTTCGACCGTTTTACCCTTTATCTCTTCTATTGTCGGCGAATTGGGCAGGGAGTTTACGGGGGGGCGGGAGAGGAACTTTAGACGCCGATACTGAGCCGTTCACCCTCGCTGATAGGCCTCCCAAGCCGTCGATCACGGCCAGCGATAGAGGACTAACTGGGCTGCTTTCTCTTGACGAAAGCGGGGTTCGGGACTATCTTTGTTACAGAAGCCGATTGGACAGCTTTGTATTTGATCAGTCTCATGAAACATTATGCTCGTAGCACCATACCAGCAAGACATCCAGGAACCTAACCTAAGCTATGAATGTCAGGAGTATAGAATGTCCGTTCCCAAGTCCGTGACGCTAATTCCGTTAATCGGTTTGACCTTGGTCTTATTGGCAACGGCCGTTGCTCAGAATTACTCTGCCGTATGGGAGGGTTCATCGCAGAAACTTCCTGGGGCTGTCTGTTGCCCAGGAGACCTGGACGACGAGTATAACGACAGCGAACTGTCATTTGCATGGACCTCAAGCGGCAATTGCGTCGATGACGATGTATGGGAAGGAGGCGGCTACCTCGTTCTTGATCTCCCGGCTACCTGCAGTGGAGTTTCATCGGTTGACGTCCACTTGGCGAATGAGCTCGAAATATGCGGCGACTTCGATATTGAGGCACGCTTCAAACTCTACGACTGGCCGACACCAACAGCGGCGGCTTGGACTGGTATACTGGTCTATAATAGCGATATGACCATGCGCATCGAACGTAAGAAGTTTCCGGACCCTGACTCAAACGCTTGCGGGACTTACACCGAAGCGTTTGAGTGCTGGTACCCCGATGAAACCGGTTGTCCAAAGGCCGCATTCCCTGAAACTGGTTTTTACCCCACATTCCGAATCGCTCGGTCCGGTAGCAGTATTAGCACTTACTATTGGGACGGTAGTTCCTGGGCACTTCTGTGGATGGAAGCGGACGCCAGCACCAATCCGGTAGGCTTTTCCATGTACACTGGTAACGCTACCGATGGCGGGCAGATTGTACACATCGACTGGGTCCATATCCAGAGTGAGCCGGCGAACGACGCTGATCTCGATGGGGTCGGGGACTGTGTCGATAACTGCCCGGAGCATGCTAACGTCGACCAGGCTGACTCTGACGGTGACTTTCTCGGAGATGATTGCGACAATTGCCCGGAACTGGCTAACACCGACCAACAGGACAGTGACCTGGACGGCGTGGGAGACAGTTGCGACCTCTGCCCCGGTTTCGATGACAATCTACACAGCGACAACGATGGCATTCCGGATAGCTGCGACAACTGCCCGCACATTGATAATGTTGACCAGCAAGACAGTGACAGCAACGGTGTCGGCGACGTCTGTGAGCCATGCTGCACCGGCGTCCGAGGAAACGTCAATGGAGACCCGGCTGAAGTCATAGATATTGCGGATCTGGTCTACCTTGTCGATTGGATGTTCGTAGCCGGTCCTTATCCGCCGTGTCCTAAGGAAGCTGATCTCAACGGTGATGGACCTATCGACATTGCCGACCTGGTTTATCTCGTGGACTTCATGTTTGCCGGAGGACCTGCACCGGCGGTCTGTGACTGACTCTGGTTGGTTGGTCTGAAGGCAAACCCGCCGTAATGAAGAGTACCCGACAGCCGTCTCCAGTTAAACCTTGCATCGTGAACCTGCCCCCGTTTCCTTCTGTCCATGTGTCCGCGTGTGAGAAAAACTAAGTCGAAAAGGCCATCGTTGGCTGAAAGTTTTGTCAAAAAGCTCTCCTCCGCCGATGCCCGTCTCAGACGAAAAGTCGTCCGTTACGCATTTTGGTCGGTGGGGCTGTTGTTTTTCTACTCGCTGATGGTCGGTACCTACAGTATTCCGCGCATCATTCGCCTCGAAATGGAAAAGACGGAACTGGCCGAATCCAATAGGCAACTGTTGGTAAACCTGGTGGACAACGATCGCGTCCGCAAGATGCTCGAATCGGACACGATCTACCTGGAACGGATCGCCCGCACCCGCTTCCACATGGCCCGCCCCGAGGAAACCATCTACCTCTACCGCGGTCGGTAGGCGTTATGGCGGACGAAGCGGTATTCTCGGAGGTTGTTTCGGTGGTTCCTTCGACCTCCCGCGGAGGTCGTGAGAACCGCCGATCTCTCTCGTTCGGATTCTCTGTTTGCATAGTGAGCTTCGCAGGGTCACAACCCCGCCGGGGGCGGTGTCAGGACCCTGCGAAACCGTATGCAGGGGTCGGTAGACGTTATGGCTCTTGAAAAAACCGACGCCGTTGTTCTGAGGACGTTCAATTGGTCCGAATCTTCGCGGACGGTGGTTTTTTTCACCCGCAACTTCGGCAAGATCGCGCTGGTCGACAAAGGGGGTCGCAGTATCAAGTCCAAACGCGGTCGGATAGTATCGTTCGCTCACATGGAATTGACTTTCTACGCCTCGGAAAAAGAATCGAACGGGTATATCCGCGACGTCGACCCCATGCAAGCTTTTTCGTTTGAGAAAGACGGCGCGGTCGGTCGGCTGGCCTATGGTTCGGCGGCCTGCGAACTGCTCAACCTGCTGCTGCCCGATGAGGAACCGCAAGAGACACTATTTGACTACTTCGTCGGTTTCTTGAGCGCTGTGGAAGTGGCCGACAAACGGTCGCTACCGGGTTTGTTTTTGGCTTTCTTTCTGCGATTGCTTTCGCACCTCGGCTACCACCCCTCGCTCACCCACTGCCCCTCCTGCGGACAGCAAGCTGTCTCTCTTGTCGCTACGCGACCTACTGAGTACATACAGTTCTATCCGGAACGGGGGGGGGTGTTATGCAGTTCTTGCCAAACGGCGGCGGATCATTATATTCGTCTCTCTACAGCCGGGTTTGAGCAGCTTGTCGCCCTGCAGACCGCCTCATTAACCGAGGCCGCAGCCTTGCCGATAGCTTATGCAGATACCGAACTGTTGCTGGAGGCGTTGACCAAATTCATGAGCTTTCAGACCGGACTGTCGGCGAAAATCAAGTCGCTGGAGTTCTTGAAGAAGTTGAAAGATACAAAACTGACATAGTAGAAAGAGACGCATGGCCAAGAAGAACGAAAACGATACGATGGAAAAACTGGTGTCGCTGTGCAAGCGGCGCGGCTACATTTTTCAGTCATCGGAAATCTACGGAGGTCTCACTTCCTGCTGGGACTACGGTCCGCTGGGCGCGGAGTTGAAGCGCAATCTCAAGAACTACTGGTGGGATGCCATGACCAATCGTCGCGACGACATCGAAGGTCTCGACGCCGCAATTCTGATGCATCCCCAGGTCTGGCACACTTCCGGTCATGTGGCTGAGTTCAATGATCCCATGGTCGACTGCCGCACCTGCAAGGCGAGGTTCCGGGCCGACCAGCTCGATCAGGCCCGCTGCCCCAACAAACCGTCGAAAAGTCCGGTGGAACACCAATGCGACCTGACCGAGGTGAAACAGTTCAACCTGATGTTCAAAACGTTCATGGGTCCGGTCGAAGATAGCTCCAACACTATCTACATGCGCCCGGAAACCGCGCAGGGTATCTATGTAAATTTCCTCAACGTCAAAAACTCCTCGCGCCAAAAGATACCATTCGGAATTGCGCAGATCGGCAAGGCTTTCCGCAACGAAATCACGCCGGGCAATTTCATCTTTCGTACCCGCGAGTTCGAACAGATGGAAATGCAGTTCTTCGTGCATCCATCAGAAGATGAAAAGTGGTTCGACTATTGGAAACAACAGCGCTGGGAGTGGTATCAGTCGCTGGGTCTCAACATGAGTAAACTCCGCTGGAAAGAGCACGGACCGGACGAACTGGCCCACTATGCCAAAGCGGCCTACGATGTCGAGTATGAGTTTCCGTTCGGCTGGCAGGAACTCGAAGGTGTGCACAACCGGACCGACTTTGATCTCGGACGACATCAGGAAGCGACCGGCAAAGACATGGGTTACAAAGACGAACGGTTCGAAGAAAAGTTTGTGCCTTACATTGTTGAGACCTCAGCCGGGTGTGACCGGACATTGCTGACTTTGTTGTGCGATGCCTACGACGAAGTTGAGATCAAGGGTGAGAAACGGGTCTTCTTGCGTTTGTCACCGAAGGTGGCGCCGATCAAAGCGGCTGTCCTTCCGCTGGTCAAAAAAGACGGCATGCCTGAGTTTGCCGAGAAGGTCTACAACAATCTCAAAAAGCAGTTCAAAGTCTTCTACGATGTCTCCGGCGCTGTTGGTCGGCGTTATGCGCGAATGGACGAAGCCGGTACGCCGTATTGCATCACTATCGACGGCCAGACTTTGGAAGATGAGACCATGACCTTGCGCGACCGCGACTCTATGGACCAAACGCGCATGAAAGCTCCCGAGATCGTCGAGTTTTTGGAGGGGAAGGTTAGGTGAGGGGGGTCACGCAGCCGAACTGGCTCGACGTCCGATATATCTTGATTCAGATGCCGATACATAGCGAAAGCTCTGTGGCGGCATGAATCCGAGGTGTTTTCGAAGAACGGAGAGTTGTGGTTTCTTTCGGAATTCTGTAGCGTCGGAAAGGAACACTGCCACGCCCAAGTCTGAGCCTTCAAAATAGGCATCGAACTCCTCTCGAGTGACGCCAGCGTGTTCAGAGACAATTGTCCACAGTTTCTCAACGGGGGCAGATATGATTGCCTCTACGTGGGCGAATCCAGCGAGTTGTTTACTCGGTGAAGTCTCCCAGAAGAAAATCCGCGTGCCTTTCCTTATTCGAAGTGGCTTCGTTCTTCGCAATTCAACAGTCTTTAACCCTGAAAAGATCAGGGATATAAATTTGGGCTTGATTGAAAAAATGGCTGACCGGCTGGAATCCAGTTTATTCATCGGATCGTCCAATTCCTAGGTTATATATCTTCCAGAACAGATTATCGGGGATTTCGATCGGTTGCTGAATATAAAAATTGCGCCCTCTCTCCTGCTGCCAAAACTGGTTCAGGTCGGATCGCGGGATTGGATTGTCGAAAATCTCTGTGTGGCTAAAGACCAATGCCATAAGCTCCCCAGAGGCTCTCTTCATCGCTGTGTGTTTAACATCTTCCCAACGATAAATGCCTAGATGTTGGAACCAATTGAAAAGTGTTTTTGGATCACCTATGTGTACTTCATTAAGATAGGACGCAGCCCTGATAGCTTTACTACCGTGATATCGACCCTGCCCTCTACTCACGTACCACAGGATTCGTGCCGGCGCTTTTAGTCGTCTAACTGTGGCCGAGCGATAGTACACGTTTTCGATATTGAGAAGTAGCTTCGCCCTTCCGCCGAAAAGGTCACCTTCCGCGATACCTTGATCAAATAAGTGCATGGCATACTGCGACCGAATGCTAACTGCCCAAGTCGGTAGCTCCAATTCTCTGAGCTTTGTAGGCCATAATTGTTTCTCAAGTTGGTGTAAGAGAGATATATCTTTGGCGCCAATTGCTCGCTCTAGTTGACTCTTTACAGTTGTTGCGTATTTCTGTGGAATGGTCAACCGCAAACTCGGGGCGGTAATTGCCGTCTTGACACCCTTCGAATCGTATCGACCCTGTCCGACCCATCGAAACAATTTTCTTTTCTCCTGGAATAGCCCAAACTCAAAACAGGCTCTGGTCAACGTGGAGGTCATGTGTGAGTCCACGATTTCGAGGCATTCCAGATTGCTAGAACGACATTCAGCAATCAGCCAATTCACAATTCCCAGTGCGACAGTTTTATCCGATTCACTTGGTGCGAGCCTTAGAAGGTGCACCAACAGTCTCTGCTGCCCGACGATCTCCCAACTCACCAAAGCCAGAACAGTATTTCCATGGAGTATGAGTTGAGTAATCCTCTGCTCTGGCTGTGTCATTTGAAGTCTAAGCTTCCTCAGAAACTCCTTCTTCCCTTCCAGCCCCAAATCCGCTACTGACGACTCAATACCATCAAGATCGTCCCCTGTCACACGACGGATTCGAAGTTCCGACTCTGAAAAGCGTTTGGGTTGATACTCTGCTGATCTCAATAGGCTGTCAGGCCGAGAAATAAAGTCAGCTGGGTGTAGCACTCTGACATCAGTTAGATCGTAAACGTCACTACTTTTCTGAATGAGTTCCCTGTCACTGGTGACAAAGTACTGTATTGTCCCGGCCCAACACCATGCGATATGTCTAAGGTCTGATTCGGTTTGTGCGCTTCGAGGAGCTGGAAACAGCGTTTCTGCTTTGTGTCTACACTCATCGAATAATTCTGACGCTCGAGCTATCCTTGCAAATGACTGAGCCATCCTCTTGGTCTTCGCACCTCGATCGGCTATCGGATCGCGCGCTATATCTTCGAAGATCTCTGGAGTCACATAGAACGTAATCACTTCTGGCAGCCAATCGGCCATGACGGCATGCGCGCCGCTTGTTGCATCAGAGCAGGGTTTCATTGAATCTGCAAGGATGTTGTGGTCTAGCGCAACACGTAGTCTTGTGTCTTGTGTTACTATGGCCGGGTCAAACAGGCTAGGCAGCGGAGTATCCTTGCGCCAAACGCCGAGCTCACTTCCAGCCTTGCTTCGCCCCGGTATCGTGCCACATCGAGTGAAGCCGAGCTTTGGCCAAACGGCAGCCTCCTCGTAGTCTATACGACAGTGCACCCTAATGCCAACAACCATATCTCCAACCGTCGCTTCCAGCTCACGAAAAAGCCGCTTTGCTATTCCGTGTCCTCGCCTCTCCTTCTCAACACAAAGATGAACTATCCGCGCCGTTCGCGTACTCAGCTTGAAGTCGAACAAGAGATACCCTTGAACCTTGCCCTTCTCAATCGCCACCAGAAGTTTGTCTTCATCGGCCTTTTCTCCGATTGCACCCTTTGGGATAAACCCTAGTGTAGCACTGTTCTTGTTCCCAAGCTCGATTACTTGCTTGAACAATTCACTTGAGGCTCCCAAAGTCTCGATCTTCATGGAGTAATCCCTTTATTATAATCCCATAATACGTTGGCATAAGTTGTCAGTCAAGCATTCGGTTCGTCCCTTCTCGGCCCGAGGACAGGCAGCCCATCCGCTCGCGGTGGGTTTCCAGGACATCACAAAAACACCACCAACTCCTCCCAAAACGCGGCTGCTCGTCATCCTTAAAGGAGATGACATTCGAACACCAACTACAGGCCTACAGGAATGATCGGGGACTATGCGCGGAGCGCGAGAAAGCAACTTGGTGCCCGGACGATTTCACTACCGAATGTATTATGCGAACGTGTAACTATGCAAAACGAACCCATTTGCTCAGGGGTGGGTTGTTGGGAAAAGCGAAAGTACCCAAAACGAACCCAATCCGTTGCAACCTTTTGTCCCCGTGTACCATATCACGACTTCGCGTCACATGACGAAGATGGATTCCGGATCAAAGTCCGGAATGACTGAGTGGTGCGTGCTTCGACTCCGCTCAGCATGAGGTTAGGAAGTGCGCGAAGAACACGGCTTGACCGTGTTACCAGGGAGGGTCGGTGAACGTGGTGAGATACTCAAGCCATGCCTCGATGCCGGCTTTGTCGACGAACGTTTTCACCTTGCGGAAACCCTCGCCGTAAACAGGGTGGTCATCGTTCACGAATCGTTCCAGAAGGAGTTGTCCCTTCTCAGATGAGTCCCGACGCAGGATCAGGTAGGCGGCATAGTTGCAACTTCCCTCGCGCAACAAGTCCTCCGGATCGGGCCGTCCCTCGTTGAACATCCAGACATGCATCAGTTCGTGCGCTACGATGACGCGGAAATGGTAAGCCGGCAGGCCGACCAGGATACATATCTGAAAATCCGAATGCGACCAGCTACCGCCTTCTATAGTCTGCTTCTCAAATATCGTTATACCCATCTGGTCGTGCGTGAAGTGATCGGACAGCAGACCCAGTTCGTCAAGCGTTACCAGTTGCAGCGTGACTTCGGGCTTTATATCGATTCCCTCGCCACGGAGACGCCTGGTAACACCTTTCATAATAGACTCAGCTTCATCCAGGTCGGTGACAGCCGTCTCCGTACAGGAGGCGCACATTGTACGTCCGTCGGCGTATCTGAGATGCTCAATGCCGGGAGCATCTTTCAGAAACCGTGCGCATGACTGACAGCGCAGAATTCTCTCGAAGTCATCGGAACATACCTTGTTCCCAAACGGGTCGTAATAGAGTGAATCCGTCAGCGCATTCTTACAGACCATACACCTTTCGACGACATGATCGTAAAAGCAGGTGGTGTGGTATAAGGCGGTGTCGTCTCCAACGTAGCTGGTTAGAACCGGCTTGGAGCAATAGCCGCACCGGAAGATAACATGGTCGGCGAAGCAGGTGCTGTCGTAGTTGCCTCCTTCGTGTTCGTAAAAACGCTTTTTCCCTATCGGCTTCGAACAATGATCGCACAGAAAGTGATTGCCGTGATAGGTCTTACCGTCGACTTCGACCCAGCTACCTTTAGTGATAGGCTGTTTGCATTTGTCACAGACACGTCTGGCGGCAAACAACGAGGCAGACACGACCAAACAAATCAGACCAACGGTTACTATGGATAGTTTACGCATTCAGTTTCTACCTGCCACGCAGCCGGTGCGTGGCGCTATTTCATGTCCTCGGGTTTCAGACGTTCGATGAAGCTGGTATTCACCCAATACATGTTGCCCGGTCCATCGGGGATAGGACTACTGTTGAGCGCGGAGCGACGGTTGCTGTTGAAAAACAAGTATTCTCCGTCGGCCGTGACATACGGGGAATCATCCTTGGCGCTGGAATTGATGGCAGTACCCAGGTTTCTGGGTTTGGTCCAGGAACCGTCATGGTTGCGATAACTGATAAACAGGTCAGACAAACCGCTCCCACCCTGGAACGATGAGAAGATCAGATAGCTCTCGTCGGGCGCTACAAAGGGACAGAATTCTGGGGCGGGGCTATTGATCACTTGTCCGAGATTCACTGGTTCGCTGTAGCTACCGTCAACCAACTCTGATGTGAACAGATCGTGGTTTGGTTTTCCATCGGAGGTGGTCCGGGCGCTTAGGTACATCGTGCCGCTCTCAGCCACCGAGCCGCAGGCCAGACCGGCCAGTGAGTTTATGCGGGCGTTTTGGTACTCTGGTTTTTTCCACTGTGACCCGGTGCGCTCGACACACCACAGATGTCCTTGATCGTTCCTGAGCGGTGCTCCGCCTTCGGTTAGGGGACGCATGGTGTTATAGAAAATACGATCACCGCTGGGCACAAGAAACGGGTACAACTCACCAGCCTGGTGGGCAAACGGCGCCAGTTTGGGTTCGGTCCATTGTCCATCGACTTGTTTCATGTACCAGATGGCCGCCGGGAACATCCGACCGAACCACAACTCGGTTCCGTCGGCGGTAAACATAGCCGCACTGTGTTCTTTGCCGGTCGAGACGACCCCGGGTGAGAACAGCCTGGGCTTGTCCCCCGGCGGCTCTTCACCCAGGTAAGGACCGGTGAGAACAACTGGCTCTTCAGCGAACGCACCAACTACCAGTACCGACAACAGGACGACCGACATGATAAATACATTCAATTTCATTCTGCGTCTTTTCCTTGTTTTTTGGCTGCTACCCGCGCATCACGAAACTGGGCGCGAACCTTGCCGGAGACAACGGCCATAACAATGGATTGCACGGCGCCGATCTCGTCATCTGAGATACCTTGTTCTTTGGCCACGCCAAAGTAATGTTGCATTCAGGGACCGCATCCTGAAGCCATGGCTGCGGCCAGATGGATCATGAGGGTGGTTTCCGGCGGCAGGATATCGTTGTTGCGAGCCGCACTGTAGAAAGCGCCATAAGTCTGTTTCTGTTCTTTGGGTAGCATTGATTCCTCCATTGGTTCCAACTGTTGCGGCTGAAGCCACGGCGGGTCTTTGCGCCGCTATGGTTTTGACATGCCGTGGCATTGCAGCAATGCCCTTATGTTGAGAAAGGCGCGGAGTGCGAAAATGTGATTTATCACCCTCCGAAGAATCGTTCCGTTGCGTCGGCCGCACGAAGCGAGTAAGACCCATTAATGGGCTTGCCTGCGCCTACCTGGTGTGCAGCAGCTCCTCGTCGGGAATGCTGTCGACCTGCATACCTTTCATGGCATCACCGAGACCGCGTGAGGCATCGGCCACGATCGCTGCATCTTTGTAATGTGTGGCAGCGGCAACGATAGCCTTGGCTCTTGCTTCGGGATTGTCCGACTTGAAAATCCCTGAGCCAACAAACACCGCCTCGGCGCCGAGGTACATACAGAGTGACGCATCGGCCGGTGTAGCGATGCCGCCGGCGGCGAAATTCGGTACCGGCAGGACACCGGTTTTGGCCACCATGCGAACCAGGTCGATTGACACCCGGTGTTCCTTGGCCACACCGTATAGCTCTTCATCGGGCATGACGGTGAGCGTTTTCATGGCCGATCCGATCTCGCGCAGATGTTTGACCGCCTCGGAAACGTCACCGGTACCGGCCTCACCCTTGGTGCGAATCATGGCGGCGCCTTCTGAGATTCGTCTGAGGGCTTCACCCAAATTGCGGCAACCGCACACGAACGGCACCTTGAATGGCCATTTGTCGACATGATGTTTGTAATCGGCCGGGGTTAACACCTCGGACTCATCTATGAAGTCCACTTCCAGAGCTTCAAGTACATGAGCCTCGGCAAAATGTCCGATCCGGCATTTGGCCATAACCGGAATGGACACTTCTTTTTTGATTGAGTCGATAACGTCGGGGTCGGCCATGCGGGCCACGCCGCCATCAGCGCGAATATCGGAGGGGACTCGCTCTAGGGCCATTACGGCCACTGCGCCGGACTGTTCGGCTATCGATGCCTGCTGGGCGTTGGTGACATCCATTATCACGCCGCCTTTGAGCATTTCGGCCAGGCCGATTTTCACACGATGCTGTTTATCACTGAAATCTACCATTCTCATTCTCCTGACAACAGGTTGGTTCTATTCTTAGACACCGCTGTCGACTGGAAGTTCGTATCTTCACCGAATGTCGCGCGGTGCTCGTGTCGAACCGGCGTGGCATTCCGGCCGGTTCTCTGGTTGAATATAACATGCGCCTCGGCGAAGGCACAAGTCCCAAAAAATAAGACGGGTCACTGACAAAGGCGACCCGTCCTCACGTCTTCGATCTATCAGGCGCGTTGGCCGAATGATCTACTTGCGGCCCTTGCGATACTTGCCAAAGTGCTGCTTGCCCAATGCTCTCTTGAAAGTACCTTCCTGCGTCTCCCAGAAACCTTTCAAGTCACAGGTGTTGAACTGCTCACAGCGACAGCCATCCGGTTCGGTACAGAGATTGAGATGAATGGGACCGTCAATGGCTTCGATGACGTTCAAAAAGCTGACTTCCTTGGGCTCACGAGCCATCGCATATCCACCCTTGACGCCCTGATAGGAAACCAGGATACCGCCGCGTGTGAGGTCCTTGAGGATTTTGGCCAGGAATTCGCGAGGTATCTGTTCTCCTTCTGCGATGGAGTTGATAGATCCAAGCTGGCCTCTGCCCAGAGTTGAAATATGCCGAATGGCTCTGATGGCGTAGTCTGATTTGCGTGATAACCGCATGCGATGTTCCTTCTCTTTTTAGTTCAAGCTGTCGTTTTCTACAGACTTCCATGGCGGGAATACTATCCCTACCTTTCCATGTTCGAGGCATTATATCTAAAAAGATGCATTATGTCCATAACAAAATTGCCCCATTTGGCCTTTTTTGCACCTAAAGTGGACTTTTGCACGTTTTATGACAAAAGGGGGGTCGTTAACGGGCCGGTGTCAGTCCGTCAGAATTCCAGCAAGCTGCGCCAGTCAAGGGTTTTCGGGCCATATAAGGCTGTTGAACGCCGACCGACAAAGCCATTTCACTTTCAACCACCAGACGGGGAACAAAGCCGGGCCAAAGATGTTGACGACAGCATGAAATCGAAGCTGTTTTTCAAAACCGAGAACAGGACAATTGAAGCCGAAGCGGGCACGACCATTTTGGATGCCGCCTTGGATGCTGATATCGATATCAACTATGATTGTGGCGGCAATGGCGCTTGCAGTACCTGCCATGTTGTGGTCGAACAAGGGTTGGAGACGCTCAACGGCAAGACCGAAGATGAGCTTGATCTGCTTGAGGAGGCTGAGGGCGTCACCGAATCCTCGCGGCTTGCTTGCCAATGCCAGATCGGCGGCGATTTGGTTTTGGTAATTCCGCCGGAAGCATAGCGCTCCTGCTCGATTTTGTCAGCGGTGGACATCCATTGTCTGTCTGGTGAGGGTGGGTTACATCCGCCCCAAACAAGGTTCATTCGTCAGCCGCGCGGAGCGCGAAAATGTGATTTATCACCTTCGACTCCGCTCAGGATGAGGTGGTTGTCTGTGCCTGAATCCGAAGACTCCGTCACAGAAGGTTCATTCGTCAGCCGCGCGGAGCGCGAAAATGTGATTTATCACCTTCGACTGCGCTCCGGACGACACGGTCAAGCCATGTTTCTTCCCCTTCGGGCCGGGGGTTTCGATCTACAAGACTGGCGGGTTCACGCCGCGGCGCGCAGGCGAAGACGGACCCGCCCTACCAAAGTTCAGACAAGGGTGGCGGGAACTCTGACACTTCGGCGGGTTGTGCGTGGTATACGTCGACGTGGGCCAGGTGGAAACGTGGTAGCCCACCCAGAGGCTTTGCGTCGGGTGGGTTTCTACCAAGCGTCTCCACAGCTTATCACAAGTCCCTCGAAACCGGGTCGGGATAAAACGGTCCCGGTAGTCTGCCGATAACCTAATGAGACCAAAGATGATGGGACCCAGACTGTATGCTCGCAAAAATACGTTCGACAGCCGGTTACTCGCTATTGGAGTTGGTGATTGTCATTGTCATTGTGGCCATAATCGCTACGGTGGCCATGAAGTCGCAGACGGCGACCAACGACATTGTCCGGGTCGAAGAAACCAAAGGGGAGCTTGAGCAGTTGGCTTGGGCCATTACCGGCAACCAGTCGCTGGTTTCCGGTGGCTCTCGAATCGATTTCGGTTATGTCGGCGATGTCGGCGCACTGCCGAGCAATCTGGATGACCTGATCAGCAATCCAGGCGGATTGGCCACCTGGGATGGTCCTTACGTGCAGGATGACTTCTACGCTGCCGTTGGTGGTCCGTCGTCTGAGTTCAAGACCGACGCCTGGGGCAGAGCCTACCAGTTTTCGGGCGGGGCCACCATTGTATCCACCGGTGGCGGGACGACTATCACACAACGGTTGGCCAATTCCCTTGACGATCTACTGTACAACCGGCTAACGGTAACCGTGGTTGATCTCGACAACGACCCGCCGGGAAGCGTTTACCGAGATTCGGTGCGGTTGATCCTGATTCATCCCGACGGCGCCGGTGGTTTTGCCACTCGCAACTCATCTCCCGATGCCAACGGGTTGGCACTGTTCGACTCAATCCCCATCGGACAACAGACACTTCGGACTGTCTATCTGCCGTCCAATGATACGCTCACGCGGCTGGTCACTTTCACGCCCGGCGGCGACAGCTTCATGCAAACTCAGTTGTTCGGTGATTTGTGGTGAGATTGATGCTACCCAGACTTCATAACAACCACGGCTTCGGGCTGATCGAGCTGACCATCGTGATTATCATAATCGGCGTGCTGGCGGCCGTGGCTATGCAGTCGGCCACGGTGATGGTGCAGGATGCCAGGCGGGTGGCAACCGAGCGCGAGATGGAGATGCTGGCTCGGGCCATCGTGGGGGATCCATCGATCAAAAGCAACGGGCAGCGGGCGGAGTTTGGGTATGTGGGCGATGTCGGGAGTTTCCCGGCCAGTCTGCAAGCCCTTTACGAAAACCCGGGTGGATACAGCACCTGGGATGGTCCCTACCTGCCACCCGGAATCAGCGAGGACGCGGTCGGATTCAAGACGGACGAGTGGGGGACACTGTATGCATACACCGGTGGTGTGGCCATTCAATCATCCGGAAGTGGATCGACACTGACCCACAAGATCGCCGACCAGGTTGCTGACCATACACTCAACAGTCTGGATGGCACAATCCTTGACGCCGATGACTCGTTGCCGGGTGTTATCTACATGGACTCTGTCGATATCACCGTGACGATACCGAACGGAGTCGGCGGCTCGGCAACCAAGAGCTACACACCGGACGCGGTCGGTGCCTTCACCCTGGACTCACTGCCCGTGGGCACGCATCCGGTGCGACTGATATACACACCGAATGTCGATACCCTATTGCGATATGTCACTATTCTTCCCCGGCACAAAAGTCCGGTTAGTTACAAATTTGCCTCAGCCTACTTCGCGGGCGGAGGTTGCGCAGGTTCCGGCAGCATGGCTTTGCGGCCGGTGGCAGCAGGCAGTGCCGCAGAACTCCAGACCAGCGGTTGCGGGTCGAACTATCAGTGTGTCGATGAAGTGGTCAGCGACTCAAATGTCACCTACGTAGAGTCAAACAGCCTGACTTATCTGAGAGACATTTACGCCATCACTGATCCGAGTGACACTTCGTGCAGTATCAGTTCGATAACCGTCTACATGCGGGCGCGCAGATTTGTCAAAGACGCCCATGCACAGATTGTCATGCGCACCAATGGGACCGATTACAACGGCGCTGAAGAAACCCTGACTGACGATTTCCTGGATCACAGTCAACTATGGGTCGCCAATCCGTTCACCGGAGTCGCCTGGACCTGGACCGAACTGATTGACCTGGAGATCGGCGCTCAATTGAAAACCAGTAAGGCTACCCATCCCGCTCGATGCACACAGATGTGGGTGGAAGTGGCGTACAGTAATTGATTTTGGTGAGGTCTGTTATGCAGGCGCGGTTGCCACACAGAATTTTCAATCGTTCCGGTTTCACTCTGATCGAAGTGATCATTGTGGTCGTAATTGGCGCCATTCTGGCTAGTGTCGCACTGCGTTCGGCTATCACTCTGTCCGACACGGCAAAAGTCGAGGAGACCAAACAGGAGTTGCAGGCGCTGGCTTTTTCGATGGTCGGCAACCCGGCCCTGGCTAACAACAGTGTGCGTTCCGATTTTGGATATGTCGGGGACGTTGGCGCCTTGCCCCCGGATTTGGATGCCCTCAAGAGCAACCCCGGCGGTTACTCAACCTGGAACGGTCCCTACATCGTCGATGAGTTTACGCAGAAAGTCGACGACTATAAGACAGACGCCTGGGGGGTCAACTACGACTATGCTGGGGTTAATATAACTTCCAGCGGCTCCGGCTCCGACATTGTCCGCACGCTTGGCAAAAGTGTAAACGATTTTACCTTCAATCAGGTTCGTGGTGTTGTCTCCGACCGCGATGGTACGCCACCCGGTCCGACCTATATGGATTCTGTCGAGGTGACCTTGACCATTCCCAACGGTACCGGCGGAATGGTTGGCAAGGTGTCAACCGTCGATGTCGGTGGGTACTTTTCATTCGACTCCGTTCCGGTAGGCAACCACGACATTCAGATAGTCTACATGCCCAACGATGACAGCCTGACCCGGTTCGTTTCGGTTTTACCGGCGTCGTCGCCCTACGGCGAGTATGGTTTACCCTCGGATGTTTGGGCGGTCTCAGGCGCCGGTGGCAGCGGTCTGGAAAGTATGGCCGGACGCGACAGTGTGTACACCACGCCGCAGTGCAACAATTTTTCGTTCTGGGTAATCAATAACAGCGGCAGTCTGGTCTCGGTTAACAGTATCACTTTGACCTATGCAACACCGACCGCTTATTATCGCTATGTCAGGTGGAACGGCACGACAGTGTTCGACTCCAACAACCCGAAAGCAGGCAGCGGTGAGCTGGCGTCCTTCTCTGTCGGCCAGGCGGTTGCCGATGGGGACAGTGCCCGAGTGCAGATCGAGACGTTCGAGGCTAACCCTGTTGGGGGAGCCAATGTGGACATGTCGAATGTGAGTGTGACGGTGCTTTTATCCGACGGTTCGACTTTCGCCATCAGTTTTGGAGCTTGCCAGTGATCTTGTCCCTTCGCAACAACCGGGGTTTCACGCTGATAGAGCTGGTCATGGTGATAATAATCGTCGGTATACTGGCTACGGTGGCCGTGCGCAAACTGTCGACCTCGGTGGAAACGGCCAGGTACGAGCACACCCTGAAAGAAATGAATGCGCTGGCCGAAGCTATTGCCGGTAACACGAATCTATACAGCGAGAGCAGCCGAACGGATTTTGGGTATGTCGGCGATGTTGGGTCGTTGCCGCCCAACCTGGATGCCTTGGTGACCAACGCGGGTGGATACTCAACCTGGGATGGACCCTATATTAATCGCGGAATCGATCTGAACGAATTCAAGACGGATGGTTGGAACGTGTTATACACCTACTCCGATTCACTCATTCGTTCGACCGGATCGGGATCGAACATCGACAAACTTCTCGCAACGTCTACCGCTGCTCTGCTGAGCAACACGGTTGACGGATACATAGTAGATGCCGACGATGAAATGCCGGGTGCTGTTTACTCCGACTCGTTGGAGATTCATCTGACGTATCCCGATGGCGTCGGCAGTACGACCACGAGTATGATCAATCCCACGATTCAGGGCGGCTTCTCGTTTGTCGGTATACCGGCAGGCAATCAGACCCTTAGGGTCGTATACCTGCCCGACAATGATACAACGACTTTTTCCGTGAGCGTAACGCCGCAAGCCGACGTGAAAATCGCTATCACCTTTCCCGCCGACCTGTGGTAACCCATAAATGGGTCTTATGCGCTTTGCGGTGATAAGTCAAAAAGGTACCCCACCCAGAGGCTTTGCGGCGGGTGGGTTCCCATATCTGCCCAAGTTCATGGTTCGACTCCGCTCACCATGAGGTGATGATTCTCTATCTTGTGTTCCGCGTCTCTACCTCAACCAACGCACCACAACCTAAACTTGAGCAGCTCAACCTCACCCTGAGCGGAGTCGAAGGGTGACACGGTCAAGCCGTGTCTTTTGCGACATCGTCGAAACCTCGCCCTTCGACTGCGCTCAGGACGACACCCTGGGGACAGGGGTTTCGACCTACAAGAGAAGATGGATGCCGGATCAGGTCCGGCATGACGGACGTGGGATGCGTAGCACAAAAAACGGGCTTGTCCGCCGCCCCAAACAAGGTTTGAGACGGCCACCCGCTCGCGTTAAGAGTTGTCAATTGGATGTTTGGTTTCAAGGGCGCGTAGCGCCAAGAAAGCGATTTATCGCTCACCGGTCGATTTGGAGGGCGGCCAGGAAGGCTTCCTGAGGTATCTCCACAGAGCCGAATTGTTTCATCCGCTTCTTGCCTTCCTTCTGTTTTTCCAGAAGCTTGCGTTTGCGGGTGATGTCGCCACCGTAGCATCGGGCCGTGACATTCTTGCGCAAGGGTCGTACCGTGGCGCGGCTGACAATGCGGCTGCCGATAGTGGCCTGGATGACGACTTCGTACATCTGTCGCGGTATCAATGTGCGGAGTTTTTCGTTGAGTTCTTTACCCCAACGGTAAGCTTTGTCGCGATGAATAATCACCGAGAGGGCGTCGACCGGTTCTGCGTTGAGTAGAATGTCCAGCTTGACAACGTCTGAGCGACGATAGTAAGGCTGGTCGTAGTCAAGCGAGGCGTAACCGCGCGTGGACGATTTTAGTTTGTCATAGAAATCAAAAATGATCTCCGACAATGGAAAACGGTAGGACAGGCTGACCCGATCTGAAGTCAGGTATTCAGTGTCCTTGTATTCACCCCGGCGGTCCATCGACAGACGCATAATAGCACCGATGTACTCAGCCGGCGCGATTATCTGGGCGTCGACATAGGGCTCCTCTATGAATTCCGTGTCGCCCGGTGAAGGCAGATCGGCCGGGTTGTCTACATCAACTATGGAACCATCGGACTTGTGCACGTGGTATTCGACATTGGGTACGGTGTTGATTATCGTTTGGCCGTATTCGCGTGACAGTCGTTCGGTAATAATCTCCATGTGCAAAAGTCCGAGAAAGCCGACCCGGAAACCAAAGCCCAGAGCCGTCGAAGACTCCGGTGTGAAAGTGAGCGAGGAGTCATTGAGTTTCAGTTTCTCAAGCGATTCGCGCAGCCGACTGAAATCTTCGGCGATGGCCGGATAGAGCCCGGAGAAGACCATTGGTTTTACATCGATGAAGCCCTCAAGTGCGGTCTTGGCCGGGTGGGCGGCGGTGGTGATGGTGTCTCCTATTCGCGTGTCGGCTACTTCCTTGATCGAAGCGAAGAAGTAACCCACCTCACCGGCTGAGAGTGATTCCTGCGATATGGTAGACAGAATCATGTGGCCGAGTTCGTCCACTTCGTAAGTCTGAGCGGTCGAGAAGAATTTCACGCGCGCACCTTTGTGCAAGGTGCCGTTCATAATCCGCACGAATGGCATGGCTCCCCGGTAGCTGTCGAACACAGAGTCGAAGACCATGGCCTGCAGCGGCGCATCCGGGTCACCTTCGGGCGGTGGTATCTTTTCGACTATGGCCGTCAGAACCTGGTCGACACCAATACCGGTCTTGGCCGAGCATCTGACGATATCGTCAGCGTTACATCCCAACAATTCCACGATTTCTCCGACCACTCGTTCGGTCTCGGCGTTGGGCAGGTCTATTTTGTTGACAACCGGCAGAATCTCCAGGTCGTTCTCCATGGCCAGGTAGAGATTCGACAAGGTCTGAGCTTCAATCCCCTGCGAAGCATCGACAACCAGGATGGCTCCCTCGCAAGCGGCCAGTGAGCGACTGACCTCGTAGGTGAAATCGACATGGCCGGGGGTGTCAATCAGATTGAGCTGGTAATCGAGGCCATCGGAGGCTACATATTTGAGTCGGATCGCGTGGGCCTTGATAGTGATACCCCTCTCCCGTTCCAGGTCCATGGTGTCGAGCACCTGGGCTTTCATCTGACGGTCGGGCAGGGTGTGTGTGTCCTGCAACAGACGGTCGGCCAGGGTAGATTTGCCATGGTCGATATGGGCGATTATCGAGAAGTTTCTGATCTGTTTCTGGTCCATCACTACAGGCACACTTTCATTTTGCAGCCGTTTACTCGGCCCCGGTCGCATCTTTGATAGTTATCGGGCGACGGTTCAAGCTGCTTAGCGGCGGCGAAGATACTGGAATGTAGCTGATTTGTCAAATGAGTGGTGTCGGGGGCACACCAGAACGGCGAAAAGTCTCGGGCCTCCGTCTACCTCCAAACAGCTTGACTAAACCGGCAACAGAAGTAACTTAGCCAGTGGCAGAGCAACCGGGACCGGTTATCGCCGGAGTCCCCAAGGCTCAAAACGCTCCAACGGAGGACCGATTGAAGAACAGGCGAGATCGAAAAGGACCGAAGCCGTCTACCCGATCGCAACCATTCTGGATCGAACACAAGTCCCTGCTTATCATCATTGCCGTGGGTGCGTTGCTTCGTGGTCTCTACGACATTGATCTGGCCGGCAGTATTTTCTGGGGCAATTACCTGCTCGACAGCCAAGCCTATCATACCTGGGCGCTGGATATTCTGAACGGAGTTAAGATGGACAGCCCTTTTTTTCGGGCTCCACTTTACCCGTACACGGTGGCTCAATTGTACCAGTGGTTTGGCGTATCACCGTGGCCGGTTGTCGTTTTCCAGAACATTCTGGGTCTGTTGACAGTCGTTGTGACTTACCGTTTCGCAACGAAGCTTATCGGTCGGCGATTGGCCCTTTGGGCTGCTGCTGTAGTAGCGGTGTATCCGACTTTGATTTTCTACGAAGGGGAGACACTGATGACAACGATGACAGTGTTTCTCTACATGCTGGCAATCTACTGCAGCTATATCGCGGTCAACTCCCCCCGGTTGCGGAACAGTCTCGTTGCCGGTGTTGTCCTGGGCTTGGCAGCAATCACAAGACCGACGATACTTCCCCTTTTGATCATTCTTCCGGTAGCTCTCTTGTTGAAGAGTGGATGGTCCAACCGCAAGATGCTCATGTTGCCGAGCCTTTGGTTTCTACTGGGAATCTCTCTACCGATTCTTCCGGTAACCCTGGCTAATGTGACGAAGGGGGGGGAGTTTGTTCTGATCTCGACCCAGGGTGGAGTGAACTTCTATATCGGCAACAACTCAGAAGCAGACGGAATCACCGTCAAGTCGCCCGGGCCACCACTGCGCATGGGCAAGTACCGTGACAATGTATGGACTGCCTCGGTTGATGAAGCCGAGCGCCGGGCGGGGCGGAAGTTCAGAGAAAGCGAAGTCTCCAGTTTTTGGTTTGGTGAAACGGTGAAGGAAATGACAGAGGAGCCGATGGCGGCAGCGGTTCGGGTGGTCAGGAAATTCTACTATTTCTTCCATGGTCAGGAGATTATCAACAACTACTCATTGTATTACAGCGGTGAGTATTCCTGGTTTATGAGATTGGCTCTATGGAAGTACGCTCTCAATTTCCCCACCGGGCTGATCTTCGGACTGGCTTTCCTGGGGTTCTTTTATGCGCGGCGCGAGAGGCTGGACTTGTTCGTTCCCCTGGCCTATGTCGTCGGGATGGCCTTAGTTGTGACGGCCTTCTTTGTCTGTGCCCGTTTTCGCCAACCAGTCTTGCCACTGGCCGTGGTTTTTGCCGTTTACGGAGGCCGGGGTCTGATAGGATATTTTCATTCGGACCGCCGCTTCTTCTGGGTCGGTCTGACCGTTTTGGCGTTATTGCTGGCAGTATTGAACATCGGAGGAGACATTGATTCGCCCACCAATCGCTCTTTCTTTGCCGGGTTTGTGGGAAACAGTTACCACAACCGGGCGGACTATGATCAAGCGGCCATGTATATGGAGCGGGCGCTTCGGTTGTCGCCGGACAATATGCAGTTGTATGAAAACCTTGGGAAAACGTACATGAAGTCCAATCAGATTGACAAGGCGAAGAGTATCTTAGAGGCTGGGCTTCAGAAGTTTCCGGTATATCCCCAGTACAATTTCAGCCTCGGGCGAATTGCCCAACTGAACAATGACATTGAGGCAGCCAGACAGTACTTCCGAACTACCATACAGTACGCGCCGGATTTCGCACCGGGTTATGATCGCCTGGGGTATATTTTTGACCAGGAGGGGCAACTGGACTCGGCGCTGTACCAATACGAGCAGCTATACAGGCTCAGGCCAAATGACACGCGGTTGCTGGCCAAAATAAACCAACTGAAACAAGCGCTCGGACTCAATAACTGATTGGACGGCCTATCATGGTGGTTGTCTGTGTCTGTCCGGCGGCAGAGCCAGCTATCGCGCAAATCCACAAATAAAGCAAGGCTGCCCCGGATGGAGCAGCCTCTACCGATGATGAGCGTGGGTTCAGCCTAAAGTATCATACTATCGTTACGGCTCGATGACGCATCTCGTGCGACATTCCTTAAAGACGCAGCCACACGGATTGCTTGATCCTGAACAAGTGCCACAGTCATATACGGCGTGCGGAGTAGGTTCTGAACAAAGCGGACTGTCACAATCGTATAACGGTTGCCAGACCTCGGGGAGACAAATGCAAGCTGAGGCATTGCCTGGAAGGAATAGAGTGATTCCCATCCCGAGAATGGCGGCGGTACAGAACAACATACCAACCTTCAGAAAACGTTTCATAACATACCTCCATGGTCTGTTTGAAGTTCAAATGTTACAGTTTAGCGTGGTGGAAAGCCCCTTCAAGTTGTCGGCTGAACTAGCATGACACCGTTGTCAAGCACCCATCATCGGCAATTCCAATTGTCACATATCAAGACCGTCTCCGCGCTCGGTATTCAAACGAAGCTGCCCCGGATGGGGCAGCCTCAGCCAATGACAAGCGTGGGTTCAGCCTATGATGTCAGACTACCCTTAGATCGGGTTGGGACACCTAGTCCGACATTCCCTAAATGTGCAGCTGCACGGAGCGCCCGTTCCTACACAGGTGAAGCAATCAAAGAGGGCGTGCGGGGTCGGGGCTGAACAGAGCGGACTGTCGCACTCGAACATCACTTGGGGGTCGTAAAAGTCACATATACAAGCAACGGCGTTGCTGGGAAGGAACAGAGTGACTCCGATCCCAAGAATGGCGGCGGCACAAAAAACCGTACCGGTCAAAAGAAAACGTTTCATAACGTACCTCCATGGTTTGTTTGAAGTTGTGAAACTGAATGTTGTCACGGAGGAAGGCCTCCGTCGAGTCCCGGCTGAACCCGATAGACAGTGTTGTCTGCGCCCGTCATTGGTGACTCCAATCTTCTATAATTCAGGTTTCACCTGTGCTTCATCTTCAAACAAGGCCACCCCGGACGGAGCAGCCTCGGCCAATGATGAGCGCAGGTTCAAGCTAAAGGGTCAAGCTATTACTAAATCGGAGTCGGGCACTTCAATTGACAGCGGACGAACTGACAGTTGCAGGGAGTCCCGGGGGGGATGCAGTAACCGTCCCATGTTCCGCAGTCATAAAGGCCGACGGGTAATTCCGGCGTGCAACCGGGGTCTTCACAGTCGAACCAGGGCTGCCGGTCATTCTCGTCGCAATGACAGGCTACGGCGGTGGACGGCAGGAACAGTGTAATCCCGAGTCCGAAGAGAGCCGCGGTACAGAACAGAGTTCCGATCAAAAGAAAACGTTTCATACAAAACCTCCATGGTTTGTTTCGATTCGTAGGTCCAATGACAACCACACCCTTACGCCATCAAGGCAGCGGCGTCGGGCATTTTAGTTGGCAACGGATGAAAACGCAGTCGCAGGGAAGACGACCCCAGGGGAACCAGTCAGACCCGCAGTCATAAACACCAACCTGTGTCGGTTCCGAGCAAACCGGATCGTCGCAGTCAAACCAAGTGAACCGGTCATTAGTGTCGCACCAGGTGGCCGAGGCGTCGGTTGGCAAGAACAGTACTATCCCGAATCCCAACAATGCTGCTGTGCCGAACAACGCACCGACCAACAGAAAACGTTTCATACATACCTCCATGGTTTGTTTGAAGTTGCGAATCTAACTGACTTCGTTGAGAAATCCCTCCATCAGGTGTCGGCTTAGTCCGAATGACACTCACGTCAAGCACTCATCACCGGCATATCCCATTGTCAAGCACCAAGGCCAGGCTCACGCTCGGCTTTCAAACCCGGCTGCTCCGTCTGGAGCAGCCTGGATCAATGACGGGCGTGGATTCAGCCTGGTGTGTCAGGCCACCACTACAGCGGTGGGGGCGGGCACTTCAACTGGCAGCGGATGAATTGACAATTGCAAGGACCACCGGGGTCGTTGCCACCGTCCCAGGTTCCGCAGTCATAAACACCCACCGGTGTCGGGGGCGAACATGCCGCGTCGGCGCAGTCGAAGTAGGCCTGTCGTTCGGCTTCTATGCAGATCCCCGCGTATGCGTCGGACGGCAGGAACAGCGTGATCCCGAGTCCGAACAGAGCCGCGGTACAGAACAGAGTTCCGATCAAAAGAAAACGTTTCATACAAAACCTCCATGGTTTGTTTGAAGTTGTGAATCTAACTGACTTCGTTGAGAAATCCCTCCATCAGGTGTCGGCTGAATCCGATTGACACCGCTGTCCGCATTCGTCATTGAAAACTTCGGAAACTTCGATGATCCAAAGTTCCGACTTCACCTGCGCCCGTCATTTTGACCAGGCTGCCCCGGATGGAGCAGCCTTCACCATTGATGAGCGCTGGTTCAGCCTATCTGGTCACGGGTCTACCAGCCCGGCGGGCACCGCAACTGGCAACTGACATGGTAACAATCGCAATAGTGTCCCGGTGGATTGCTGGAACCGCAGTCCAGTTTTTCCACCGGAAAGTTCGGATCGGTACACTCGTCGGAAACGCACTTGAACATCGTTATGCGAGTAGTTTCGTCGCATTCCCAGGCTCCTGCCTCGGACGGCAGGAACAGCGTGATCCCAAGTCCAAGCAGAGCCGCGGTACAGAACAGAGTTCCGATCAAAAGAAAACGTTTCATACATCCCTCCATGGTGTGTCAGAAGTTTTGAGTCTAACTGTCTTTGTTGAGTATCCCTCCCATAGGTGTTCGGCCGAACCCGACGGACGCGATCGTCTATCGCTCATCAGTTGGTTGTTTCGACCTTTTTTGTTTCTCGAACCGCATGGGACCGCTGGCCCGTAATCCATATTGGCCGGGCTGCTCTGCCGAGCAGCCCCGGCCGATTGTGGCCACAGGTTCAAACTTATCGGGTCAGTCTCAAGTCACGGTTTGAGAAAGCAGCCGACGAACGTACATTGGCACGGTTCTCCACAACATGGGGTCACGGTGAAGCAATCGTACTTAGCACAGAGAGGGAAATTACAGGTCCCACTGCTGCAATCCCACACCGTCTGTGGGTAGCTGTGGTTACATTCTGTCGCCTGTGCATCGGGCGGCATGAACAGGGTTACGCCGAACCCCAACAAAGCCGCGGCACAAAAAACAGTTCCGATCAAAAGTAAACGTTTCATAACATACCTCCTTGTCTGTTTGAGATGTTAGATCAGATATTGTCGCGGATGAAATCCTCGGTGATGTATCGGTTGAACCCGGAAGCCACAAATTTCATGCGCCCATCCTTGCCTATGCCGATTAAGGTGGGGAAAGAGTATATGTCGTGCTCGTTTAGTTGATCCATCGAAACCTTCAGCACCGTGAGGTCAGTTTCCTCTTTGAACGGCTCCGGATCGAGGGCCAGCAGGATAACGCGCAGATCGTCATTGGTACCGATGCCCTCCCGCTCAGCAAATCGGATAAATCGGTGGCAAGGTTCGCACCCGGCAGATACTATGGCCACGACACACCGTTGCCCTTTCAAGAGCGGTACGAGGTCGACAGTGTCGCCATCGACACCGGTTGCCTCAAGCAGAGGAAACGGTGATTCGACCTTTAGAAGGCTGTTGTTGTCGAGATCTTCGACAGAATACGTCATCGACGAAAGTTTGTCGGCAACGCCGAGTTTTGTTGCAACCACAATGCCGGTAGCGACGCCACCACCGATAACGACAAAATAGATGACGGCTTTAATCAGATGGGAGCGATAGCCGCTCGGTCCTGTTGAATCACGGCTGGGTGAATGGGACATATCCATGTCTCCTGTCTTCGACTCCGGATGGAGGTTGATGTTGTCTTCTTCTCCGTGTGCATCGGAATTATACAAAAGGTCACTGCCACAGTCTGTCAGCGGCATGCGAGGAAAAGCAAAATAGTTCTCGCCGTGATCCGAACTCACTGTTCCACAAAACGTTGAGCGTATCACATTTGAGTCATCCAGGGCCGGGGTGGGCTGGATCGTGGAGAAAGAACACCAAGTACTATCGTGGGCGTTGTGTGCCAGTCCGCTGCAGGAGATGAAAATACGCCCTGCGAAGCCACGCGCTTGGCGTGGCCTCGGTAAACTCTACCTGCCCATATACTCGGTCAGCTTGTCCTTGAACTCTGATTTGGGAATATCGGTGTTCAACAGGCCGTTGTAGGCTATCGATACCTGGCTGGTTTCCTCTGATACCACCACCACGACGGCGTCGGAAACTTCAGAGACACCTATGGCAGCTTTGTGGCGCATGCCGAACAGTTTGCGATAGCGAAGATTGGTCGTCAACGGGAGCGATGTAGCGGCGGCCGAAATGTGATCACCGGAGACGATGACGGCGCCATCGTGAAGCGGTGTGTATGGTGTGAAGAGTGTTACCAGTAGCTCCGATGACAACTCAGCGTTTAAGTCCTTGCCCGATTCGGCAAAGTTCCTGAGACCGGTGTTGCGTTCCATTACTATCAGGCCGCCATAGTTCAACTCGGCCAGCCTGAGAACGGCCCGAGTGACCTCTTCGATTGTTCGGCGTTGTTGCACCGTGAAGAAACGTCTCAGAAAACGATGTTGTCCCATTTGGGCCAGAACGCCGCGCAGTTCCGGCTGGAAGACAATCACCAGCACGATCAGACCGAACGGCGCCAGGATACTAAACAGCCAGGTCAGTCCCTCCAGTTGAAACCAAAAGGCGACTGAAGCCAGTCCGGCGATCAAAGTCAACCCAATGACGATTTGGGCTGACCGAGTGCCGCGAACCAGTTTCAGTATCTGATAGATGATGAATCCGACGATGAGAATATCGACAACGTCCTTCAACCCAAACGTCAGAAAGTCGAGTTCAAAGAAACTCACGTGGGTCTCCTCACGGTCTGAACGAGCTTTTCCAGGAAACTCACCTGGGTCTCCTCACAGTTTGAACGAGCTTTTCCAGGAAACTCACCTGGGTCTCCTCACAGTTTGAACGAGCTTTTCCAGAAAACTCACTTGGATTCCTTAACTGCCTGCAAAACCTTCAGGGCTTCGACCGTCTCGGCTACGTCATGGGTGCGGACAACAGCGGCCCCCTTCATCACGCCGACTATCGCTGCCGACAGTGAGCCGCCCAGTCTGAGGTCGGCTTCTTTATCAGCGTCATGGAGCATGCCGATAAACGATTTGCGCGATGCGGCCACCATCACAGGCACACCCAGTTGCGAGAATTCCTCAAAGTGATTCAGAATATCGAGATTGTCACTAAGTCGCTTGCCGAATCCAAGGCCGGGATCGATTATGATTTTGGATTTATCAATTCCTTGTTTGATGCAGATTGCGATCCGTCGCCTGAAGAACTCCGATATTTCTCGGACACAGTCTTCGTAGTGCGGATCGGCCTGCATTTCGCGCGGTGTTCCCTGCATGTGCATGATCACGACCACGACTCGACGGTCGGCAACCAATCGCAGCATTCTGGTGTCGAACCTGAGACCGGAAATATCATTGACCATATCGGCCCCGGCATCAAGAGCCGCTTCGGCTACACTCGCTTTGTAAGTATCAATTGAGATCGGAATGGTGGTCAGATCGCGCAGCCTGTTGATGACCGGAATGACGCGCTTGAGTTCTTTTTCTTGCTCGACCGGTTTGGCTCCGGGTCGGGTTGATTCGCCGCCGACGTCGATTATATCAGCGCCCGATTGTTCCATCTGAAGGGCTCGTTCGACGGCTGCCTCGACCGTGGTAAACCGTCCGCCGTCGGAGAAGGAATCGGGGGTAACGTTCAGTATACCCATTACCAGGGGGCGGCTCAGGGTCAACTGCCGTCCGACAGCTAATTGCAGGACTTTCTTTAGTTCCTCTGGTCTGTGAAAGGTCTGTTTCTGCATCCGGATGCCTCAGCGGTATATAACGGCAATTGAGGATCAAAAACAAGGGGGAAAACCAACGATACAAGGGCCGATGTTCAATTGTTGATCGAGTGGTGTTGGGCGACCCCGCCCGCTGATAAAACAATTTCTTGCACTTCGCGCTTTTGTAACCTCACCCTGAGCGGAGTCGAAGGGTGACCATGAACTCACCAGCCCACGACAGCCAGGCGAGTCGCCTGACTGCACCTGCCAACCAGAGAGACAACCGGCGACACGAAGACG
The DNA here is from genome assembly GCA_029860345.1 of Candidatus Zixiibacteriota bacterium. Taxonomy (NCBI): domain Bacteria; kingdom Pseudomonadati; phylum Candidatus Zixiibacteriota; species Candidatus Zixiibacteriota bacterium. Next base: position 106,453 of record JAOUBJ010000003.1, on the reverse strand, counting down.
GAAGTTCAATTGTTTGACAACCGACCGGGTCTGGGCTACCTTGCCTGAGTAGGTGGATGTGAACATGCGTTCACCCGGTGTACAAAAACGTCGGGTGGCCGCCTTGAACTTTGTTTGGGGCCGAAGGAGGAGCAGACGAGAATGTCTGCCGCCCACAATTCAATGAGAAGGAAAACCACTGCCATGACATTAAAGAGAGCATCTCTTGTCCTGCCCTTGATGGTTCTGACGGCTCTGGTCGGTTTTGGCTGCGAAAGCGCCCCGCCGGGACAGTTTATGGCCGACATTACAATCGGCGATGTTGACAAAATCACGCGCGGCAAGATCTATGTACAGAATTCTCGGTACCGCATGGACCTATCCGAAGGTGGCGCTGCCTGGTTCATGACGGTCGACCAGGAGGCTAATTTGAGTCGGTCGTTTTCTCCCCAACATAAGACGTATGTAGAAATCGCGGCCAACGATCAGCAGAGCATTATGGTAGACCCCATCCAGGGAATGAGGTTCCTGCGCGGAATCGGCACCCTGCGGGACCTGGGCAGCGAGGAGATAGCCGGGTATGAGTGTCAGATCACTGTTGTCAGCATGCAGGGTCAACCGTTGGTGACTGAATACTTGTCGCTGGACCTTAATTTCGTGCTCAAGACGGTCAATCACATTTCGGAAGAGTTGTTTCTTGAGATAGACAATATCGAATTGACCGCTGTTCACGACTCTATGTTTGCAATTCCCGAAGGCTATAACACGAAATCCGAGGCGGGGCAGGGGCCGGTTGAAGTGCCGGGCTGGATTCTGGATGTGAGCAGTGTGGAGCATACTTCGCCGCCCTTTGAGCAGACGGTGGCCGCCGGTGAGCTTTTCAAAGTGGCCGTGGAGCCGGGCTACGGGCTGGACGTGCATGGGCGCAACGTCTCAGACGGCAGCGCCTCGTTCTCGGCCGTGCCGTTCATTCTCGGCCTGCCTATTGCCGATGTCTCGGTGTACAGTTTGAACCTGCCCAATCAGGGAACCGGCGGTGGTTGGACCTTTGAAGAAACACCCCTGGAGGCCGATGAAGTGGTGATCCGTGTCAACGAAGGTACCGTCGCCTTTACTATACAGCAGATCGAACTCGGATTTGGTCAGACCATTGCCGCCGGACGTCAGCACAAGCAGACGGTGGCGCCCAACCAGGAAATCGTGATGCGCCTTGTTAACATTCACGACGGTGAATCGGTGTGCGTGGTCAAGCTGGCCAAGGATGGCGCCTTGCTTGAGGGTGACACGGTGGGTCCTTTGAGTTTCCGCACGGTTTCGCTGAAAACCAAGCATGCCAGCGAACGTCGTACTTACACTGTCGATGCCGACGAGATCATTGTCGAGGTGCAGAAAGGCCAGATGCTGATCAACATCCGGCAGCCGTAGGCACGGTCAAGCCGTGGGTGTCACGGTCAAGCCGCGGGTGTCACGGTCAAGCCGTGTTCTTGTGGTTTCGCCACCTGCCCCACTGTGGGTCGTCATATTGGGAAGTTTCGTCGGTCGATACCGATGTGGTTTCGACGTTGTGTCAGGAGCACAGGGCTCCTGACCTACTCGAGAAGGACTCACACAAAAGGCAGGAGCTTGTGCTCCTGCCTTTGTTGGTTCTAGTATGTGAGCCGGTCGCCTAAACGACCAAGGTCACGAATGAATACGACCTTCGTCACAAGACGTTGGTGTTTTAATTCCTCAGTCTTGTAGGTCGATACCCCTGTGGTTTCGACACCGTGTCAGGAGCGCAGGCGAAGACGGACCCGCCCTACAAAACCTGCTCCGGGTGGTCGTCTCAAACCTTGTTTGGGACGGAGAAAACAATGTCCACCCCCAAACCGAGTTTGAGGGTGCCACCCACGATCGTCAAGACCAATTTAGGAATCGCAGAGATCACCAACACAAAAGGCAGGAGCCCATGCTCCTGCCTTTTTCTGTTCTAGTATGTGCCTGCGAACGGCAGATGTGGACATCTGCCGCGCACAAGAAATTGGATTCCCGCCTTCGCGGGAATGACAAAGGGGCGCGAAGCGCCAAAAAACTGGCTTGCCTGCTATTTCATCAGAACCATCTTCTTCGTCTCAATCATGTCATCCGCCTGTAAACGATACAGGTAGATACCGCTGGACAGATGGGATGCGTCAAACTCGTACTCGTGCAGCCCGGCGTTGAGCGTGCCTTCGTACAAGGTCGCCACGTTTTGGCCGAGAACATTGAACACTTCCAGCCGGACGTTCATCGAGGACGGCAGACTGAATCGGATCGACGTTTTCGGGTTGAACGGGTTGGGATAGTTCTGGTCGAGATTGAACGTGTACGGCATCGAACCGTCGACCAGTTTGGCCGCGCCGCCTTCGCAGTCGGAAGATTCGACATTTTGCGAGGGATCGTAGACGTTGCTGCCGAGCGAAACACCTGTGACCGTAAAGCACCAGTTACCGACCGGGCTCTTGATCCGCTGCGAGGTGAGAGTCACCGAACCTGAGCCATCGGTTGTGCCGCCTTGAGTGTCGGAGGACGGGCCGCTGAAGTCGCCAGTGACTGAGGCACCACCGACCGGTTGACCGGACTGGTTGAGGATTGTCACAGTCGCCTGGCCGTTGTAACGGTTACCTTTGCCACCGATGCGAGTCACCGTGATGCTGTTGACATGCATGGTGTCCGGCGGCGGTGGAGTGCCACCTGTTTCGATGTACATGTAGTCGATGAACACATCGTCAAAAGTTCGTGCGCCCTGAGTGTGATCGGTGTCGACGCAACGGATGTAAACGGTTCCGCTGACATTGGGCATTGACACCGAATACATCTGCTCAACGGCAGAGGTGACCGTTACCAACGACGAGTAGTTGATGTCATCGGTGGAGTACTCAAATGCAAAGTCGTCACCTTCGGCGTTGTCCGGACGGTAGGCTTCGACATTGAAACTGGTCGTAGCACCGGCAATGACCGAGAAGTTCCATTTCCAATCGAGCGTGCTGTAACGTCGGCTCGGTTTGCCGCCGGACTCGCCTTCGGTAAGACCTTCGTAGGAGTCATCGCTGGCCTGAGTGTTCAGGTAGCTTCCCGAGGCGGTGCCATTCACCGGAATGTCGGAAAGTGCAAAGGCCTGGTTGACGGCGGTGGACGGATCGGCAGTGATGTAATCCACTTTGGTGTTGACATCGGAACCGCAGGCGTTGGTAGCGGTCAGCGTCACCGTGTAGGTACCGGCTGTGTTGTAGGTGTAGTTCGGATTCTGCTGTGTGGAATTTCCGCCGTCACCAAAGGTCCACGACCAGGACGTAGCGCCGGTCGAGAGATCGGTGAACGAAACATCCAGCGGAACCTCGCCGTTGGTCGGTGTGCCTGAGAAGTCTGCAGTCGGTGACACGCACGGGTTGACTGTAATGTAGTCGACCTTGGTGTTGACATCGGAACCGCAGGCGTTGGTAGCGGTCAGCGTCACCGTGTAGGTACCGGCTGTGTCATAGGTGTAGTTGGGGTTCTGCTGCGTGGAATTTCCGCCGTCACCAAAGGTCCACGACCAGGATGTAGCGCCGGTCGAGAGATCGGTGAAACTTACATCCAACGGCTCGGTGCCCGAGGTGGGGCTGCCTGAGAAGTCGGCGGTGGGTGCTACACAGGGGTTGACTGTGATGTAGCCATTCTTGGTCTCGCCATCGGAACCGCCGGGACCGGTCACGGTCAGGGTGACGTCATAAGTGCCCGCCGAAGTGTATTCGTATGACGGGTTCTGAGATGTTGACGAACCACCGTCGCCGAAAGTCCAACTCCAATCGGTAATACTGCCCGTCGACTGATCGGTGAAGTTCACGGTCAACGGCTCGGTACCAGAAGTCGGAGAACCGACAAAGGCGGCTACCGGAGGCGGGGGCGGACCGGTGTTGACGGCGTCGTATAGGTTTATACGGCCGGCGCCCATTTTGCCGATATAAGCTCCTGATAATTCGGCGTCAATGTTCTCGGCGCTGGCATATAGCTGAGTTTCAACCTGAGAAGCAGTCCATGTCGGATTCTGGGACCATATCATGGCGCCTACAGCGGCGGCCATCGGACAGGCCATCGAGGTGCCGTCCATCGATGCCCAGTAATCAACACTGGGATCATAGTGATCATGATATGTCGAGTAGATGCCTACACCGGGGGCGCAGATATCCACCCAGGTGCCGTAGGTTGTAAAGGATGCTGCTCCATCATTTTGATTGGTAGCCGCAACAGAGATACAATCTCCACGTCCGTTCAGATAGTCGGCTGACTGGGTGCCGTCGTTACCGGCGGCGACAAAAATCAGACCACCATTGCTCAGGAAGTAGTTGGCTGCGGCGCCGATGCCGCCCGAGTTGGAGGAACCCCAACTACACGAGGCGATTTTGGCTCCGTTGTCGGCGGCGTAATAGAACGCTTCTGCGGCAGCGTCCATGTAGACCACTCCAACCTCACCATATAGAGGGTGATTATAGGAAAAGCCCATACGACAGGCCATAACTTTCACGCCGTTGCCATACTGCTGTTCGGAACCATTGCCCCAGCCGCCGGCAACACCGGCCATGCCGTAGCCGTTGTTGGTGATCATGCCAACAATACCCGCAGTATGCGTACCGTGGCCGTTGAAGTCGCGAGGATCATTGTCTTGAGTATTGCAGTCTTCGCCGGGCCAACAGTTGGAGGTCGAGGATATGAAGTCATATCCGATCCAGTCGTCGGTATAGCCGTTACCGTCATCGTCGACGCCGGTGGAACCGTTCAGTTCGGCGTTGTTTATCCACATATTACCGCGTGCGGCAGCTTCATTTGACGGCGATGTGTTGCCGCCGCCAAGGTCGCGGTGATAGTAACGAGTTCCGGAATCAAGAATCGCGAGGATGAAAGAAGAGCTGCCGGTCTGGATGTCCCAGGCTTCGGGTGAATCCAAATCGTCATCATTGGTTTGATTGTGATACCATTGATAGGGGTCAAAAAAACCGTCGTTCGGCGTCGCAAGCATCGTGTGGATGCCGATCGGCTCTACTTTTTCGACCATCGGATGATTTCGATAGGCCTCCATAGCTTCATCCAGGGTGCCTTGCTCGAATTTGACTTTGTGATATTTGGCCAGTTCTGCGGTTGGCGACAGAGCACCGGCCTCTGTGCCCGGGAACTGTTTTTTGATACGGGAAACTACGAATTGCTTTGATATATTGTCGAAATCGGTTTCGCCAATTGCGACGATTCCGCTGGCCGCCTTTTGCGTACTCAGCTTGCCAACATCAGGGCGCATGACGACAATAAACTCATTTGATTTATACCCGAGAAACGACGGCAGTCGGTCCGGCCGGTCAATCTGTTTGATTTGATCGGCGGATGTCGCCAGTGGGGCGATAAGACAGACCATCAATAGTGCAACGGCGCAAGTTTTCATGGATCCTCCGAAACGAAATGAAGAAGTTAGTCACCAATGTACTGCAAATACGGACTAATTCAGGCCATTATCCATATAGGCTCCTCCAGATCATGCAAAAACGCGGCCGCTACCGGCTCGGCTATGCTTTGATCAATCATAGTTGGTTTGTTTTGCTGCGTCTCTGAAGGGAGTATACAGAATTGGATGCTTCTGGTGCAAGTGAAAAAACACCAAACGCGCCTCACTCTAAAACCGCACCCTGAGCCGCACAACCTAACCTTGAGCATCCCATACTGCCTCACCCTGAGCATCCCACCACCTCACCCTGAGCGGAGTCGAAGGGTGAACCGGAAGACAAAGTTCATGGTTCGACTCCGCTCACCATGAGGTTGGAAAGGACTTTTCAACTGTAGGTATCTGCCTTACTTTTGTCCGAGCTTCGACCCCGCTCATGGTTCGACCAGCTCACCATGAGGTTGCAGCGGGCTTGGCTAGAGGTTGAAAAGGACCAGGTTGCCGCACCGATTTCTCCTTTTGCGCAAGCTGGTACCGGTTTTTGCCGGTTTTTGTCTGCTCAATATTTGAACAGTATTGGCTTCCGGCGCGTCTGATATCCAGGGAAGTTACTACATTTGGGGGACTTGGCCGCGCCGGAAGAAGATAGGTTGCGGCCAGGCCGCTTTTTTGCAAGGAACATCAGATCGTGGTTTTTTTGCGAACTTGACATTTTCTAAGGAACTTCGTACTATCTGTCGATTTATACAGTGAGAGGAAATGAATATAGCATAACGGTTAACTGGTTGAATCATTCGGTCTGACAAGACCGACACAGTACAAAGGCAGGTCGCGTGCGATCTGAACCGTAGCTATGTTTTTTTTCGGTCGGAGAGCCGGGGTGGATTCCCCGGTCCTCAAGGACAACAGCCTGTATAAGTCACTTTTTCCATATATCTGTATGGTGGCTGTGGCGCTGGCCGGCAATGTCGGTGGCGCTGAAACAGCCGTGCTGCAATCCAGTGAGCAGGAGTTGCAGTTTCTCGTCAGTATCCCCGATAGCCCGGCTGAGTTGTTTCAAGAGGTGGGTCCTGATTCGACTGTGCGGCTTTACACCGTTACCTTGATCGGGCTTCCACCCGGAGCCACTGCTGAAATCGTCTCAGTGGTCGGGCGGCAAGCAAGAGCGACTGAGCATAACTCGGTCCCACCAGTGTCCGGACCGGGCCCCTTGGCCAGATTACAGAAACCGTTCATGGTGCGGGGTCAGCGGCTGGTTGGCATACGGGTCTATCCTGTCACCGAGCAGTCGATCTACCGAGAGGTCCAGGTATCACTTCGCTTTGGTGGCGGCCGGGCGGGCGTGGGTGTATCGGTACCCGATCCGTTTTTCGGCCGTTTAGCCGAGGTGGCCGTGGTCAACCATGAGCAGTTGAGCCATTGGTCGACGACCGAAAAGCCAGGTTACAAGTTTGCTTCGTCCGGTCTTTTTGGGGTTACCTCGGACTGGTACAAGATCACAACCAATCAGAGCGGACTTTACAAAGTCACCGGAGCGCAGTTACAGCGGGCGGGAATGATTCTCACCGGGATTCCATCAGAGCAGATTCATCTGTTCAATGCCGGTGGACGGCAGTTGGAGGTTCCCAACGAATCACCGAGGCCTGATTTTCGCGAGGTGGCTATCCTGGTCGAGGACGGCAATGATGGTGTCTTTGACCGCGAGGATTATATACTGTTTTACGGCGAGGCGCTCAATCGTTGGTGGTATCGGCCTTATGATTCGGTCGGGTTTTATCACCACCACTATGCTACCCAGAATGTCTATTGGTTCACCGCTTCGGAGCTCATTGGCACTTCTGGTCGCCGCATGGCCTCAATGGCCGGGGCGCCGGACGGGTCCGAGGATACGGTCGTTACCAGTTTCCGTCGCTTGGTTCATTCTGAGAGTGATACGCTGTTAAGCAGTGACAACACCGAGCACATTCGCGACTACTACCGCTGGTATGCAAGCGACGACATGAGTCAGTCGGTTTACATTGCGGCATCAAACGTCGTTGTGGGTCCGCCGGCTGAGGTGCGAGTGGTGGCCAAACTGCCGTGGTCGACCGATTCCTACACTCTGCGAGTGGCCGGCGTGACGGCCGCTAAAATGTCCTGCGACGACTCCAGCTGCACTTTCGCAGTATCTTCGCTGCGTGAAGGACTCAACCAGTTCAATCTGAATTTCAACATCGGTGGCAGCCACCGACCGTTCCTGGATTACATCGAGTTGGCCTACTCAAGCGATCTGGCCCCGCAAAGTGACCGTTTGGAGTTTAATCTGGTGAGCTATGATGGTCGTGCCCGGGTGGAACTGATCGACGATTTTTCATCTGTGCCGCTAATCGTCGACATAGCCGACGGCCGCCAACCGAGAGTACTAACGGGATTCACACGGGCGGGAGGTTTGCTTTCGTTCGGTCTCGATATGACGCCTACGCGACCAAACCATTTCTTCGCAACTACCCTCAACCGGACGTTGTCACCGGTGGCCGTTGAAAAAAGCAGCCCGGAAGACCTGAGGGCGGGAAACGCACAGGCCGATCTGATTGTCGTCACACCTGCCGCCTTTACTGAGGCCATGCAGGAGTATATCGACTACCGACAGAACCAGCGGGTGCGAATAGTGTCCACCGAAGACATTTACGACAATTTCGCCGGTGGTGTTTTTGACCCGGTGGCCATCCGGGATTTCCTCAAGTTTGCCTATGAAACCTGGCCGGCCCCGGCGCCTTCAGTGGTGCTGTTGGTCGGCGACGGCAACTATGACTACCTGAATCTGACTGGTCACGATGCGCCCAACCATGTGCCGCCGCTGATCCATGAATACGACCAGGCCTTTGCCTACAGCGACGACAACTATGTGTACTTTGGCGAGTATGGCACTCTCGACGGTGATTCCAGCTACAGTCCACAGGTCGACCGCGGATTGGACATGGTATCGGCGCGCTGGACGGTGCGAAACGCAGGTGATATACAGACTATTATCGACAAGATCAAACGGTATGAGTCGCCGACAAATTTCGGGCTTTGGCGGACCAAGATTGCCATGGTGGCCGATGACGAATTCGCCGGAAACCGAACCTCCGAACTGGTGCACACCGGACAAACCGACACCCTGGGCATGTACCATCTTCCACCCATGTTTGCGCGCGACAAAGTTTATTCGATAGAGTATCCATTCGTGAACAACCGCAAGCCCGAAGTCAACGACGCCATCGTCGATGCTTTCAATGAGGGTCGTCTGGTAATCAACTATGTCGGGCACGGCAATCCCGGCCTATGGGCGCACGAGCGTATTTTCACGGTGGCCGACGATCTACCCCGTTTGGCCAACTATGACCGCCTGCCTCTGGTGGTGGCTGCGTCGTGTGCAATCGGCGCCTATGACGAACCGGAGGGTCAGGCCATGGCTGAAGACCTGCTGACGCATACAAACGGCGGCGCCATTGCTGTTATCTCCGCCACCCGGCTGGTCTGGTCTTCACCCAACAAGCAGTTTAATCAGACCGTCTTCGACGTCTTGTTCTCGGCGCCGCGCTTAACTATTTGCGAGAGTATGTTCACAGCCAAACTGTTGCATCAACTCTGGGCAGGCGGTCCCTCTACTCAGACGAGAAACGACAGAGCTTTCATATATATGGGCGACCCCATGCTAAAACTGGCCCAGCCGAACCACGTCGTGAACTACGATACGGCGCCGGACAGTCTGGTGGCGCTTGAGCCGGTCGCGGTCACCGGCGAGATTGTCGATGAGTTCGGCGGCCTGTTCCGTGGCGATGGCCGACTGGACATCAGAGTGTATGATTCCGACCAACAAAAGAGCTACAACTCCGCCCAGCACGGTGGCACCGGCGGAGTTATCGATTATAGTGTGGACGGCGCTGCGATTTATCGTGGATCGGCCAGTGTTTCAGACGGTCGCTTCAGTTTTGAGTTTATGCCGCCGCTGGACATCGGATTCGGCGGGCATAGGGCGCGGATCACCGCCTATGCCACCTTGGACAGTGTCGACGCGGCCGGTATCATCGACAGCGTCTATGTCGCGGAGTCTATCGCTGAGGTGACCGACTCGGTTGGACCATCGATTGAGTACAGTTTCAGCGGCCAGAGCCACTTCGCCGATGGTGATCACATTCAACCCGGTGATACTCTGCGCGCGGTGATTTCCGATCCATCAGGGATCAACCTCACGGCCGGTTTGGGACACGGCGTGACGCTTGAGCTTGACGGCCGCTCCGATCGCGTTTTGAATTTGACCGCGCAGTTCGAGTACGACACCGATGATTTTACCGGCGGCAGTGTCGAGTATGCACCCGACAGCCTGGAGGAAGGCCGTCACAGCTTCAAGATCAAAGCGTGGGACAACGCCAACAACTCAGCATCGGTTTCGTTTTCCGCCGAGATGGTTGCCGCCGGCGGACCGGTGGTTACCGAGTTGTTGAACTACCCCAACCCGATGCAAAAGACGACCCGGTTTTCGTTCTACGCCGCGCGTCAGTTGGAAAGTTTTTCCCTGGAGATTTTTACACTTTCCGGCCGAAAGATAAAGAGTTATAGTCAAAACTCGCTCCTCCCCGGTTATCATGATGAAATCGAATGGCGGGGCGAAGATTCCGGCGGCGATCGCGTGGCCACCGGAGTCTATATTTACAAAGCGACCGCTCGTCCGACCGACGGACGAGACGAGGTCGAGATGTTTGGTAAAGTTGTTGTTATCAATTAGTGAGGAGAAGGCAATGATCCGACCAAGGATATTTGTGTTACTGGCCCTGGTGCTACTGTTATCCGTCATAGCGGGCGATGCCACCGCCGACATTTCAAACGCCGCCGTGTTGTATCTCAGGATTGCCCCTGGCGCCCGAGCCGCCGGAATGGGCGAGGCGTATGTGGCAATCACCGACGATGCCACGGCCACCCACTGGAATCCGGCCGGGCTGGGGGCCTATCCTTTGGCTGATTCCTGGATCGAGGCCGGTATCCCTAAAGCTTATCGACCTTTGAAAGGCATGGCCGCGCTCAAATCCGGCGGCGCCGGTGACTATACGGCCTACGAAATCTGGGCTATATCACCCAAAGGATTGGTGCGGTTTGATAACAAGAATTGGCACCTGAGCGAAAAGTTCACCACCAAGACCGACCAGACAGTGGAGAAAATCCTCACTTCGTATTTCAATGTGAGCGACGAAGAACGGCTGGCCGAAATGGTCCAGAGGATAGCCGCGATCAACAACAAGCGGACATACACCTACCTGGACAGTCTGCGCGGACGGGTGATGGCCGCTGTCGACACCGAGTACTCCGGCCTGGAGTCACTAACGACCCTGTTCGACAGCCTGATGCTGGCCTACAATAAGTGCCGTGTCAACTGGGATCAGGTGAAGCAAATCGAACGTCGCCTCAAAGACGGCTTGAAAGACGATGGCGTATCGGAGGTGGAGGCCGACCGGATCAGTATTGCGGTTGAGAAATCACGCTCACGTTTCATTAAGGAAGAGATAACTGTTCCGTACAGTGTCAACTACACCGGCGAGCCATCCGCCGTCGCGGTTTCCGGCTCTGACCTTTTGGTCGGCACCAACGACGGTCTGCTGGTATACAATGCCAACAGTAACCGGTGGCGGACATTGACCGTTGTCGACGGACTTCCTTCGAACAGTGTCACCAGTGTTTTTGCGGTTCAGGGTCAAGCCTATGTGGGCACGAGCGCCGGTCCGGCCCGTTTCTTCGGGGCCAGAGTGGCGCCTATCGAGGGCGCCGACCAATTGCCTGAAGGATCGGTGCAGGCCATCGGTGGACGATCCCAGAATGATCTGTGGATGGTTCTCGGCGACGACCTTTATCATTTCGATGGCCGGACCTGGTCCAACAGCATGAGTTATAAAGTCGCGCTGGACGACACTCCTGAATCTATCGCACGTCGAAATGTCATCTACAATTCTTCCACCGAAGTCCAGGGATACATCGAAAAATACCGGTTGGCCAACGAAGCCACCAGTGGCGTGGGAATGGTCGATCCGGGTGGTTCAGGCGAGGTCGATATCATGTCTATGGTGGCCCAGGGAAATGCCGGGAATGAAAACGATACGACCGAAACTTCAGCCTCAGACACAACCGATACTCCGGCCACCGACAATGAAATAACCCAGGAAACTACATCCTCCCCAGGCGCTGACTCGGGCGGTTTGAAGCCGGGGAATATTGTCCAGGTTCCTTATGTGAACGCCATCAAGGGGAAGGTCAACTCCATCTTCGGTGGACCCAACAACCGCGTCTGGATCGGGACCGACTACGGCTTGCTCTATTTTGACGGCTCCACCTGGTCGACGCCGGGCTATCGTGACTACACAATGAAGGCCGGAGAAACTTTTGACCAACTGGTCGATGTAAAGAATCATGCCGACGCCGACGCGCGGGCATCGTATGCCGCAGCAATCACCGATATCAACGATCTCGACGAAGATCCGATCGCCCCCGGACGCCGGGTCAAGATGTATCGCAATCCCGCAGCAGCCGGGATCAACGCTATTGTTCGGGCCGGTGAGCGTCTGTTCTTTGCCACCGACGTAGGGCTTATCGCCCACGACGGCCTATACTGGGAACGAGCCAATATCCGGGGGCTTGATCGCACTCCGACGGCCGATGTGTACTCTGTTGATGATGAACTATGGTTGGTGGGCCCGGACAAGATCGTAATCAAGGCCAACGCCCTGCAGCAGATTACTCTGATGCACGTTAAGTGGCTGCCGGAGTTGACTGATGATGTTTACTATGAGTTCGTGTCGTTTGTAACCTCCAGCGAAGAGTGGGGGACCTTCGGCGGCAACATCACCTTTATTTCATACGGAAAATTCCTCCGCACCAACGAAGCAGCCGACACCCTGGGATCGTTCGACTCTTTTGACATCTCGTTTACCGGCTCCTACGGTACCGCTCTGTCATCGCGTCTCAAAGTGGGACTCTCGGCCAAAGTGCTGTACTCAAAACTGTCCGACCTCGGGGCCGGGCTGGAGAAGGGCAAGGGAACCTCGGGCGGATTTGCCGTCGACTTCGGTTTGCTCTATATGTTGTCGCACCGTTTGACCTTCGGGATGGCTCTTACCAACTTAGGTCCCAAGATGGCCTACATCGACGCCGCCCAGGCCGACGACCTGCCGCGCAACCTGGCGGTCGGGTTTGCCTATGAGTTGCTTCAGTCTGAGTACTATCGACTGCTGGTGACGTCGGAGGTGAACAAGATTCTGGTCGGTATGGACGATGGCCTCTCCGAAGAGTTGAAGCAGTTGATCCTCAATACCGGCGCGGAGTTCTTGTATGCCAATATGTTCGCTCTCAGGGGTGGATACATCCATGACGAAGAGGGTGATGTCAAGACTCTGACCCTGGGTGTGGGACTCTCGCTCTTTGATAAACTCAAATTCGACTTCTCTTATATCCCCTCAGGTTCCACGGAGTCACTCAGGAACACCTTGCGCGTCTCACTGGCCGTGCTGTGGTAGATGGAAGGAACATGCGCACCAATCGAATGACATTTGTGCCCCGACTCATCTTGTCGCTAGTTCTGAGCCTTGCTATGGTTACGACTGCATACATGGTCTCGACCGCCCAGTCCGGTGGCCGTGTTCTCAGAGTTGAGCGACAACGAGAGGACACCCGGGTTACCGACAACAAAGTGCAACATCACTCGCTGGCCCAGCGACGTCCCCGGTCGGACCTGGTGGCGCTGGAACGTAAGGCGCCCTGGTCGTTGCCGACGATGGCTTTGGCTGATCCACTCGACACAATCAAGATACTCGTCATGCGTTTCAATTTTCAAAAGGAGACAAGCGACGATCCCAACACCACCGGCAACGGCGAGATGGATCTCAGGCGTCCGCTCGATAACCTAACCGATTCGGCCGCTTACTACAATGAGGTCAGGCACTGGATCGATCCGCCGCCCCACGACTCGCTCTACTTTGACGCCCACCTGAAAGCGCTCCGGGTTTACTGGGAGACGGTCAGTGACGGCAAGATCACTCTCGACTGGGATGTCTGGCCGCCCGGGATCGACTCGACCTACCGCCTGCCGGCCCCGATGAGCGAGTACGGCATCTGCGCCGCCGGTCTGCCGGAAAACCAGGCTTTCGACACCGTCATCTACGGGCTGGTGCACTACTTTGTCGATTGCTTCGAGACAGCCGATGCCGTCTCTCCGGAAATCGAGTTTTCAAAGTACGACTCGTACTTTTTGTTCCATGCCGGCAGTGATCGTCAGAACGACATCGGCTTCCCGACGACATGTTCCGATATGTTCACCGGATATATCAATTTCGTACCCGACACGGTTTTCTTTGACACCCTCTATGTCGACAACGACTCGACCACCATCTGGGATGCCATGATAATCCCGGAAACCTCCAACCAGGACAACCGCGCCACCGCCCTCAACGCCGTTTTGGCGCACGAATTCGGTCATCAGTTGGGCCTGCCCGATCTGTACCGCACCGATGCCTTCATCACCAATCTGGGTGACTTTGCGCTGATGGATCACAACGGTTTCAACACCGGTGTCGATTTTGGTTGGGAGGCCGGTAATTCTTTCGGCACCATCCCGGTTTTCCCCTGTGCCTGGTCGCGGGCCTACCTGGGCTTTGTCGAGGTGCGCGATTTCCGTGCGGGGACCGACATCTATCTCGCCGCCGCCGAACTGGCCTCAGACAGCACTCGGATCGCACGTATTCCCATCAGTGAAAACGAGTACTACCTGCTGGAGAACCGGGTCGACGATCTTTACCCCGATATCGAAACCGCTTTGCTGGCCGATTCGGCCACCGGGGTGATTCAGTATCCGGTCGATGTAGAGACCCGTGAATTCACCGGCGAGTTTGACTTTCTGATTCCCGGCAACGGTCTTTTGATCTACCATGTCGACGAAGGAGTGGCCGGGCTCAACTACGACTGGTTTACCGGCGACACGGTGGTCAATTTCGAGGATAACAAACTGCAACTGGTGCCCACCCGGCGGTTTATTCGGATCGTCGAAGCCGACGGCGTCGTTGACATGAGCGGTTACTATGAAACCGGACGCCGCCGCTTCGGGTCGGCCGAAGATATGTTCCGTGAGGACACCAAGAGTTCGTTTACGCCCAACACCAACCCACCGGCAATCGACAACTCCGGCAACGACACTCACGTGCGGGTGGAACGTATCGGACGTGTTCGCTATTCTGTCGGCGGCATTCCCCGCAGGCTGGACACGGCCATGACTTTCAATCTGGAGACGGATAAGCTGGTCGATGGTTTTCCGGTACGTGGCGGACCGCCTGTTCTCGGCCTGTCACCTGTGCTGGATGATCTCAACGGCGACGGCAGCAGCGAGATTATTTTCGCCTCCGGCAGCAATCTGTCGGTGGTGACTTTGGATGGTCAGAATTTCCTGCACCAGGTGTCCCAGTGCGACCCGTGTGTCACTTACGATGATACCGCGCTGGCTTCGATCCATACCGGTCGCCCGCATCCGCTACCCCTGTTTGCACGGACTGCCGAGAATATCTATGCCGGGCCGGTCACCGGAGATTTCGGATTCGGCCTGACCGAGAAATTCGTCGCGGTCGGCTATCCAAGCGGCGCGGCCGGACGGGTGGCCATCTATCGACCGAGCGATGCCAACAACGACGGCCTGGCCGATGCAGCGATCCCAGGCCAGCCTGATTTCTCCACCTCGGGTGCACCCCTGGCCTTGTCGTTCGGGGACGCTCTCTGGGTCTTGACCAGTGATGGCAGTGTCTATCTCAAAGAGGACCTGGGACCAACTTTTCCACGCGTCCATGTATTGGACGAAGAGGTCTTTCACGGTATTTGCCGTAGTGAAGATCTACTCTGGGTATTGGCTGGAGACTCGTCGGCGACGGATGCAACAGTGCAGACGCGGTTGTGGCTTATGGATGGCGCTGACAGCCTGAACTTTGCGCTTGACGGTTACTACAACCTGGGCCCCATATTGGTCGATGTGGACCGCAACGGCATCCCTGAATTGGCTATGGCTTCTTCCGACGGCCGCATCCTGCTGTTGACAGTTCATTGGCACCTCGGACCTGCACTGGTCTTCGACCCCCTCACCCAGGTGTTGGCTTCAATAGAGACCGGCTACAGTTTCACCACCAATCCAGTCGCAGGAGATATTGATCGCGACGGGTATCCCGATCTGGTCATCGGCGGCGCCAATGCCGTGTATGCGTTCAACCGAAATCTAACCCTGCTGACCGGTTTCCCGATTGAAATCGATGACCGGTTGCAGTATGACGACGTGAATTTCTTTGGATACTACGAAGACCTGGCCATCGCCGCGCCGGTAATCGGTGATATTCAGAAGGGTGGATCGCCCGAGATAATCTTCCCCAGTTTCGCCGGTAACGTCTATTCGTTCGGTCCCGAGTTGTCTTATGGTTTTCCGATGTCGGCCGGCGAACGTGGCGCGGGTTCCTGTCTGACCTTTGCCGACACGTCGTCGAGCGGTCGACTGGGCTATCTGGGCGCCGACGGCTGGTTCTACCTGTGGGAAACAGGTCCCGATATTGATCCTATTCACTGGCCGATGGGTGGTCACGATCCGTCCGGCAGTTTTGCATACGACTCGGCCAGTTTGTCCGCACCGGTCAGTCTGTATTCCGGACTGTTCCCCGAGGAAAGGTATTACAACTATCCCAACCCGGTGGTAGACGGCAGCACGACCATTCGATATTACCTGGGCGAGGATGCCAACGCCGTGGAGTTTACAGTTTATGATCTTTCGGGTCAGGAAGTTGCCCGTTTTGATGGACCTCGCAATGGTGGGGTGGACAACGAATTGGTGTGGGTATGCTCAGACGCCACGCCCGGAGTGTATCGCTGTTTGATTGAAGTAGATTTTGGCGGAACCACAGAGACCGCCTTCACCGATATCGCCGTTATCAGATGAGGAGTCAGAAACATGAAAACGAGAATTAGAATAGTCGGTCTCATTTTGAGTCTGGGTTTGCTATTGCTGTTGTCAACCCCATCGGTTGCTATTGCCGAAGGTGAAACATCGGTATTCGAAAGTGAACTTCAGAGAATCCGTTACAACTATGACTATGAAGCCACTCAGACGGATGATGTAACCGGCACTCCGTCGGGCGAGGATAATCTGACCCTGGCTGATCTGTCCCAGGCCGATCTCCGTCCGCCGGAATACAAGTCGCCCGGCAAGGCCTTCATCTATTCGTTGGCCGTGCCCGGTTTGGGCCAGTATTACTCCGGCAGTAAGTGGAAACCGCTGGTGTTTCTGGCCGTCGAGGTGTTCGGTCTGAGTCAGGCGTTTAAGTATCATGGCAATGGTGAGGATATCACGGCCGAGTTCGAGCAGTTCAACAGGGATCACTGGAACCATCCCGACAGCATATACACCGTCAACGGCGACGACTACCTTGCTTATCAGGCCTATCTGATGTCGGCTTATGGTACCCTGAGTCCGGACACGCTGAAGGAACCGGATGATAGACATGGTTTCACCCACATCCTGCCCGACACACGAACGCAGCAGTACTACGAAATGACCGGTAAGTACCACCAGTTTTCGTGGGGTTGGGACGATGCCAATATAGACGGCGAGTATCTGAACGATTTTCTCCTCGGAAATGGTGTGCAAAAGGCTGTAACCGAGGAAACTATCCCGCATTCTGAGAACCGTCTCCACTATGAAGGCTTGCGTGACAACGCCAACAAAGAGTACGACAAAGGGATGAAGATGGTCTTTGTGGTCATGGGTAATCACCTGATCAGCGCTTTTGAGGCCTTCTTCGCCACCAAGCGACATAATAACGGGTTGAAGTACGACCAGCCTTTTTCGAATATCGATGTCAAACCATCTATACGCTCCTACAACGAGTGGAAAGACACGCCCTACGTGACTTTCACGTACAAGTTTTGATGGGGTTTGGACAAAGTGTTAGATCGTTCTAAAGTGCCGACAGATTTGTCACCCCTACCAAGGGACGTATCAAAAACCGACCATCCCGTTGTGTCGGGTCTTGGACACGCCGAAGGCGTGGTTGTGACCCGACACACCATTGCCGGTCAGACGAGGGCGGCGGGTCACATCCCGCCAGGGCGGGACAAGACCCACCGCAACATGGGCCTGAGTGGTGTTGGGCTACCCCGCCCGACACCTACCGTGCATCCCAGAGGCGGTCAGGCGAGTCACCTGACTGCACCGACGCGGCGCACGCGGACGTACACCACGCACAAGGGTGTGGGTGATGTTGGGCGACCCCGCCCGACACCTACCGTGCATCCCAGAGGCGGTCAGGCGAGTCACCTGACTGCACCGACGCGGCGCACGCGGACGTACACCACGCACAAGATGTTTGCCGCTATGCGACGTATCTGTATCATATTTGGTCTGTGCACGTTGATGACAGTGCCGGTTGTGGCCTCAGGCTTCCGACCCGGTCCGACACCAATCCAGTCAGGCTTCGCTGCCCTGGCCTCATATTCCGCTCCCACTCGGCCTGTAATCGGTTCACCGGTGTCTCTGGCCCAGCAGGATCGCGATGATTGGGGCTTGACAAAACAGGATGCCAACCGCAAATCCGTTTCCAGAGCCATGCTGTACTCTGCTCTGTTGCCGGGTCTGGGTGAGCATTATGTGGGCAGTCGCAAGAAGGCGCGCTACTTCTTCGCGGTTGAGGCGATTTCGTGGTTGGGTTTTCTGTCGTACCACACTTACGGCAACTGGAGAGAGGATGACTATATAAACTTTGCCCGCGAACGAGCCGGAGCACAGCTTGAAGACAAAGACGATCTCCACCGCGATTGGGTCGGGTTCTATGATGACATCGATCAGTTCAACGAATTCGGTCGGGTGCAGGATCGCGAACGCCCCTATCTGGTGGACAACGAATCAAACCATTGGCGCTGGCGCAGCGCCTCCGACAAATCGGCCTACCGCGAGCTTAAGAATCGCAGTCGGGAAGCCTTTCGGCGACGAGACTTCACGGTCGGCCTGATGATTCTCAACCGGATCGTGTCAATCATTGACGCTATTCACGATGCCCGCAAAACCCGCCGTCTGTTCGGTGATACTACACCGTCCAACGGGCGTGAGCGCTTCGGTTATCGCCTGGACATAGATCCCTTGAGCGCCGGGCAACAGGTTCGGCTGGAACTGTTGGCTCGCTTCTGATCAGACGTTACGAGGTCGGCATGTACAGGTTCATCACCTTGCTGTTCTTGTCGGTCCTGGCTTGTGGTCCTGGGCCACGAGTAGGATCAGAGAAACCTGACGATACAAGTGCACCCTCCGCTCTGCTGGTAGAGCAAGTGATCGAGGGACCCATGCTGGGACAATCTCTGAAAAACCCGCGCAGTGTGGCGGTGGCGACCGACGGCAGTTGGTATCTGGTCGACAACGGAAACAACCGGTTGATAAGGTTCAACACCGCGCTGACACCACAGGACCAAACCGGTGGCTACGGTTTCGGCGCCGGCCTGCTCAACAACCCGGCCTGGGTGACCCTGGACAACAGCCTTAATCTGATGGTGGCCGATGAGAGTAATCACCGCCTGGTGCGATTTGACACCCGCTTGAACTTCGTCGATGATTTCGAGTTGCGCGATGAAGACGATCCTTTCAAGTACGGACGACCGGCCGGACTGGGCGTGACCGATTACGGCGAGGTATGGCTGGCCGATGCAGATCAGGACCGTATCGCCGTCTTTGACAACGTCGGCAAATTCAGCCGATTCGTCGGCGATTTCGGTTATTCCGGCGGCCAACTGTCACGTCCCAGCGAGATAGCGCTGGATGCCGATGGGCAGTTTGTGGTCTGCGATCCGGGCAACTTACGATTGGCCCGCTATGATGCCTACGGTGGATTCATCGCAGAAACTTCTACACGGACTTTTGGCGCTCCCACCTCGGTGGCCATTGCAGAAGATGTTGTGTGGCTGCTTGACATCGCTCAGGGCCGCCTGACCTGTCTGGATTCAAGAAGCGGTGAGCAGTTGCTGGTAACCGGCCCGCAGCTTATGGGTGATCGAAAGCGGCTGAAAGAGCCGGCCGATGTTGCCCTTCTGGATGATGGTCGCCTGATGATTGTCGACTCGGGCAATGATCGAGTATTGGTTTGTCGCGTAATCTATGATGAGACGGACTAAGGGCAAAGCCCAACGGAGCATAGGCTCTTTGTGCAAACCCGCAAGCGGCCTGAGCCGATCTTTCTTTCTCACAATTAGCTCTCTCTTGTTCATGTTGGCTGCCTCTGTGACCGGCGGCACGGTCCGGCAGGTTTTGGTTGGACCTGATATCCCAAGCCGTTTGTTTATCGGATCACACCACATATTCGACGGATCGGACTCGCTCTATTTCAACGGCCGCCACTTGAGGCGCGGTGTTGACTATAGTTTTGCAAGCGGGCAAGGCGCCTTTGATCTTTCATCGCTTGAGCCGACCGTTAACGACACGCTGATTGCAAGCTACCACCGGCTGCCTGAATGGCTCAAAACAAGCTACGGCGCCAGTCTGCCGACGACGACCCCGGCCCAGCCAACGGTCCCGGAGTTCTCTACCGACCTCGGCCTGCCCGGTCGAGCTGCCGATGAAAGCAGCGTGTCGCTAACCGGCGCCAAGACCTTTCGTTTTTTGGCGCGAACCAATGGACCTTCCCAGTTCAGCCAATCATTGGATCTTTCTGTCGAGGGTGAGTTGGCCCCCGGCGTTATCATCAGCGGCGCTGTCTCCGACCGTGGCTACGACCCATCATACGGCACCGCCGACAGTCGGCTCAACGAACTGGACAAGGTCCGACTACAGTTGAACTCCCCATCGGTCACGGCCCAAATCGGAGACATATCCGTGAGCAGTCGCATTTCGCCATCGCGAGTAATCCCCCGAGCTCTGTCCGGGGTCAGGTTCATGGTGCATAAACCAAACTGGCGGGTCGATGCTCTGGCTGCCCGACCCAAAGGAAGGTTTGCCAGCGTGCGTATCGCAGGTGACGATGGCTTGCAGGGACCTTACTTCATCGGTGAGAGTTCTCGTATTCAGCCGATAGTCCCCGGTTCGGAGTCGGTCTGGCTGGATGGTGAGCGCCTGGAGCGCGGCACGACCAAAGATTACACCATGGAATATCCGGTCGGCGGCATAACTTTCAATGTCAATCATCCCATCGACCGGCGCAGCAGAATCGAAATCGACTTCGAGCCGCTGATAGCCGACTACAAAGGTGAACTGTTGTCGATGGCCGGCGGTGCCGTGTTTGGAGATTCGATGTTCTCTGTCGACGTTGAAGTTCAGCGCGACGGTGACGACAAAGACCAGCCGCTCTGGGGTGAACTGTCGGCGGCCAATACCGAACTTCTTTCGGAGCTTGGCGACAGTACCCAACAAGCGGTGCGATCCTCGGCGACAGAGGACAGCCTTGGCGCATACCGGTTGATTGCCGACAGTCTGCCCGATTCTGTGTTTCAGTATGTCGGCGTTCCCAACGGCGACTACCGTGTCACTTTCAGTTTCGTCGGTCTGGGTGCGGGGAGTTATCGTTTTCTCGGTGCGGACGTCTACGAGTTCTCGGGCGCCGGGCAGGGCGACTATCTTCCCCTGGTCACTCTGGCTGCAGCCGTGCGGACCGATCACTACCGCCTGCGAGCCCGACTCAAAACCGCAACGCTGGGCACCATCAGCACCGATGTGCGTCAGAGCCGCTTTGATCGCAACTTGTTTTCATCTTTGGACGACGACAACAATGACGGCCTCTATTACCGCGTGAATCTCGATAAGCGTTTCGGTCGCGAGGATGAACTGACTCTCACCGTCCGTCATCGGCAATCTGAATACATGACCCTGGAACGGTTGAACGAACCGGAGTTCCGCCGCGAGTTTCTGCTACCACGGCAATACGATCAGGACGATGATGAAACAGTGTTTCGCGGAAGAAGTGTCGCCAGACCGTTCGGTTTCCTGACAGTGCGTTCCGAATTTGGACGGCTTCAGTACGCTGAACAGTTCCAGGCCAACAAGGGTCACCTCGGCCTGCAAGTCCAGCCGCACGATCGGGTCGACATAACTCTGGAGGCCTACGCCATCAGATCGGAGTTTTCACCCGACGCTCAGTCACGCCAGGGTGATGGTGAAAACCTGCTGGGACGGGTGCGGTTTGGTTTAACCAAAAACATCAGCCTCACGTCGTTGGTCGAGTCAGACAACCGCAAGCACGAGTATAACGGAATCGCCCAGGGGACCCGGTATCTGAGGTCCAGCATTGGATTGTCCGGTGAAAACGAGAACCTCCGTTTTGAACAGTATGGCGAAGACAGCCTTGTAACAGATTGGCAACAGAGTCTGAGGCGGAGGCGAATTGCGCTGGCATCCAACCGTCGCATCGGCGAAATGAGTTACCAGTTGACTGTGACCCATCAGTGGCTGGACGGCCCAAGTATCACGGAACGCAGTTTTCTGGGGCGGTTGGGTTATCGCTACCACAGTCAACATAGACGACTGACTATCGAAGGAGCTTACACCATCTCCACCGAGTCGCGCCATGCCCGTGGCTTGACCTACCTGGAAGTTGAACCGGGCCGGGGCGACTTCATTTTCGAGGACAGCATATTCGTCCCCGATCCCGACGGCAACTTCATCCAGGTCGACCAACTCCTTTCCGAGCGTTCGCGGGTTCGTCGCGGCGAGAAAAGTTTTCACCTCAGGCGTGAGTTCAACCATGTCTATGTCCGTTTCAATTCGCGTATCAACGAAGAACTTCTCGATGGTGGTAATCGCGGGCTCTTGTGGAGTCTGCCCTTTTATTCAGATGAGTCTGAGCCGTACCTGTTTTATGATCGTCAATACGATTCAGACCTGCGTTTGTGGAAGGTGGGCGGTTTTCACGTGATCAACCTGTCGTACCGCGAGACCATGCAGCGCCGTCAGGTGGCCGACGCACCCCGGTTGCGCAGGCAGCGAGAAGAATCGTTGAACCTAAAAGAGGTGGCCCTGGATACCTATCTGGAACAAAAGCTGGAACTCTTCCAGGTCGACCGTGACCGTTACTATGGAAGTTCGGGAGAGATCGATGGTTATAAGATCAGTATCTCGGCGCGTCGACGAATTACGGTTTTGGAAATCACAACTACCGGCAGCTACCGTCGCGCAAAATCATCGACCGACGAACTCTCGCAACTCTATACCGTCTCACTGAACGCGCGGTGGCAGATGGTGCGCAAAGGGGAGTTGCGCTCCTCGCTTGAGGGGTACAGCCAACGATTGACCAACGTTGGGGGGTCGCACTCCTACTTCCTGACCGACAACAGACCTGGTGAGAAGGGTGCTATCTGGTCGGTAAACCTGAACTACGGGGTGAAAGGTGAGGTTCGTCTCAATTTCTCGTTGACCGGTCGCCATGCCGACAACCGCACGGCCCGATTGACCGGTCGCACCGAGATGGTGGCGGGATTCTGATCTGTTATGAAGCGACCAGCCATTATAATACTGATTACAGCCGTGATAGCCGCTTGCGGCTCGGCGGGCGAACTGGTTTGGCGCGGCGATCATCCGGTAAACGCAAAGCAGATCAAGCGGCTGACGGCCTCTCGGTTATCGGCGAGAGAACAAGCTGACAGCGCGGAGGTACTCTTGCATGATCTGGGATACCTTGAGGCCAGGGCCGGGCTTCGTGGCGAGAGTCTGATTGTCCATGGTGGGTCGAGATTCAGTCTGGGTCGGATAGCTATCTTCGGAGATAGCACTTTTGATGTCTACGGTCAGGGCTTCTTCAGTCGTCGCAACGTTCAGGACCGGCTGGCCGGCATAATCGACAGATTGAACGACCGAGGGTACTACTTCGCATCGATGCAAATCAGTGGTGTGCATCGGGACGGTCATTCGGTGAATCTGGATATCAACCTCAACCGGGGTCCGGTTGTGACGGTATCAGACTTGCGCTTGGTCGGACTTACGCGAAGCCTCCCTGCCATGATCGAACGCAGCCTGCCGGTTCGTCGGGGTGATACGCTGACCGGTCGGCTTTTGCGCTCGGTCGAAGCGGCGGCTGATGAGTTGGACCAGGTTGTGTTCCAGCCGCCGCTGCGAGTGCAGCCACAAACCGGCTTTAGGGCGGCAGCGTTGGAAATCGGTTTTGCCGAACGAAAGCAGTTTCATCTCGAAGGCAGCGCCGGTTACATCCCGGATGCATCTATCGGTCTGGTCTGGTCGCTGAGGGCGGCATTCACCAATATGTTCGGCCGGGGTCGGCAGGCATGGGTTCATACCGAGCGATCCGAAAAAGGGCGTAATAGCCTGTTGTTGAAATACCGGCAGCCGCTCTATCTCGCCGGAGTGGGAAGGCTTGGCATTGAAGTGTCGACCCGGGACTATCGGGATCAGTTCTACGAGTTCTACGCCGGCGCCGATTACACCGCCCGTCTGGCTGCCGGCTGGGAGGGGGGCTTGGGAGTATCATACAAAGCAGTGACGCCCGACGATTATCACCCTTCGTTCGTCCGTTGGGCCGCCAAACTTTCTTCTGAGCGACAGACTCTGCACCCTGAACACAATCCGACCGGCGGCTGGGCGCTTTCGTGGTCCCTGATCTACGCTCATCGACGCTACCGGCAGGACAGTGCGACCGCCGAGATTGAACATCGGGTCTTGAACGATACACGCGCTGCTGTGGCAATGCAACTGGCGCCTGCGCTTTGGGGACGGCTGGTTACAAAGCTGGGGGTAAGGTACCTGGGCTATCTGACCGATGAGCCACTGCCGCCGACATCGGAGTTGTTCCTGATAGGCGGGCCGCGCTCGCTTCGCGGTTTTCGCAACGAGAACTTCCCGGCTGTGCATGCCGTGATAGGCACCGTGGAACCGCGTTTTCGTTTTGAAAGCGGCTACCTGTACTTGTTCCATGACGGCGCCTATCTGAACAATCGGGTGCGCCGCTTCGATGGTTCGGTCTATACGGAAGAACGCTATCGTCACGGCTACGGAGTGGGGCTGGCCGTGATAGGGCCGGGAAGCCGCTTGCGGCTGTCACTGGGCTGGAATCCGGAGTCGGCCATTGACCAGCCGCGACTCTCCATCGAGTTCTCAGCCGACATCTAAACTTGACCACCACGGTGACATGTGCCTATCCTCAACTGTGCGTAAGCTGATAGAAACACTCAGGCTGATTCGCGTTATCAATTGCATCATGGCCATGTTGGGAGTGGGGTTGGGCGCGCATTTGGTCGAGGCCAGTGTGGCCTACTATGGACCGGCTATGGCGGCTTTGTGTGCCGCCTTCGTTTGCGCCGCCGGGAATATCGTAAACGATCTGGTCGACATAGACATAGACCGCATCAACCGTCCACAGCGTGTATTGGTCAGGCAAGCGCTCAGCCGCCGCTATGCGATAACACTGGCTGTGATTCTGAATCTGGCCGCCCTGGCCGTGGCCCTGACTGTCAGTATGGCGGTGGCCCTGATCGGGCTGGTAGCAATCGGGCTGCTGATGGCCTACAATTTCAAGCTGAAGCGGGTCACTTTTCTTGGCAACGTAATCATTTCCATTCTGGGTGGTATGACTTTTTTGACCGGTGGTATGGCGGTCGATACTGCCGCCGCTTTCGGACTACCGGGGCCGCTGATTCCGGCGCTATTTGCGTTTATTTTTCACCTGGTGCGGGAAATCGTCAAAGATGTTCAGGACATTGAGGGCGATCGACGGTTGGAAGTGAGGACTTTGCCGCAACTGGTCGGTGTCAGGCGGTCACTTTGGCTCGCCTGGGGTTTTTTCATGCTCTTGGCGGTGCTGACGCTCGTCCCCATTTTGCTGGACTGGTTTGGCGGCTGGTACAAACTGATTACGGTATTCATAATGGACTTGCCTCTGGGCGCACTTTTGTTTTTACTTTGTCTCCGGCCCACTGACGGGATGTTGCAGACTGTGTCCTGGGCCTTGAAGGCTGGAATGGTCGTGGGAATTGTGGCCATTTGGGTGGCCTGAGCTTTTGGGAAACGAACAATGAGCTTGCGCGTATAACAGCCGTTACGAGCAGGGCTGGACGCAGGCAAAAAACGAAACAACCGCCCGGCGTTAACCGTACCGCTGGAAAGTCGGCCCCAAACAGGAGTTAGATTCACGGTTCTTCAAAATGATCAAGCAACTGATAACGCTTCTCTCCCTTTCAACAATAGCCGCTTCGATACTAGCCGATGGCATCTCAGTCAGCCAGACGGTAAGCAGTTCCAGTATTGCCTTTGAAGACAGCGTGCTGTTCGAGATCGAGCTGTCCTGGGACGGATCGCAGGCTGCCTACTTGTTTCCCCGGCCGCTCAGTCCCATAATAGACCGGATGACTGTTCGCGGCTTCTCCTCATCGGTGGCTTCGGCCGGCGATGACGAATCCGAGAGAACGATCAAGAAATACCGCTATGTCCTGCTGCCGAAATCGTCCGGATTGGGACACATAGCGCCGGTTACGATCAGCTATTATACCTGGCCGGATTCGTTGCCGGGTGAATTGACCACCGAAGCGATGACCATATCAATTGCCCAGCCGCTGCCGCCCGTGGAACCGTTCGATTTTACGATATTCTGGTGGCTGGGCGGCGCCGTCCTGATCGCGGTGGTCGGATTGTTAACAGTTATTAACAGACGAGCCCGGAACCAGCAGCGGTTGGAACCGGTAAGAACGGTAGTGGAACAGTTCCTGGATGAGTTGAGCCGGTTGAAAACTGAGTCCGGAAACGACCACAAGCGGTTCCAGACCGGGCTGCACAAGATTATGACCGAATTCCTCAGCCGACAATACGGCCTCAGTCCGGAAGGAATAGGCCAGGAGGACCTGAAAGATCAACTTCTCTCAGTCGGTTTGAGCGACCAGTCAGGTTCGAAAATCGCAGCCTGGTTCGCACAGGCGGCGCGCGACAAATTCAGCCCGGTCTCAGTGGGTCCGGGTCAGACCATTAGACTCGAAGCGGAAATCCGCCAACTGTTTGAGAAACTTTAGTTTTGAACGATACCGGAGGATGAATGAACATCGACATTGAAGCAATTCAAGCCAAGGTAGAAGAGGAGTCGTCATTTGTTGAACGATTGACTCAGCAAATGCATAATGTCATCGTCGGTCAACAGTATCTCATAGACCGGCTCCTGATTGGAATTCTGGCCGACGGTCACATCCTAATTCAGGGTGTGCCGGGTTTGGCCAAAACGCTATCGGTAAAAACGCTGTCGGATGCCATCGATGCCAAGTTCCAAAGGCTTCAGTTTACACCCGATCTTTTGCCGGCTGACCTGATTGGCACGCAGATTTACAATCCTCAGACATCTGAGTTCTCGGTGAAAAAAGGTCCTATCTTCGCCAATATTATTCTGGCCGACGAGATAAACCGTGCCCCGGCCAAAGTACAGTCGGCTTTGTTGGAAGCGATGCAGGAGCGGCAGGTTACGATTGGTGAAACCACTTTCCCGTTGGACGCGCCTTTTCTGGTTCTGGCCACACAGAACCCGATTGAGCAGGAGGGTACCTACCCTTTGCCTGAAGCGCAGGTTGACCGGTTTATGCTGATGCTAAAGATAGGCTATCCGACCCCGGCTGAAGAACGCGAGATTATGGATCGTAACACCGGCGCCCTGGTTGAGCAAGTCTCAAAAGTGGTCACGCCGACCGAGATTCTGAATGCCCGGAAGGTCCTCAGGGATATCTACGTCGACGACAAAGTCAAAGAGTATATCATCAACATCGTCTTTGCCTCGCGCGAACCGGCCAAGTATGGTCTGGGCGACCTGACCGATCTGATCGCCTACGGCGCTTCGCCCAGGGCATCGATCTATCTCAACCTGGCTGCGAAGGCTCATGCTTTCCTGAAAGGTCGTGGTTACATCACGCCTGAGGATGTCAAGGCGGTCGGCTACGACGTGCTGCGCCATCGCGTCATTATCACCTATGAAGCGGAGGCGGAGGAGATCGACTCGGACAACATCGTCGCGAAGATCTTCGACACTATAGAAGTTCCGTAGCAGACGCCTATGATCCCGAAGGAAGTACTCAAAAAGATTCGTCGAATAGAGATTCGGACCAAAAAACTGGTCAACGACCTCTTTTCGGGCGAGTATCACTCCACTTTCAAAGGTCAGGGGATGGAGTTTGAGGAAGTACGTCTGTACGAGCCCGGCGATGATGTGCGTCTGATTGATTGGAACGTAACGGCTCGTACCGGCTATCCGCATATCAAAAAGTTCAAGGAAGAGCGTGAACTGTCGGTGGTGCTGTTGGTCGATGCTTCATCGTCCGGTCGGTTCGGCACCCGGGGTCGATTCAAGAGCGATATGGCGGCGGAACTGTGCGCATTGTTGGCCTTCTCGGCTATCAAGAACAACGACAAAGTCGGCTTGATAATATTC
Source organism: Candidatus Zixiibacteriota bacterium (assembly GCA_029860345.1). NCBI lineage: Bacteria > Pseudomonadati > Candidatus Zixiibacteriota > Candidatus Zixiibacteriota bacterium. Next base: position 78,652 of record JAOUBJ010000003.1, on the reverse strand, counting down.
ACCGACACTATCGAGAAGTTCGTGCCGCCCAAAAAAGGCCGTGGCCATGTTCTCAGGCTCATTCGGGAAGTCTTGTATTTCAAGCCGGAGGGAACAAAGACCGACATCGGCGGCGCTCTTGAGTATTTCAACAAAGTCATCAAAAGAAAATCGGTGGTGTTTTTGGTGTCGGACTTTTTGTCGGAGGATTTCTTTCGCCCCCTTCGTATCGCCAACAACAAGCATGATATTATCGCCGTGAAAATCACCGATCCGCGCGAGACTCGTTTTGATGATGTCGGCTTGATCGAACTTGAGGATGCCGAGACGGGTGAGGTAATCATGGTCGACACCGGATCGCGGACCTTCCGTAGACAGTTCGCAGCCAAAGCGGACGAAGATACCTCTGACCTGAAAAGAGGCTTCCAATTGATAAACCTCGACTTTATCGACATTCACACCGACCAGTCGTATATCGTCCCTCTTATAAACTTTTTCAAAGCAAGGGAGCGTCGGCATTAGCAGGCTGTTGAAAAACTTAGGGACTGTGTGTGGTGTACGTTCTCTTGCGCCACGAGAATGTCATGCCGAGCGGAGTCGGGGTAGAGGCAGACAGGAGCCGTCACAAGTGGTCTTCACATGCCGCCCACAATCGCTTCGTGCGCGGTGTACGTCTTCGTGCGCCGCGAGAATGTCATGCCGAGCGGAGTCGAGGCAGGGGCAGACGAGGACGGCCACAAGTGGCTTCCACTTGCCGCCCACAAAATTGAGGCGGCCACCCGAGGCGCGCGCAGCGCAGAAGACATATTTGCAGGCAGGCAGGCCTGTGACCGTTGCCCTCGGCATACTCCTGATGGCTCTTGTGTCATGCACCAATGTCGATAACTCTGCGGCTATCGAACGACACAAGAAGCTGGCCGGTGAGTTGCGCGATACCAGGCTATACACGGCAGCGATCGAAGAGTACCAGACGTTACTTAAGTATCCTGATGTCGACGTTAAGACCCGTGGCAATGTCAACTATCTGATCGGGAAGATTTACTTTGAGAACCTTTCCAACCACGACCAAGCGGCAGCTTACTATGTCCGTGCTCGTTCGATCGATCCGAACGGTTCCTTCGTGAATGAAGCGTCGAAAAACCTGGTAGCATCGCTTGAGAAGATGGGGCAAATACTGGAAGCCAGGCAGCAATTGAACGACGCTACCGATCTGGTGACCACGCCCAAGCAGCAAGGGGATGTGGCCGTGGCGCGGGTCGGCGGCGTACCCATCTGGTTGTCGCAGGTGGAAGATGAAATTCAGGCGATGCCGGTCCAGATTCAGAAACAGTTCACGTCGCGTCAGGCACGGGTGGAATATGCGCATCAATACGTTGCCATGGAATTGATCTATCGCGCCGCCCTGCGGGAAGGGTATGACAACGACCCCGAAGTTCAAAAACAGCAGCGGCAATTGCAGAGAAAACTGCTGGTTGACAAATATGTTGTAGATAAAGTCATGCCGAAAGTGACTATTGATTCAAGCGACGTGCGCAATTTTTGGCTGGCTCACAAGCAGGACAAATACCAAAACGCGCCCTATGATTCGGTGCGGGCGCAGGTGTTTTTGGATTATCAGGGAACGAAAGCGAACGCAGCTTTTTCAGATTACATCGCCATGCTGTCGAAAGCGGAGAAAGTAGAATTCTACGATCAGAATATCAAATGACGAAGCGTGAGTCCCCAGATTGGGTCGACCTGCGTGGTCGACTTGTTTTTCGAGAAGCGGCAGCAGTTTCGCTGATGGTGTGGCTTGTCGTGACCGCTTTGTCCTTGCCGGTGATGGCTCAGGTCGACACCGTATCCACGATCCGGGGGATCACCGTGGAAACAGCGGTGGACCGAGCCGATATGTTCATCGGTGACTTGATCAATTACAAACTGACCATCACCTACGACTCCACCTACGAGTTGGTGCCGCCGCCGCTGGGCGCCAACCTGGGTGCATTCGATGTTAAGGATTACCAAACGGATCAGATTTCGCGGCTTGATGACGGACGGATGCGAAGCGAAAGCAATTTCGTGCTTAGCACTTTTACCACCGGCGACTACGTCATCCCGCCGATACCTGCGTTGTTCAACTTGCCCGACGGTTCTCGGAAAGTGATTCTGTCTGAAGCGGTGCCGATTGTGGTGAATTCTCTTTTGGGTGCAGAATCTGACTCGGCCGACATTCGTCCGCTCAAACCGCCGAAACCACCCACCGTGTTTGCCCGTGATCCTCGTGAAAAGGGAATCATTGGCGGCGCCGCCACGGTTGTTCTCATAGTCATTGCCTGGTATTTGTGGCGTCGTTTCCGTCGCAAGCCTGATCGAGCTGCCTTTGTCGACCGGCGCCAGCCGTGGGAGATTGCGTTCGAACGACTAGCCTTGCTTTCCGAGAAAAGCCTAATGGCCCAGAGTAAGCACAAACTCTACTACATAGAACTGACCGAGATCGTCCGCGAGTACTTCGGACGGATGTATGAGGTCGACGTTCTTGAGATGACAACCGACGAGTTTCTGGTGAGGTTTATCGATGTTGCCCTGCCGAACGACTTGTATGACAACCTGCGCAATTTTCTCAGTCATGCCGACCTGGTGAAGTTTGCGCGCTTCGTTCCCCAGGAGGAACGGGCCGGTACCGATTTCAATCTCGCGCACGATATGGTTGAGTCGGTGCGCCTTGAGTTTGAGCGACGATTGCAGGTCGAAATGGCCGTGGCTTCCAATGACAAAGAAAAGCCGACAGAAGGTCCCACGGAGGTGGAGGAATGAACCTCGAATTCGCCGGCCTGAGTATCAACCTTTTTGATGTAGTCAATACCACCATTCCACCGCTGGCCATATTCATTGTCGGCGGGCTGATTCTGGCCTGGATGATCTACTACCATCGTCGGCACCGTCGGTTCAAATCGGCTACCATCAAATACTCCGACTTAAAAATCGTTCGCCGCGCCGGACGGTCGGCTCGTCAGCGTTATCGCTTTCTGTTGACCGCCTTTCGCATGCTGGCCGTGCTTTTGTTTGTGGTCGCCTTTGCTCGTCCGCGCAGCGGCACCGAGTACACCGAAGTGACTTCGGAAGGTATCGACATCATGCTGGCGCTCGACGTCTCGTCATCGATGCAGGCCGAAGATTTCAAGCCGCACAATCGTCTCCACGTAGCCAAGGAGGAGATCAAAAAGTTCGTCGAACGCCGTGTCAATGATCGCATCGGCCTGGTTGTGTTCGCGCGCTACTCATTCACGCAGTGTCCGTTGACCACGGACTACGGTGTATTGCTGAACTTCATCGATCAGGTGGACTTCGGGCTGGTCGAGGACGGCACGGCCATCGGTATGGCCTTGATCAACGGTGTCAATCGGTTGCGTGAGTCGGATTCCAAGAGTCGCATCATGGTTCTTCTGACCGATGGCGACAACAACGCCGGCGAGATCGACCCGGTGACGGCGGCTTCATTGGCTGAAGCCATGGATATCAAAATCTACACCATCGGCGCCGGCAAACCGGGCAATGCCATGTACCCGGTTCAGGACCCGCTGTTCGGCAAGCGCTATGTATACCAGCCGACGCGGATCGACGAAGAGACGCTCAAACAGATTGCCGAGAAGACCGACGGTAAGTATTTCCGGGCACGATCGGGTGAAGAACTGGAAGAAATCTACGGAGAAATCGATGCCCTGGAAAAAACTGAGGTCAAAATCGCCTCACACATCCAGTACACAGAGCTGTTTCATTTTTTCACGTATACCGGCCTGCTGCTCTTGGTGCTTGAGATACTGTTGGCCCAAACCTTTTTTCGAAAGTTGCCTTAGCAGAGGTATAGATAGCCCATGCGTTTTGCCGATCCGATAAACTTCGCCATCCTGCCGATCATTTTGTTGTTGGGCGTCTTTGTCTTTTTCGCCCTGGCGCGCAAGAAGAAGCTGATGCAACGGTTTGGTGATCTACCCCTGTTGATGAAAAACGCACCGTACATCAGTTTCACTCGTCAACGAACAAAGAGCGTATTGATCCTCCTGGCTTTGATGCTGGTTGCCGTAGCCCTGGCTCGGCTTCAGTTTGGTACCCATCTGGAACTGTTGAAGCGCGAAGGGATCGACATCGTGATCGCCCTGGACGTGTCAAACTCGATGATGGCTCGTGATATGGCGCCCAACCGATTGGATAAAGCCAAGCAGGAAATTCGCGGCATAATCGAACGTCTTAAAGGTGATCGTATCGGCCTGGTCGTTTTTGCCGGGGAGGCGTTTATTCAGTGTCCCCTGACCCTTGACTACTCGGCAGCCGGGTTTTTGCTTGAGGCTGTCGACAACGCCTCGGTGAGCGTCCAGGGTACATCGTTGACTTCGGCCATCGAAATGTCTTCACGCGCCTTTGCTCAGCAAGAGAAACAACACAAAGTGCTCTTGTTGTTGACCGACGGCGAGGATCATGAAGGCGGGGCCGAAGAGAAAGCTGAGGAAGCTCGTCAGGAAGGCATCAAGATTTACACGGTAGGGATAGGCAACCCCGACGGCGAACCGATCCCGATCCTCGACCGCGCAGGCAAGCAGATGGGTTTCAAGAAGGATGAGAACGGTGAGGTCATTGTTTCCAGTCTTGACGAAACCACGCTTCAGAAAGTGTCGTTGGCCACGGGCGGCAAGTACTACCACGCCACAGCGGGGGAGATTGAGTTGGACAGGATTTTTGACGAAATATCTTCTATGGAGAAGAAAGAACTGGAGGGAGCGCTGGTGACTCGTTATGATGACCGCTTCCAGTGGCCGCTTTTATTGGCCATATTTCTGGTGATCGGTGAGTTCTTTCTTTCTGAACGAAAAAAGCGAACGGAGGCCAGTGGCCATGCGTAAGTCTGTTATGATGAGAGTAGTTGCAATACTGTTGGTTCTGGCTGGTTCGGCGGCCGCCGAAGGCCTTTTTGACAAGGTGAAAAAGGGCAATGAGGCGATGAAATCAGGTGATTTCCAGACGGCTCTGGACTACTATCATAACGCCGAAACGGACATTCCGGAATCGCCGGAACTGAATTACAATATCGCCGGGGCTCTTCATGAGGACGGCGGTTTCGAGGAGGCCGTCGACAAGTACACGCGAGCCTTAAACACCACCGACATTGAGACTGAAGCTCAGGCTCATTACAATCTTGGCAACACCCTCTTCCGTATGCAAGACTATCAAAACGCTATTCAGAGTTACCAGAAGTCTCTGGAAATCAATTCCGACGACATGGATGCCAAGTATAATCTTGAACTAGCGCGTCGCCTGCTCAAAGAACAGATGGAACAACAGGAACAGCAACAGGACCAGCAGAAGGACGGGCAGGAAGAGCAGGAAGAGCAACAGCAGGACAAAGAGCAGGAAGAGCAGCAGGATCAACAGGGACAAAACGAAGACGAACAACAACAGCAGCAACAGCAGGATCAGGAAAACAAAGACGAACAGCAACAAAAGCAGCCGCAACCACAGGATGCGCAACAGATGTCCAAAGAGGATGCTGAACGAATTCTAAACGCCATGCGCGATGACGAAAGTGATATCCAGAAGAAGATCAAGCGTCGTAAGGTATCAGGGAATTATGTCGGCAAGGATTGGTAACAAAGTTTTTTTTGATCATCGTATCGTTTGGTGTCTTTCCGCCGCACTGACCGTGGTTATAATGACGACCGCAGTTATGGCGGCCGATGAAATTACCGTCGGCGTTACTTTGGACCGAACCACCATCGGCATGGACGAACAGGCGCTTCTCCAGGTGCAAGTGGCCGGTAGTGTTCAGAACCTGCCGGAACCACAACTGCCCACCCTGCCGACTTTTGAAATCTACTCGAAGGGTCGCTCCTCCAACATCAGTATCGCCAACGGCGTCGTGGAGTCGTCTCTGATCTACCGCTATCTTGTCATACCGCGTAAGGCGGGCAAGTTTCCCATAGACAACATCTCAGTCGTCCACAATAATAAACGTTACAAAGGCAACATGGTAATGTTGACGGTACTGAACCGGGGCAGCAGTGCCTCGGATGACATCAATGATCGCAGCCTGGATTCCAAGGGCGACAGTAAAGACTATTTCCTGGAAGCGGTCGTAGATAAGAAGGACCCGTATGTGAACGAACAGGTGACACTCACCCTGAAGTTTTACATCGCAGTTCAGTACTACGGCAGCCCCGAGTTGACCGAGCCGACCACCACCGGGTTCTGGACCGAAGTGCTGGGCAACAAGGCGCCGTATTACCAAAGCCTCAACAATCGTCGCTACCGCTTGATCGAACGCAAGTATGCGCTCTTTCCAACTCAGACCGGAGAACTCACCATCGGTCGCGCCACAATCCGGGCCACCGTGGCCGGTAAGCGGCGGCGTTCCCGTGATCCTTTCGGTTCTTTCAATCTGGATGATTTCTTTGGACGTGGTGTCGAAGCGCGTGCATCCAGCCAGCCCTTGCGCATTAATGTCAAACCAATTCCGCAGGAGAACCGACCCGCAGACTTTACCGGCACTATCGGTCGCTTCAAAATCAAGGCCGAAGCCGACAAACGGCAGGTTGAGGTAAACGAACCGGTCACGGTGAAGTTTCGGATATCTGGAACCGGTAATATCAAATCGGTAGCTGAGCCGGTGTTGTCGGAGATGGACGAATTCCGGATCTATCGGGCTTCGTCATCGGAGTCTGTTTCGCAGCAGAACGACAAGCTGGGCGGCACCAAAGTTTTTGAAGAAGTTTTCATCCCTCGTGTGCCGGGAGACCTCGTGATACCCAGCGTTGCTTTCAACTACTTCGACCCGGACCGTGACCAATACAACAAGGTAGCAACTCAGCCGATTCAGGTCACCGTGACGGCGCCGGCCGGATACTCGGGCAGTTCCGGCGTTCCATACTCGGCGCCCGGTCTGACTATTGACAGTCGCGCCCACGACATCAGGCACATCAAAGCTGAGCTGGGCAAGATGCAGGCCACCGGTCATCTTCCGGTCTTCAATTATGCATACGTGTTGGCCAATTTCCTACCGTTGGTGGGTCTGATCACCACCGTGCTGGTGCGCCGTCGGCGCGAGAAGCTGGCTGCCGACACCGGACGAGCCAGAGCCAGGGGGGCGGCCAAGATCGCCAAAAAGAGACTAGCCCAAGCTCGGGCACTGGCCAACCTGGACTCGGTCGGAGAGTTCTACGTCGAGATATATCGTGCTTTGACATCCTACCTGGCCGACAAACTCAACATCTCGCCACACGGTTTGACCACCGACACAATTCGCCAGGAGTTGGCCGAGCGTTTGACTCCCGAGGAACTTATAGAGAGTTACACCGGCGTTATCACCCAATGCGATTACGCCCGGTTTGCCTCGGCTGCCCTTACCCAGTCGGATATAGATCGGACGCTTAAGCAATCGGAGGAAGTCATCATCAGGATCGAGGGGGTAAAGCTTGCTTAGGCGTGTGCTTTGTCTGCTCGTGTTGGCGGTCTTGTTCATGGTGACTGGGCGGTTTTCTGTGATGGCTCAGTCGGAAGAGTTCGCCATGGCCAACAGGTTTTATGAAGACAAAGACTTTGCCAGCGCTATCAGAATGTATGAAAGCATTCTCAACCGCGGCGTGGAATCGGCCGACGTCCATTTCAATCTGGCCAACGCATATTTCAAGTCCGGCGACCTCGGTCACGCCGTCTTATATTATTCCAAGGCCCGCCGCCTGGCGCCCGGTGATGAGGACATAGCCTTCAATCTGGAGTTTGCCAAACAGTTTTCGCGAGTCCAAATGCAGGGTGTGCAACTCAATCCGATTCGCAGCTTTTTCGTGGATTTAGTGGATACCTATGAATTACAACGCCTGGCCTGGATTGCCACCGCCTTTTTCGTCTTGTTGCTGGCCACCTTGACCGTTCGCTTCGGACTCGGTCACAACTCCTCGCCGGTGCGAGTCCTGATGGTCATTTGTGCTATTTTACTTTTGGCCGCCGGCAGCCTGACGACATTCAAGTATCGGTACGACTATCTTACGCGCCGCGCGGTCATCATAGCCGACGAAAGCCCAGTCTACACCGGCGCATCGGAACAGTCCGAAATCGAACTGCGCGGTGCGCCCGGACTCATTGTCGAAATCGCTTCCGAATCAGGTGACTTCCTGAACGTTCTGTTTGAAAACAAGCGTCGCGGATGGATCAGAAAAGAACTCGTTGCTCCAATCTGACGGATCGTTCCAGTTCGGTCAGCCCTGCCCCCTACTTTCATTCTCCCCCACTCTTTCGTCATTCCCGCCCCTCTCTGTCGTTCCCGCCCCTCTCTGTCGTTCCCGCCCCTCTCTGTCATTCCCGCGCAGGCGGGAAGGTGAACCCATCTTCTCTTTGCAAGGCGGCATCCCTGCGCCGAAGGTCCGCCGCGGCGGTTGCCCTACGTAACTCTTTGTGCGTGGTGTACGTCCTCGCGCATCACCAACCTCACCCTGAGTGGAGTCGACCGGTGACAAGGACTTCGGTACCCCACCCAGAGCGCTTGGCGGCGGGTGGGTTCTTGGGCGGGGCACAAATCTCGTCATGCCGGACTTGATCCGGCATCCCGCTCCGACGTCGAAGACTGGATTCCGGCCTTTGCCAGAATGACCGACCTTGAGGCAACACCGCCCGAATTATGGAGCGAGATTGCAGCGTCACGTCCGGCGAGACGCGGGATGTATCGCAATGACGCAATCGAGGGCTTGTCAACCAGCCCTTTGGTTCGGGATTCACCCTTCGACTGCGCTCAGGGTGACATTGCCTGTGGTATCCCGTCCGGGTGGTCGAGTCAGACTTTGTTTGAGATTATAAACGGCAACATAGATTCACCCTTCGACTGCGCTCAGGGTGACAATGTAATTAGTATCCCTTCTGGGTGGTCGAGTCAGACTTTGTTTGAGATTATAAACGGCAACAGGGATTCACCCTTCGACTGCGCTCAGGGTGACATTGCCTGTGGTATCCCGTCCGGGTGGTCGACTCAATCCTCTTTTGGGGCGGGGGTTCATGCTTCGACTGCGCTCAGCATGAGGTTGTGCTCCTAGCACGAGGTTGCGTACACAGAACCGCAACCACTGTTTTCGTTGACACTGTTTTGCTCAGACTCTATCTTACACGCCGACTTTTTGCCGGAGAAGTGCGTCTGATGTTTTGGAAGAGTAAGCAATTCTGGGGCACAATTGTAGCGGTGGCCCTGCTCGGCTACTGCGTTAAGGATATCACGCTGGACGAATTGAGAATACTCTCCCAGCGTGTCGATTACTGGTACCTGCTACCGGCTCTTTTCTGCACTTTTCTGTTTGTCGTCCTGAGGGCCATGAGGTGGCAACTCATGGTGTCGCAGCACAAGAAAATCAAAGCCCCCCGAGCCATTGCTCTTTATTCGGCCGGCCAGGTTCTGAACATTGTCATGCCGATGCTGACCGGTCAGGTCGGCCGGTTGTTTTTGTTTGCTCGCAAGGAAGGCCTCAGAAAGACCTTTGTCTTTTCAACGATCATCCTGGAAGTGCTTTTCGATGCCACGAGCCTGGTGATCTTTCTGGCCTTTTCCTCTTTAGCCTTTGGAGTAAAGGCGGAGTATCGCGCGGCCGGCGTTGTCATTGCCGTAATCACCGTCAGCTTGTTGATACTCCTGTACACGGTGCTCCACTTTCAGACCAAGCTGGAAGATATCGGACGGCTCCGGCTGCGACACCGCTGGCCGAGCATGTATGTCGGTCTGAAGAAGTTCATGCGCTCATTCACCAAGGGGATTAGGACGCTACGTTCCAGCCAGCACTTTTTCGGCACCGTGGCGTACTCGTTGGCTTCATGGACCGCCCATACAGCTGTCATTTACTTTTTGTTTCTGTCGTTCGGACTCCATCTACCCTTTGCCGCCGCCGCCGTGGTTATGATAGTAAACACGCTGGCCCTGTTGATTCCCATCACGCCGGGCAATGCGGGGACTTTCGAAGTAGCCGTGAGCACCTCGCTGACAGCCTTTGCAGTCGGTCGAAGCGATGCCGTGCTGTTTGCCGTCGCCTTGCACATCATCGATTTGCTGCCGGTGTTCGTGTTGGGCATGTCGTTCTTGCACATGGAAAGAGTATCGATCAGAGAAATCAAATCTGAGCACCGGGACAGAGATATTCTCGATCAGGTGTCTGAGAACGGAACGCTAATCGAAGCCGAGGAGCGTCCATGATAAGATCATTTTTGTATCTGCCGGATGTGGGCGTCAAACTGCATGAAGGTATCGGCGATTTTGATTCCTGGTGTGAACAGGATAATGCTCTCCTGTGGATAGACATGTGCAAACCGACCGATGAGGAGTCGTTCGTCCTCACCAATGATTTCCAGTTTCACCCCTTGGCCATTGAAGACGTAATCGCCGAGAAACCGCGCACCAAAATCGACGACTATGATCGTTATCTGTTTTTGGTGTTTCAGGCGGTTGATTATGTCGGTCGGCAGGAGGGTCTCAAGCTCAGCGAGATCGATCTGTTTCTGAGCGGCAATTCACTGGTGACCGTGCACTACGATGAACATCGGATATTCGACTACCTTTATGCCCGCACCGAGCGTGACGAGCGATTGATGATGCGAGGTATCGACTTTCTCTTCCACGCCGTGATCGATACGATTGTCGACAACTACAACAGCACCCTGGACATTCTTGAGTACGAAATCGACCAGGTGGAGGAAGACGTTCTGGCCGAACCGGATCAGGACACCGTTAAGTCAATTTTTACTCTCCGCAGAGACATACTCCAACTCAAACGGACCGTCCTGCCGCAAAAGGAAGTGATCAGCCAGCTTTCCCGGCAGCATTACAAGTTGGTCAGTGAAAAGGCGGCGCTCTATTTTTCTGACATCCACGACCATCTGGTTCGGATATCCGATGTGGCCGATTCTCATCGAGAAACGCTGAATTCATCGCTTGAGGTCTACTATTCCTCGGTCTCCACCAAAACCAACCAAATCATCAAAGTGCTGACCATGTTTACCGTGCTTTTTATCCCGCCGACCTTTCTGGTGGGGCTTTGGGGGATGAATTTTGAGTTCATGCCGGAGCATGAGTGGAAGTACGGATACTATATGTCGCTGGTTCTGATGGCGGCTATCGTCCTGGGCTTGATTGTCTTCTTCCGCAAGAAAAAGTGGCTGTGATGTCGCATCATTAGCTGAAACTTTTCCGACACAACTTCGTTAAAACCTGTTGACAACGGAACGGACACTTCTATTTTAGATACTAACCAGTAGGTATCTAAGAGAGAGTGGCCACATTAGAAAATCTGATTGCCGAGAATCATGAGTAAGATAAAGCAAAGCCCCAAGTTACCGCCGGAAAAAAGGCGTGAACAGCTACTGGCCTCAGCCCGCAAGCTCTTTGTCAAAAAAGGCTACCGTGGCACGACTACCGATGAGATTGCGAAGAGCGCCAGGCTTACCAAAGGCGCCCTCTACTTTCATTTCAAATCCAAAGAGGATATCTTCCTGGAGTTGATAAAATCGATTACCGATCACAACCGGGCCACTCTTGAGGCGGAGTTGGATACGAGCGTGAGTCCCTCGGAGTTTTTCGGCATACTGCTGAAACTGCATCACAAATGTGATGTCAATGAGTACGGTGATCTTGTAGATATCTGGACACAGGCCTGGCGAGTGCCCAGGATCAGACGTTATATCACCAGGCGGATGCGTTCGACTGTGGAGCTGTTTGCCGACCGGGTAAAACTCGGTCCCGGTTGGACCAAGAATGATGTTCATACTCTGGCCATGTTCATTTTCGCCCTGGTGCACGGCTTGTCTGGGTTGCGTATGCTGACCCCGCGTGATGTTAATCTGGAGGCCCAGGTGAAATTGATGGAGACATTGTTCGAACGCTCAACGACCCGACAACAAAGGAAACGTCGATGACAGGGGACAGGGGTTTACGAAGACAGGACAACGATGCGATGCGAAGGCTATTGGTTGTGGTCCCTCTGGCGCTCATCGTTGTGGCGCTATTGGTTGGAAATGCTCCGGCCCAGGAACTGAAACTCACAGTCGAGGAGGTGCGTCAGCGGGTTCTGCAATCCAATCGGGGTGTACAATCGGCCAAAGAAGAGGTCAACAAAGCTAAGTCCGAGATAGTCACCGCCCGCGCCGGAGCCTTTCCGGAAATCGATTTGTCGAGCTACTACCGGCGGGACTTTTCGATTGCCCCGGTCTTTTTCGAGGCCGATGGTGAGATTCAGCAACTGAAGTTTGGCTTCAAAAACAACTTTGGGGCATCAATCTCACTCAGGCAACCGTTGTGGGAGGGGGGCAAGGTTTTCACCGCCTACAAGATTGCCAAGCAATATCATCAATACGCCCAGGTCGGCGCCGATCGGGTAGGTGCGGTGGCCGTACATGACGGCGAGTTGCTCCTGTACCGGGCGATTCTGGACGAAGCTCGCGTGGCGGTTCTCAAGCAGGCGCTCAAAACGGCTGAGAAAAACCTGGAAGTGGTCGAGGCGCATCATTCACAAGGCATGGTGTCTCGGTTCGAGTTGATGCGAGCCCGAGTTGAAAGGTCCAACCTCCTGCCAAGAATCCTCGGCGCCGAGTCTGATGTACGTCTGTCCAAAAAACGACTGCAATCCTTTTTGGACATCGACCTTGATCAACCTGTGGCGCTGGTTGAGCCGGACGATGATACCTCTTTGGAGAGTCTGGGGGCACTTGAGTTTTTCACCGATACGGCGTTAGCTTCGCGACGGGAATTGAAACAGATCGACCTGATGGTCGACATGACTCGTCGGGCCGTGCGGGTGGCACGGGCCGGTTACTTTCCCAGCCTGGCGGCAGTGTCGAATTACAGTTGGCAATCGCAGTCGGACGAATTCACGTTGAGCAAAAACGAAGCCACGTCATTTACAGCCGGTGTGACCCTTTCGCTGCCAATCTTCGACGGTGGCGTCACTCGTGGCGCCGTCGGCAAGATGAAAGCGGAACATCGACAGTCGCTCATTAACCAACAGGAATTGACCGATCAGATACGGCTCGAAGTGGAGCAGGCTTACGACCAACTGGTGCAAGCCCAGAAGATGGTTCAAATACACCGTGAGACCATCGCTCAAGCGGAAGAGGGACTCAGAATAGCCGATCTGCGCTACCAAGCCGGAGAAGGCACACTGTTGGAAGTTCTTTCCGCCCAGACAGTGCTCACCGACGTTCGCACTTCATTGGCCGAAGCCACTTTTGCGTTTCGCCGTTCGCTGGCAGCGCTTAAGCTGGCCAGTAATATAGATACCATTGGGGATTGACAAAGATGCACAAGTTACACCTGAGAGTTTTCTTTCTATCTACAACTGTCGTACTGTTGGCCACATCGTGTGCCAACAACAATGACGTCGTCGAACAGCAGGCGCCCAGGGCGACTCCGGTGAAAGCCGTGATTGTACAAACGTCCAGCCACGATGTCACTCGAGGCTTCACGGGAACGCTGGTCGGAGAAAAACAAGCCGAAATCCATGCACGAATCGCCGAGACGGTTGATCGTGTTCGTGTTACCGAAGGTCAAAACGTCAAACAGGGTCAGGTATTGATTCTGCTGGACAAGGGCGGCCCCGCTTCGACCTATCGCAAGGCAGAATCGCTCTACCGCAACGCTGAGAAAACCCATGACAACCTGAAGTACCTCTATGATCAGGGTGCTGTTTCCGAGTCTCAGTACGATGCGGCGCTAACCGAGTACGAGGTGGCCAGAGCCTCGTTCGAATCTGTAACGCAACTGGTTGAAATCACTTCGCCCATCGACGGCGTGGTTACTTCGTTAAATGTGAGCGAAGGAGACTACCTGCAACCCGGCGCCAAGTTGGTCACGATTGCCAAGCTGGCCAGTCTGCGTGTAACTTTCGGGGTAAACACTCGCGACGTGGCTACCATCAAAATCGGCGACACGGTCATGATCTCATCGTCGGCTGTCGAGCTGTCGGCGCCGGGGATAGTAGTTTCGATTGCACGATCGGCTGATCCCTTAACGCGGGCTTTTGATGTGGAGGCGCAGGTAACAAACCATGGAACACACTTGCGACCAGGGATGTTCGTTCGCGCATCCGTTGTTCTCGAACGGTGGCAGGACGTCATTATAATACCGCACGACGCAGTGGTGGCACTGGACAATCAAGAGACAGTGTTTGTAGTCAACGGCGGCGCCGCTCACAAGCGTAGCGTGGCCATTGCCGGAGAGACGGCGGAGGGTGTTGTGGTCGAAGAAGGCTTGAACATCGGCGATACACTGGTCACACTAGGCCAGACCTATCTTGACGAGGGGTTTGAGGTAACGATCACTTCTTTGGAGACGAGCACCCGATGAAACTGTCCGACGTATCTGTAAAACGCCCCGTCTTTGCCACCATGATGATCGGTGCCCTGTTGGTGCTGGGCCTGTTCTCTTACATTGAACTGCCGGTTGAGATGTTTCCCGAAGTCGATTTCCCCATCGTTGTGGTGCAGACGGTTTATCCCGGCGCTTCGGCCGAGGCCGTCGAGACCGAAGTCACCCGGAAGATCGAAGAGGCCATCAACCAGATCAACGGCGTGCGTCACATCCAGAGCAGTTCGCGCGAGGGCTACTCGCTTCAGGTGGTGGAGTTTCTTTTGGAGGTCGATGGTACCATTGCCTCGCAGGACATCCGTGAAAAAGTGGCCGGCATTCGGGTCACTTTGCCGGAGGATATTGAAGAGCCGGTGGTCGGCCAGTATGACCCCGATGCCGAAGCCATCATGTCGCTGGCTTTGTCCGGCAGCCGCTCACCACGCGAAATAACACAGTTGGCCAAGGACGTTATCAAACCCCGGTTGGAGCCGATCTCGGGCATCGGTGCCGTTCAACTGATAGGCGGCTCCGACCGTGAGATCAGAATCTTCCTTGATCCCGACATGATGGAGGCTTACGGAGTGACCGTGGGCAACGTGCGTCAAGCCGTCGTTGCCTCCAACCTGGAGGTGCCGGGCGGACGAGTGGAAGAGTCATCACGCGAATACCTCGTTCGACTGCAAGGTCGAGTAACACAGGTTGCGCAATTTGACAGCGTCATTGTCAAGAATTCAAACGGCACCCCGATCTATCTGAGTGACCTCGCCCGCGTGGTCGACACGATTGCCGAGCAACGGTCACTGTCACGCTTCAACGGTCGAAGCGCTATCGGCATCAACATCGTTAAGCAGTCCGGGGCCAACATTGTGCAGATGGCGGCCCGTACCCGCGAAGCGATTTCCGAACTGCAAGGCGAACTGCCGCCCGACATTGATATCCGCATTGTCAACGATAACTCCACGTTCATTGAAGATTCCATTCATGAAATCCTGACCAATATCCAGATCGGTACTATCCTGGCGGTGTTGGTGATTTTCCTGTTCTTGTTGGACAGTCGACCCACACTAATTACCGGTCTGTCAATTCCGATCTCCATCATCGGCACCTTTACCGCCATGAGGTTTCTTGGTTTCTCGATCAACTTTATGACGCTGCTGGGACTTTCGCTGGCGGTGGGGATTTTGATCGATGATGCTATCGTAGTGGTCGAAAATATTTACAGGCATCTGGATGAAGGCAAGTCACCTTTCCAGGCGGCCTTGGGCGGCACCAAAGAAATCGGTCTGGCCGTGTCGGCCACTACTTTTGCCATCGTTGTGGTATTCCTGCCGGTGGCCTTTATGGAGGGAATCGTCGGACGCTTCTTCTACCAGTTTGGTATGACGGTGGCCTTTGCCGTGTTGATTTCATTGTTCGTGGCCTTTAGTCTCACGCCCATGCTATCGTCCAGGATGCTGAAAAGTAACAGTCAGCCGGGCAGCCATGATCCGGCGGCAGCGGCCTCGCCGATCAGACGCCTCTGGATAGCTATCCGCAGGGTTTTGAATTTGTGGAACAAAGGCTTTGACCTGCTCAAACCGGGTTACCGAGCTCTCCTGGCTTTCTCGCTAAGACAACGCTGGCTGGTGATGTTGGTTGCGGTGGGTGCGTTCGCAGCGGCCATCATGCTGGCCGGTCAATTAGGTTCCGAGTTCATTCCGGAGACCGACGAAGGACGGATGTACGTCACCATCAACACCCCACCCGGCACCGATCTTAACCAGACTTCCCAGCGATTTGAACTGGTAGAGGAGATGCTGAACGGGTTCGATGAAGTTACCGCTACCTTTGTCAAGATAGGTGGCGGCAATACACCGGTGACTGAAGGAGCCATCCTGGTGCGGCTCACCGATGCAGCCGAGAGAGAGTTATCGGCCATTCAGCTGATGGACTCGGTGCGCTCACTGATGGGTTCCATGCCCGGGATCAAGTATTCGGTCTCCAAGGAAAGCGGTGAAGGTGGACATGGTAAACCGATCGAGATATCCATTCGCGGCGACGACCTGGAAGAGCTGTCGCGGCTGGTGCATGAGGTGCAGAGTATTGCTCGCACCGTGCCGGGTTGTACCGACATTGATAACACCATGGAGGAAGGCAAGCCGGAGGTTCGCATAGACGTCGACCGGCAGGCGGCTGATGATCTGGGTCTGGACCTGCAGGCCATCTCGATGACTGTCCGCTCTTTGGTTGAAGGGGATGTTGTCACCCGTTTCAAAGAAGGTGACGAGGAGTACGACGTGCGCATCCAGCTTGACCAGCCTTTTCGCAACTCCGTAGCCCAACTCGGACGAATCCGGGTCGAGAGTGAAACCGAATTGCCGGGCGGTGACAAATTGCAGGTGCCCCTTGACCGGGTGGCGACCTTGACACGTCAAACGGATATTGGCGAATACAATCGGTACGACCGCAAGCGTGAGGTGCGCGTCAATGCCAACGCCCTGGCCGGCGCATTCAGCGGTACCATTGCTGCGACGATAATCGACTCGGCGGCCACCATGCAGCTTCCACCCGGCTATGAAGTCGGCGGCGTGGGCACACAGGAGTTTATGGAGGAGTCGTTCACCAACATTATCAAGGCGTTGTTATTGGCCGTTGTATTCATCTACCTGCTTTTGGCCTCGCAGTACGAGTCTTTCTTCGATCCGGTGTCAATCATGGTCTCTTTGCCGCTTTCGCTGGTCGGCGCGATTCTCGGTCTGCTCGCCTTTCAGTCATCGTTGTCGATCATGTCGATGATCGGGATAGTGATGCTGATGGGACTGGTTACAAAAAACGCCATACTCTTGATCGATTTTGTAAAACAACAGAGGGCCAAAGGCGTTTCGAGATCCGAAGCCGTTCTGATCGCGGGCCCGGTTCGGCTGAGACCTATCCTGATGACCACTTTTGCCACCGTGTTCGGCATGTTACCGCTGGCTTTGGGCATAGGCCCCGGTGCCGAGATGCGATCCGGTATGGCGCGGGCAGTCATCGGCGGGATGATATCGTCGACAATGTTGACGTTGGTAGTGGTCCCGATAGTATACACGGTCGTAGATGACGTTGTAGGCTTTTTCCGCCCCAGGAAGAAAGCCCCGAGCGCACCCGAACCGGTGGACTTAAAGGTATGAGTGCTCTGATCACGGCAACAAAGGCTATGGGCTACTCCGACATCTACCTCGACTACCTTTGTGGTCGCGGCAGCGCCTGTGGGTTCTACTGCGCCGGCAATATCGATGATGCAGCCGCAGGACTCGATGGTCGCAACCATGACCGTCAACAGATTGTCGAAATACTGCTCAAGCAAAACCGTGCCTATGGCGCTTCGTCGTCTACTCTTGCATCTATTGAACGCCTTAAAGAACAAGACACATTGTGTGTCTTCACCGGACAGCAGGCCGGATTGTTCGGCGGTCCACTGTTGGTTGTGATCAAGGCGTTGGCCATCGTCAAGGCGGCCCGGCTCTATACCCAGCAACTCAAACGACCGGTCATCCCGGTTTTCTGGATCGCCGGTGACGACCACGATTTCGAAGAAGCCAACCACACTTTCGTGCTCGACCGCCAATCGGAATCGGTGCGCCTGGAGTATACCGCCGCTCCGAGCCGGGAGGTGCCGACCGCCGATATTACCTTCAACGACGCCCAATGTCTGAGTGATGTTAAAACGTTGATGGCTGCGACGCTTGGGCAAACCGACTTCACCGAGGAACTATACGGGCTGGTCAACCGATGCTATACGACCGACGATACCATGGTGTCGGCTTTTGGTAAGTTCATGACCAAAGTGCTGGGCGATCATGCGCCGGCCTTGTTCTCACCCGGTGACTCAGCCGCCAAACAAATGGCCGCGCCCTTATTCAAGGCCATCGTTTCGCACCAGGATGAATTGCACGATCTGCTAAACGAAAGAAATCGATCAATCGTCGATGGTGGCTACCACATCCAGGTTGAAAAGAAGGAAGACTCCACGCATCTATTCTGCAACGAGGACGGTCGCAAGCCTCTATTGCGTGATGGTGACCGATTTGTCCTCGGTGACAAAAGTATGACTCGTGAGGAACTGCTGGCCAGGATAGACAGTGAACCGCAGAAATTTTCACCCGATGTGATGACCCGTCCGATCCTGCAGTCGTATCTCTTCCCGGTGTTGAGCCAAAAAGGAGGTCCGGCCGAGATCGCCTACCTGGCCCAGATCAATCCGCTTTTTGAACTGTTCAACCTGGCCCCGCCGTATCACATGGCGCGGGCTTCGATGACCATAGTGGAGAACCGGTTCAAACAGTTACTGCATGACAACCACATCGAATTCGGCGAGTTGACCGGTGACATTGAACAAGTCATCAATCGGGTGCTGGCCCTGACCTTTCCGGCCAGTTTGGAGAAAGAGTTTACCCAACTGCGTCAGGATGTTGAGTACCACGTTAACAAGTTCGCCGAGGAAAGTCTGAGGTTTGACCCGGCCTTGAAAAAGTCGGCCGAGCAGACTCACGGCAAGATCGACTTCGTTTTGAAGAATTTCGAGAGCAAGGTTTTCGCAGCACACAAAAAAAAGTCACAACAGGTGCGCGACCGCATTTATCGGTTGCACCGCACACTCTATCCGAATCGAGGTTTGCAGGAACGTTGTCTGAATATCTCTTACTTTGTTAGCCGCTACGGTATGAAATTCGTATCTTATCTGTATAACATTCTCGACAGCGAAGAAAAGAGTCATCAGCTTGTTGATTTGTCGGATTTTGAAACATAGAAAGCCCGTCGGCTTATGGTGATCGGCATTACCTGTTACCCCTCGGCCGGTGGTTCCGGTATCGTGGCGACCGAACTGGGCCAGCAATTGGCCGCTCGTGGTCACCAGGTGCACTTCGTCTCGTATGCCCTGCCGTTCAGGCTGGACAAGTATCAGGCCAACCTGATGTACCACGGCGTGGAGATGACAGCCTATCCCTTGTTCAAGTATCCTCCGTACACGCTCACTCTGGCGGCCAAGATGGCCGAGGTTGCGCGCAATTTCAAGCTGGATATCATGCATGTACACTATGCCATTCCCCATGCTATCTGCGCCTGGCTGGCCAAACAACTCCTGGAGTCCAACGGCGATGCCAACAGCACGAAGATAATCACCACTCTGCACGGTACCGATATCACGCTGGTGGGGGCTGATCCGTCGTATTTTGATATAACCCGCTTTTCAATCATATCTTCGGACGGAGTCACAGCCGTTTCGAAGTACCTGGCCGATGAGACCACTGAAGTTTTCAATCTGGACCAAGAGATCAGAGTGATTCACAATTTTTTCGACGACACCCGTTTCAAACCGGGCGCCGACGCCTGCTGTCGGTCTGAGTTTGTCACCGATGATGAATTCCTGATTGCACATATTTCAAACTTTCGACCGGTCAAACGAATCATCGATGTGATCGATGTATTCGAGAAAATCAATCAGGAACTACCGGCCAAACTCGTCCTGGTCGGTGAAGGCCCGGATACTATTCTGGCCCGACGGCAGGTTACCAAGAAGGGCCTGGGAGATCGCGTGATTTTTCTGGGCAATCAAAGTCGGGTCGAGGCGGTGATGCCGTGCGCCGATCTCTTTCTGGTACCTTCCGAGGAGGAATCTTTCGGGCTGGCGGCGCTTGAGTCTCTGGCCTGCGGTGTACCGGTAATAGGTACTTCCGGAACCGGACTGACCGAGGTTGTCGAGGACTACAAAAACGGTTTCCTCCTGCCGGTGGGAGATACCTCAGCCATGGCTCGGGCTGCAATATCTTTGTTGAAGGATTCTGATCGATTGACACAGTTTAAGAAGGCGGCAGCCGAACGCGCGCTGGCCAAATTCTCAGCCGACCGGATTGTGTCGCAATATGAAGATTACTACCAGGAGATCCACGATGACTGACCCGACCAATCTTGACATTCTGGCCATCGCTGCTCATCCCGACGACATCGAGATCACCTGTGGCGGTTTCATGATCAAGATGGCTTCGATGGGGCGCCTGACCGGCGCGCTTGACCTGACCGGCGGTGAGATGGGGACCTATGGAGATCAAACCGATCGGGCCGCCGAAGCCGCTGCTGCCGCCGAAACAATGGGTCTCACCTGGCGTGGGAATCTCGCACTGCCGGATTCCGCGGTCGAGTTCAACCAGGCCAACAAACTGAAAATAGCTCAAGTCATCAGGCAAAAGCGACCGGAGTTGGTCGTCCTGCCGCATTGGGAGCAACGTCATCCCGACCATGCTGCCTGTTCGCGTCTGGGTTTTGACGCTTGTTTTCTGGCCGGTCTGAAAAAGATCGATGTCGAAGGGGAGCCGTTCAGACCTCGCAAAATAGCCTACGCCTCTTACTTTCGAAATCATGATCACTCGTTCCTGGTAGACATCACCGAATCCTTTGAAACCAAGTGTCAGGCGATAGCGGCTTACCAATCGCAGTTTGCCGAAGAGATAGCGGCCAAACGGATTTTTATGCCCGGTGTCGATGTCTATGAAATGATACGGATTCGGGCCGCCCAACTGGGTCAGCAGATCGGTGTGCGGTACGCCGAGGCATTCACGATCAAAGAACCGATTAGATATGACGATCCTCAGAAGATGCCGGGGCAGTCGATCTGATACGATCAGTACTGTCTGTCCCGTGAGTTTTTCGAACGATGGGTGGACTTGGCAGGGGAGACATCGCGATGCACGATAGATCCAACAACCAAATGAACTCCAACCATACCGATTTGACAGCCGGAATGCGGGTCACCTGGGTGGGTGTGGTCGTGAATGTGTTCCTGTCCATAATCAAAGTGTCGGCCGGGATACTCGGACGATCTCAGGCTCTGATCGCCGACGGCATTCACTCGTTGTCCGATCTGCTCAGTGATCTGGTTGTCATGCTGGGTCTGAAGTGGGGTCGCAAAGGTGAGGATGAAGGGCACCCCTTTGGACATGCTCGTATCGAAACGGTGGCCGGCATGCTGACCGGGATTATTCTACTAGCCACCGGGATTGGGCTGGCTTATCGGTCCATCGATGCTATCTACCGACATGAATATTCATCGCCGGGTTACTTCGCTATCGCTGCTGCCCTGGTAAGTGTCCTGCTGAAAGAAGGGCTGTATTGGTACACGGTAAGAGTGGGACGGCGTATCAAGAGTCTTGCCTTGATCGGAAACGCCTGGCATCATCGGGCCGACGCGCTCAGTTCGGTGGCTGTGCTGGTTGGTGTGACCGGCGCCCATTTCAGTCCGGCCTGGGGTATGGCCGATGCCTACGCTGCGCTGGTCGTCACTTTTTTCGTGCTGAAGGTCGGCGCAGAATTGATGTGGACCGCCGCCAAAGAAGTGATCGACACTGCTCCGGATGAAGCCGTGATGAAACAACTGACTCTGACCGCCATGTCTACCGACGGCGTCAGGCAGACGCATGACATCCGCGCCCGTCTGTCAGGCGGGCAGGTTTTTGCCGAGGTTCACATTGTAGTCAATCCCGATCTCACTGTTCGTGCCGGTCACGACATTGCCGCCACGGTCAAGCATCGTTTGTTGACGGAGATACCTCAGATAGCCCGTGTCATCGTGCACGTCGATCCCGAACTGAAAGAGTGATTGGGTGGATGTGTTGGGATACCTGCTGCTGTTAGAAACTCCAAAATGAGCAGAGCAAGGATCGTCTTCTTGACATTTGTGTAGGCTTTGCATAGTATTATGAGTTCATGTTAGGTAGTAGATAGGGTGTCTTATGTCAGATTGGACCAGGCTACTCAAACGAGTCGACGCCATCGTTGCTCACCACCCGCAGGCCGACAGAAATGAGCTATTCTTTCGAGGACAGTCAGACGCTAATTGGAGGCTGGTTCCGTCTTTGGGTCGGCAGTACAGTACTGCTCCAACGGAGAATAGAGTTTACAACAAATTCATGTCTCATGGAGGGCATTTGATCCGCCCGGGTGCCGAGTCCTGGGATATCCTCTTTCTCATGCAACATCACGGCATTCCAACAAGGTTGCTCGATTGGTCAACAAGCTTTTCAGTCGCACTGTACTTCGCAGTGAAGGACATGAAAAGAGGAGGCAAAGCCGCCATTTGGATTCTCAACCCTTACAGTTTGAATGAGAAGTGGTATAATCAGCGGGTAATTGCAAATGTCGACGATGATTTTGAGTATGGATATGTCGACTTCTTCATAAATGCTAAGGAGGTTGAAAGAAAGGAATTTCCTGCTGATGTTTGCGCCGTTTTTGGGAGCCCGTTACATTCTCGAATGCGTTCTCAACGGTCCTATTTCACTCTCCATAGAGAGTATGATATCCCACTTGAGAGTGTCCACCCAGATGTTCTAGATAAAGTGATTATCAACGAGAAATGCGTGCATGAGGCAATAAGATTTCTGACCTACTCGGGAGTAAGCGAATTCTCGCTTTTCCCGGATATTGATGGTCTTGTCCGCCAAATAAAACAAGAAGAGTTCTCCACCAATCGGCTATCCCTCGATACACGACCGCGCCTAGAAGTACGCATAAGAGATTTCAAACCAAACCAGGACATCTCAACGAAGATCATGCAATCGCTTGTCAAAGACGGTATTCCAAAAGCTTACTTCCGAAAAGGGTTGTATGACGAATCGACGGAAAGGAATGAAGCCATTTTGATAGGAAAACGATTCCCCGTAGCATTGGCAAAGAGAATTATACGAACTTCTCTCAAGTATGCTCCCTTCCTCAAGTACATTCGACACTACGATGATCACGACAGCTCCATCTTGATAGGTGGAAAATCTCAACTCGCAATCGGCTTGGGTGCTCGGATAGTAGGAGAGAATGAGTTCGCCGAGCTAGTCAAAGTGAGACTTTCAGCAAGCGAATTCCATAAAAGAATCGATTCTTTTTGTGACTCAAAGTTTGCGCCTCGTGGCTAATTGGGTACTTCCACTTCTCGGAAGATGGAAGGATTAGTATGTACCGTGGTTCGTCGGTTTGCAGCGTTGGCTATCAGAATGCCTATCGCAGACAGAAGGCGATACCGTTGATTGATGCTCATCTCTGATATGACAAATCAAGAAAAACACCTTGTATAGCCAGAAACCCCTGTTATCTTATTAGTGGACGTTGTTCACATTGAGATGACACTTCAACGAAATACCAATCGAGCCTGCCGGTAAAACCGGCTGAGCTTCATACAGTACGTTGTCACCGGTAGTCGGCAGGCCAGCAAACAGCCGGAGGTTACCATGAGAACGTATGTCCTTATGTCCAGGCTTGCTATCCAGGGACCCAGCATGATCGAGGTGGCGTCAAGTATGAAATCGGGACCCAAAACGCGCCGCGCCTGGCGAACCCAAGTTGCACGGCAGTGCCCGGAAGTCCGATTTCTGGCTTCGTATGCGCTTTTGGGAGGCTGGGATTTCATGGATATCTATGAAGCGCCGGATGAAGAGACGGCGGCCAAAGTGTCCATGATCGTAAGCGGAACAGCAGCTTTCCAAGTGGAGAGTTGGTCCGCAATTCCTGAAGAGCGTCTGCAAGCGTTGGCCGACGAGGTGCACACAGATGTCGAGGAAGTCCAGCCACATCCGTAGCGGAAGACCCTACGGTGATCGTGCTGAAGAGGTTGCCCTCGCGGGTGGTGTTGGGCGCCCCCCCCGACACAGGCAAGGCGACAAGTCGCTTCCTTGCGCTTTGCGCGCCGTCACTTACTGTCAGGCTTTGCTCCAATAATGTGCGCGGCGATCACTCAACAGCCGTCAGGCGAGTCGCCTGACAGCACCCACAATTTGGGTGACACAAGGCGCCCGCTGGGCAGTGTTGGAGAATGAGCGCTCAGATTAGTGATTAAGACGATGTCCTACTAATCCGGATTTAGCACCACCTCTACTCCAGCACCAGCTTGATGTCTTTGTGCTGTGGTGTCATCTGGCGGTACTCGACTAAGGCCAGGTCGAAAATCCTGCGGGCCGCGACGAAGATATCCTCGTCGTGATACTTGTCCGACAAGAACACCACCGCCCGGATTCCGACCTGGACGATCAGTTTGGCGCACTCGTTGCATGGAAAGAGCGAAACATACATGGTTGCGCCGTCCAGATCCGGCTTGTTGGCGGCGTTGGTGATGGCGTTCATTTCGGCATGGCAGACGAACGGATACTTGGTGTCGAGAAAGTCGCCTTCCCGTCCCCAGGGAAGTTCGTCGTCGGAACAGCCGGTGGGAAAACCGTTGTAGCCGATGCCGATAATCCGCTTGGTCGCATTTACGATACAGGCGCCCACCTGGGTGCTGGGGTCTTTGGAACGTCTGGCCGAAAGTTGGGCGATGGCCATGAAGTACTCTTCCCAACTTATGTAATCTTCGCGCTTGGTCACCATGGACTCATTATAGATAACGGTTGGTCGGGGGTCAAGATTTGACTCGGTGTCGACACGTGGATTTGCGTTCTTCGGGTTCCCAGTCTAGCGAGCGAAAGTATACACCAATCCCGCTGAGAATACCCAATTGCTGGCCGAGAGCGTGTTGATAGTCCGTCCAGCCAGGGTTCTAAAGCGACCTACTCGAAACTCAGCTTCTGAGCGCATCGCCACAGAGCCGGTAAAGTTCAACCTGAGCCCGCCGGCCAACCTGAGCCCAATTCCGCCGCCGTACATCTCTCTGACCGTATCCAGGGAGTCGGTCTCAAGATCAATAGCGCCTTCCTTCAAGACCAGAAAATGCAGCAATAAGCCGATTTTACCGAAAGGCTGCACCGGACCGCCCGGGAATAAGTACCCTCTGGCATCGGCGCCGACCTCATGGTGGATTGCTTCGCCCGTAATGCCCAACCATTCGGTAGCGTGGGTGGACATCTGATAGGACGCTTCGGCGCCGAATCGCTGATCGCGGAATCCCAGCCCTATTCGAAAGCCATTACCGGCCGCCAGTTTTGGGACAGTGTACAGGTTAATCCCATCGCTGTAGAAACTGAATCCGTCAAAATCGTCCGGGAAATCCTGATAGATGTAGTCTGCGGCAATGTATGTCCTAAATCTCGGTACGCCATCGAATGGTTTGTCCTGGCTCCGGGTCGGCGAGACTGGAGCCAAGATCAAGATTACGCCCATAACGAGCGGCCATGCATTTAGGTGGGTCTTCACCTTTTGGGGTCTCCGGCAAATCGACGATCGGCAGGATATTGATGGTCTATGTTAACCATTATTAGGAACTCCCGCCGATGCGGCGTTGTTTATCCATTGAAAGGTATAATAGGGTTTGTGTGCCGCGAGATCAAGCAATCCCTACTGTGATTTGTGCCGCCGAAATGGCCGGTGTTAAGTCCCTGCCTGCGTTTTGCGAGAACTAAGAAAATCGTGCTTGCAAACCGATCATTAGGAATAGATATTGTATAAAGAAGGAAGACAATAGGTACCTTTTATGACTTTGCGACTGTCCATTTTCACTATTCTGCTGCTGGCCTTGGCCGCTACCCTGAGCGCCGTCGAAGATCCGATCCAGGAGCAGATGGTTTCGATAATTAGTGACATTGACAATTATGTCTCCTGGCCTGCGGCCAAAGCCTCAGACAACGGGAAGCCGTTTTTTGTGGCCATTTTGGGAAAATCAGAACTGGCTACCCGGGTCAAAGAACTCAATCGTACCAAGCTGCCGGACGGTCGCAAGATTCGAGTTCGTATCGTGGCCGGTGATTTGCTACCTTCAAACGCCCATATCGTCATAAACTCGCTGACTGATGAAAAACAAGTGCGAAAGTATCTTAAGAAACTGGCCGGCACCAGTACTCTGACGATCAGCACCGGCGACATCGATGTCGAGACCATTTTGCACATGGATGTTGTCGACAAGGGGGGGAAGCAGGAAGTCCGCACGACACTGAATGCCAAACAGGCCGCCGATGAAGGGCTCAAGATCAAGTCCAAGCTTGAGAAAATGGCGGTTGGTACCGACGACAATTCCTGAACGACGGGGCAGCCACCGGCCCAGGCTGGACTAAGACCAATCAGGTCGATCTGCAAACAGAACATACAGTTCACAAGAAACGGCGGGAAGTTGCCTTCCTGCCGTTTTTCTATCGGTATCAACCCCGGCGCCGCTTGGCGCCTGAATAACTACTGTGCTACTACTCTACCAGTTCGGCCCGCCCCGAAGCCGTTTCGATAGCGATCATGGGTCCGTCGCTACCACGTTTGAAACTCTTGCGGACGTAGTCTTGTCCCCACCGTTCAAACTCTTCCTCATCGTCGAAGTCGAACGGAGCCACGATCCGTCCTCGGCGCATCCTGGCCAGGAACTCGAATGAACCGTTGATGGGGTGACCGTTGTAGTCCAGGGTAGCCGATCCCGACGCAGTCGACAAGACCAGATCGTACTCACTGCTGGCACCCAGAACAACATCGACATCGCCCGAAGCTGTCTCGAACATGGAGTGGCCGGTGACAACGACTTCTTCTGCCTCGACATTTCCGGACGCCACCCCGGCTTCGAACTCCCCTTTTGAATCTTCAATCTCAACGTCACCGGAGGCTGAGGCCAGTTCAAAAGTTCCGTCGCAGTGGTCGATTGAGACATCACCGGAAGCCGAACTGAAGTCGAACTCTCCATTGCAGTCGATGGCAAGGAGGTCGCCCGAGGCCGTCTCGAAATCGAATCGGCCGGAACAGCTCTCGATGACCATATCGCCCGAGGCGGTCTCAGCGCTCAGATGGCCGTTCATACCGGTTGCTTCAAAATCACCGGAGGCTGTGGAAAACCGGACTCGCGTTTCGGCGGGCACGGTAATTGTCCAGACGGAGTTGCCGCTGTTCGACTCATAATGATTTTCGCTCAGCCTAAGGACTTTGCCGCGTTCTTCAAACTCCGGCTCAAAAGAGCCGCTGGGTCGATAATTGTGGACCAAGTGGACGTGGATCTTGTCGACATCACCCTGCTTGACGATTAAGTCGCCACTGACAGTGTTAACGCGGACCGACTCCTTAAGGTCGAACTCCTTCTCGACGACCTCTTTACGGCCTGCAAAAGCGCTCATGCTGAAGACCAGCATAAGTAATCCCAAAATGGCGATGGTCTTTGTCGCTGACGACATGGAAACCTCCTGATCTGTGCGTTGCTCGCTGCTCCGGCGAACGTCAAATGCCGGTTGTTATCTGCAATATATACGGACCTGTGGTGGCGGGGTTGCATTTGACTGTGGTTGGGAGCCGGCGGTTCGTTTCAGCCAAGCGCGGAGCAAAGGCCAAAATACAATACGCCGGGAATGCCCGAGCCGAACTCAAACGGTCGCTGCTCCAAACGGGTTAGTTCACCCACGATCCGGTTGAGATGGATAGACTGCCATTGCTCGTTCTCATGGTCCAGCGGGAAAACCACAAACAGGATGCCGCGTTTCGAGTATCCAACCGAACGCCCGGGGTTGGATATCTTCAGAATATCTTTGATCAGCCCTTCGACGTGGCGGGTGGTCGGGCGCTTTACCGGGGGAGCCTTGGGGTGCGAGAAATTGGTGGTGAGAGTATGCACGTTGATAGCCCAGTCGCCGAAGGCCAGGTCGAACTTGTGGGCTTCCAACTCCGGATGCATGTCGGCTTCGAGCAAAACCTTACAACTCTCCACGACAAGCCAACCGGCAAAATCGGCACGCTCACGCGCAAACGCAGTCAGTCCTTGATGGCTCTGGAGCCTGTGCGTCAGGCCGTCAAAAATCAATCCAGCAAGTTTCTCGAACTCCATGGGACACACCTGTCGAATAACGGTGCGGACTAACACCCTCCCGCAAGGTTGACTCAGCCGGGACGGGCATCATCTTCCGCTCTATAATAGAATAACGTCGACCCTCGTGTCAAGCGGAGAATGGACCCCGTGGTTCGCGAATGTTGACTAAGCCCCCATGGCCCATTGCGACGGGTCTTGCGACTTCGCGCACGGTTAAGTCATGTCCTTCACCTTTCGCGCACTGTTCCGTCATTGCGAGGCAAGCCTTGTGTGCCGCGGCAATCTCATCTTATCATCACCCTGAGTGCCCCACCTCACCCCGAGCGGAGTCGAGGGGTGAACCCGGATTTGTCTGTTAGCAGGTACAGTCAAGCGACTCGCCTGACTGTCCTTGGGTAGTACGGAAAGTGTCGGGCGGGGTCGCCCAACACCACTTGAATGGTATGTCGGGTCAAAACCCAGGTCGAGTACCGGAAGGTCGTCTTCAATTCGCTGACGGCTGGGTGGCACCCTCAAACTCGGTTTGGGGGTGGTTCTTGTCATCCGCCCCAAACAAGGTTTGAGGCGGCCACCCCACGGGACACACGTACCGCAAAAATAAGACTTATCGGGATATATGAGCCGCTCAGAGCAGGCGCGAAAAATCCAGGTCGAGTACCGGAAGGTCGTCTTCAATTCGCTGACGACGACCTTCTGCAAACCTGCGACACCAATCATTTTCTTCGAATGCGTCTTCGGCGTGGAGGATTATGTACAGTTCCATCTCACGCACCTTCAAAAACAACGGGAGCGTCTCGCCCGCGCGGCTATCCAGGTGGTGTTCCTCTCGGTATCCTGTCAGGAAGTTGGTGAGAAAGAACTCAGCAAAGGCATTATCATGCTCCATCTCAGCGCTGCGCATCACGTAAAACAGAGGCATAGCAAGATCATGAGCAAACCAATCGTAATGACAGTCATCAAAATCAAACACGGTCATGCGCCCGTCGGCGATAAAGAAATTGCCGTGATGCAGATCACTGTGGACTAATCCGTAAGTATCTCCATCCGTGGTAAGTTCACTAAGCCGCTTTTGGAGTTCCCGGCAGCGCTCAATTACGGCGGTTTGTTCCGATGGTAGATGGCGGTTAACATACATTGAGACTTCTTCGCGCCAGTCGTGCCGTCGGATAGTTGGATCAGACGGTTCATAACTCATCGTTGCGGCATGCATACGGCCCAGGGTGCGTCCCCACGTGCGTATCATTGGTTCGGTCCAGTCATCCTTACCGGAAAGCCGTCCCTGAGCCTTCTCGAATCCGTAGACGATGAAGTACGAATCCTCCACATCTATCTTCTCCACCGTCTGTCCCCGGCTGGACAAAACCACCGGACTGCACGACACGCCGTTGGCCACCAGGTGATCGACCCATTCCAACTCTCCACGCACGGCATCAACGCTTCGGTGCAGACTGTGCGTTAGCTTGAGAATGGCACTACGGCCGTCGCGTTCAAACTCATACACTATGCTTTCGAAGGCGCCAAGGCGCTTTAGGTTCTCGGGCGTGATGCCGAAGAGCGCGGTGGCTTTGTTGAGGATGTCGTCCTTGTTATCATCAAACAGTTTCTTGCTTACCGGGTCCATTTGTACTACTCACTCTCCGTCAGAGGTTGATCTGGCTTTCTCCACACAATACAGCCCTATACGACTTGACGCGCCGGTTGTTGTCGCCTATACTCATGTTTCTGCAAGGTGCAGGTAGTTAAACCGAGAGGATACTCAAATGCGCGTCTCGATGTTTCTCAGAACAATACTGACTCTTATCGCTCTGACCACCAGTCTTACCAGCTGCGGGCGACGGCTCGAACCGGCGCCGGTGGCGAAAATAGAACCAAAAGTCGACACCATGTTTTCAATCGAAATGGTGGACAATTATGCCTGGTTGCGCGATGATTCGCGCACTGACCCGGAAGTCCTCGACTACCTGAAAGCGGAAAACGAGTACACGGCCAAAGTCATGCAACACACCCAGCAGTTGCAGAGTGATATCTATGACGAGATGTTGGGGCGCATCAAAGAGACCGACCTGTCGGTACCAGTGAAGCATGGCGATTATTATTACTATGATCGCACCGAAGAAGGCAAGCAGTACGATATATACTGTCGCAAAAAAGGGAGCCTTGAGGCCGACGAAGAGATACTGATAGATGTCAACGAGTTGGCCGTAGGCCACGATTTTATGAGCCTGGGGACCTATCTGGTCAGCCCCAATCACCGACTGTTGGCCTACTCAACCGACACGGCAGGCAATGAGCGATACACCCTTCGCGTGAAGAATCTGGAAACCGGTGAGCATTTCCCGGACATGATTCCCAATATTTCCGGATCGGTGGAATGGGCCGCCGACAACAGTACGCTTTTCTACACTGTCCCCGACGACGCCTGGCGGCCGTTCAAACTGTTTCGCCATCAACTCGGTCAGGATAACTCAGAGGACGAGCTGGTTTTCCATGAAACCGATGAAGGTTTCTGGATGAACATCGCCAAGTCCAAAGATGAAAAGTACCTCCTGCTGGAACTGGGCAGCGAAACCAGTTCGGAAGTCTGGTACCTTGACTCGGGCAATCCGACCGGCCAGTTCCAAGTCATCTCGGCCCGCCGGCCCAAGCTGGAATACTCAGCCTGGCATCACGATACCAAGTTCTATATTGTCACCAACGATGAGGCGAAGAACTTCAAGCTGGTAACGGCACCGGAAGAAGATCCCTCCCGCGACAACTGGACCGATCTGATCGAACACAATCCGGCCGTCAAGCTGGACTATCTGTCGATGTTCAAAGACTTCATGGCCATATCAGAGCGTGAGGGTGGTTTCAAACAACTGCGGGTGCTCGACTTCAAGACCCAGGAGACCCACCGTCTGGAATTCGATGAGCCGATATACCGTTGCGGCATAGGTGACAATCCGGAGTTCAACAGTCCAACCCTGCGTTATAACTACCAATCGCTGGTCACGCCAAGTTCTGTTTTCGACTATGACATGGGTTCACGTGAAGCGGAACTCATGAAGCAGAAGGAAGTACTGGGCGGCTATGATCCCGACCAGTATGCGTCGGAACGACAGTATGCGACGGCCCAAGACGGCGCCAAGATACCGGTGTCCATGGTCTATCGTAAAGGCATGAAAAGAGACGGCAGCCACCCCCTTTATCTGTATGGCTATGGCTCCTACGGCTACAGCATGGACCCGCGTTTTTCTTCCAAACGCCTCAGCCTGCTCGATCGCGGCTTCATCTTCGCCATTGCCCACATTCGTGGTGGCGGCGAGATGGGTCGGTCTTGGTACGAGGATGGTAAGCTGATGAACAAGAAGAACACTTTCACCGATTTCATAGCCGTCGGCAACCATCTGGTGAAAGAGAACTACACCAGTCACGAAAAGATGGCCATCACCGGCGGCAGCGCCGGCGGACTGTTGATCGGTGCGGTGGTCAACATGGCGCCGACGTTGTGCAAAGTGGCCGTGGCCGACGTGCCCTTTGTGGATGTTATGAACACAATGCTTGACGCCAGTATCCCGCTAACGGTGATCGAATATGAGGAGTGGGGTGATCCCAATCAGGAAGAGGCCTTCCGCTACATGATGTCATACTCACCCTACGACAATGTTATCGCACAGGGCTATCCCAACATGCTTATCACCGGCGGCCTCTACGACACGCGGGTGCAGTACTTCGAGCCGACCAAATGGGCGGCCAAATTGCGGGCCACCAAAACCGACAACAATAGGTTGCTGTTAAAGATCAACATGGGCGCGGGGCATGGTGGCTCTTCGGGACGGTATGACTATCTGAAAGAAATCGCGCTTGAGTACGCCTTTATTCTGGATGTCCTCGGCGTAGAGTAGCGAGACCGGTACGCTTCTCTGACAGTAACATATTAGGGACAAAGTTGTATTACTAAGCTGTTTCGCAGGGTCCTGATCACGCCGCCGGCGCGGTTGTGACCCTGCGATTCCACGAAAGCCGTTGCGGCCAAACAACCGTCAGCACCACCGGTTCACACGCTTGCCTTCGGCAAACGCAGGAACCAGTGGAACATTCGATTACAGTACAACTCAGTACGCCAATCATCTACGACCATTAGTCGGTGAGGGCTTGTTTGTTGACCTTGCCTGACTGGTAGCGGGGGAGACTGTCCATGAAAACGACATGCTTGGGTACTTTGTTGGCCCCCAGTTGGGCCTGACAATGTTTCTGAATGGTCTGTGTCTCAATCGTCTGCCCTTGACCAAGGACCACTACCGCCTTAAGCGCCTCACCCAGGATATCGTCGGCCACGCCCACCACGGCCGCCTCCGTGATATGGGGATGTGTTAACAGACACTCTTCCACCTCGCGCGTGCTGACACGATTGCCGCCGACCTTGATGATCTCCTTCTGGCGCGACACCAGCCACAGCAAACCATCACTCTCGATCCGTCCGAGGTCGCCGGTAAACAGGCGACCGTTCTTGAGGACCTGACCCTGCTCTTCGGGTTGATTGAAATAACCTAACATGACATTGGGACCCGACACCACAACTTCACCAAGTTCGCCTTGAGGCAACTGTTGTCCCTGTTCATCATGGATGGCCAGGGTTACGCCCGGCACCGGCACACCGACCGAACCGATTTTGGTTTTCAACAACTCGGGCGGCAGATAACTGATGCGAGGTGACGCCTCGGTCTGGCCGTACATGATGAATATCTCACGATTCGGAAAGGCATCAAGCAGATTGCCGATAATGTTCGGCGGCATAGCCCCGCCGGCTTGTGTGAGATACCTTAGATGCGGCACGCCCGAAGAGTTGAAACCGGCATTGTTCAAGAGGATCATGAAATTCGAGGGCACGCCGGAAAAACCGGTGACTTCTTGCTCGATCATCGTCTGCATCACCACTTGCGGATAGGCGAACCGGTTCTCTATGACCATTCGGCCACCGCACAAAAGATGCGTCAGCATGAGTGAGTTGCCATAGATGTAGTATAATGGAAGGATCACGATTATCGAGTCATCGGCTGTCAGGTTCAGGTATTCGACTGTGGCCACCGTGTTGGAGACCAGATTGCGATGGGATAGCATAACACCCTTGGCGGCGCCGGTGCTGCCGGAGGTGTAGAATATCGCGGCTAAATCGTCGGAGCAGTCTTTCAGGTCGTCATGCTTAACGGTCTTGGATGACGCCAGTTGTTTCAGCCTGGTCTGAATTGTATCCGGGACAGACGGAGCATCTGTTCCATCCAAAAGTTCGGCCACGGAGAGAGTCTCCGGCGGTTGGTTCTCAAACTCGACCGGTTTTTCGGAGATTATCAACTCTATCGGTGAGTTCTCGCCGGTCAGTTTCGTAAGCGTGGAAGCAAATCGTTTTGACACGATCAATCCGGCAGCGCCACAATCATTCAGGATTCTGAGTAGCGAGTCAGGTTTAAGGGATGTATCCAGCGGCACGACAACTTGCCCGGCAGCGCTCACGGCAAAGAAGCCGATAACATAGGTGATACTGTTCTCACACAAAAGGCCGACCCTCGACCCTCTCGGCAGCTTCTCCAGAGCCTGGCTGACCCGCACGGTTCGGGCCAACAGGTCGCGATAAGTTACATTCTCTCCACCGTGAAACAGAGCCACTCGTTCGGGAGTCTGGGCGCCGCCGGTCAGTAGTATGTCGAACAAATTGGTCAAATACAGTTCCCGCATCCAAAAAACTGGTTCACTCAGAACATAGTAAGAGTTTCACCACCGTTCTGTAAACCTGTTTTCTTGCTGGTGAGCCTGTCCGACAGAGTTTCGGTGTTGGTTGCCAAGTTCACTATGTGAGTTTTAACAGGGTTTTGCAGGGTTCTGATCTCGACGCAGTTGGGATTTCGGTAGTTGTTGTTTCTGCGGCCCCGGAGGGCTATTTTCGGAACTTGTAACTTGTGAATCGGTTGTGTCTATCGATGATCCGATGGCAGAATTTTTTTGATCGATGGAAGATGCCTGAGAAGGAGGACGAATGTTAGAGGTGAAAATGCACTGGACGGGCGGTCTTAAGTTCGAAGGGGATTCCGTGTTCGGCCATAGAATCGTGACTGATGGCGGCCGTCAGGCAGGTGGCAGTGAAGCCGGATTCAAACCGCCGGAGTTATTGCTCTTCGGTATTGCCGGGTGTACGGGGATTGATGTCGTGCGCCAGTTGGAAAAGCAGCGTCAAAAACTTGGCTCTCTGGAAATTCAGGTCACGGCGCACCAGAACGAAGATTATCCCAGGCCGTACCATACTTTCGAAATCAAGTACTGCTTCAAAGGTGACAACCTCAGTGCAAACATGCTGGCCAGGGCTATCGAACTGAGCGAAAGCAAATACTGCATGGTCAGCCAGACAATGCAGTCCGAGGCAAAAGTCACTTCGAGTTTTGAGATAGCTGAAGAATGAGTGAATCGAATCAGCCGGTTCAGTATCTAATAGCGTAAAGAAGCCCAATGGAGTCCTAACTATGACCGACAGACTTGCCTACCAACTGAAATCCGACAAACCATACGACGAAGTGGTCGCCAATCTTGAGCGACTGTCGCCGGAACATCAATTTCGAGTTCTGGCCGTTCATAACGTTCAGGAAACACTGGCCGAAAAGGGGTTCGAGCGTGGACCGTTGAAGATTATTGAAATATGCAACGCCGGTTTTGCACACCAGGCCACACAGAAAGATATCAATGTGGCGCTCTTCATGCCCTGTCGGTTTACTGTTTATACGGACGACAACCAAACGGTGGTCACACTGGCGCGACCGAGCGTGATTGCTGAGATGCTGCCGGAGGCCGGACTGAACGAATTGGCCGCCACCGTTGAAGAAACACTCAAGACGGTTATGACCGAGGCGGTTTAGACGATTGAGCATGATCCGACCGCTCTTTGTGTCGCCACAGGCGCATGCTGAAAAAGTCTATCTAGGTTGTTGCGGTGGGTCCTGCGTACCACGCGCTAAGCGTGGTTCGTGTGACCCGCCGCGGCTATCCAACATCGGGTCAGGTGTCGGGTCACCACTACGCCTTCGACGCGTTCAGGACCCGACACAACGGATCATGGGTCTTTCAACGCTCCCACAGGCGGAGGTTGTGACCCGACGGTTAGACAAGGAGGTTTCCAGGTGAACCGACGAAGGATTATTCGAACTCTTGTTTTCGCAGCTGCCGGCGGTTTGCTTGGTTTTGGCGCCATGATGCTGTATACTCAGTTTGGTTCGACCTGACCTTTGATGTGCGATCCGTTGATTACCAGCGGATTGGGCGCGGTGACCGGTGCGGTCCTGTCGATATCGGAGGGTGGTGGAGAGAAGTAGTGCCGATTTACGAGTACAAGTGCAACAGTTGCGGTGAAGAATTCGAAGAACTGGTTGGTTCGGACGCTGTGATTGTTCCCTGCCCCAAGTGTCGGTCTACGTCGGCGGAGCGACTCTTTTCTGTTGCGGCCGTATCTGTTTCTTCGTCTCGTCCGTCCGGCTGTGTACCTTCGGAGTGCCCACGCGGCGGCACTTGAGGCGCCACCTGACCCTGCGGTCGCAGGCCTGATAAATCAGCCATAAATGGCCCACTTGTCGCATAACCTTAGGCGGGAATCCATCTTCTGTAGCAAGGTTGGCCGGGTCCGTCATCGAACCCGCTTCTGCCGCCGGTTTTGAAGCCAAACCTGCACCACAAAATCAGCCCCCGACTTACCCCCTCACAAATCGCTGGCGTTTCGGTCGGCACTATTTATATTGCCCGGCATGACTGAGAATGTTCTGTCGAGAGTCGAGCGGGGTGATTTTTTCCTCATCGCCGGACCCTGTGTCATAGAATCAGAATCACTTGTCCTGCAAGTGGCTGACACCATGGCCAAGCTGGCCGCGTCGCATGATCTGCCGTACATTTTCAAAAGCTCGTTTACAAAAGCCAATCGAACCTCGGTAGATTCACCTACCGGCCCGGGCTTGGACGAAGGCTTACGCATTCTGGAGAAGGTGCGCCTGGAAACCGGTCTCCCGGTGTTAACCGATGTACACGAAACACCCGAGGTAGCGGCGGTGGCACAGGTGGCCGATGTTTTGCAGATCCCCGCCTTTCTGTGTCGTCAGACACAGTTGATCAAGGCGGCCGGGGCCAGCGGCAAATGGGTTAATATCAAAAAGGGTCAGTTCCTGGCGCCTGCAGATATGAACCACGCTGCAGCCAAGGTTGGTACATCCAAGGTCATGTTGACCGAACGTGGAACCACTTTCGGGTATCACAATCTGGTGGTCGATTTCCGCAGTCTGCTGATAATGAAAGAGAGTGGCCTGCCGGTCGTGTTCGATGCTACCCACTCGTTGCAACTGCCCAGTGGGGGTGACGGAGTATCAAGCGGACGACCGGAGTTCGTAATTCCTATGGCCAAAGCGGCCACCGCGGTAGGCATCGACGGACTTTTCATCGAGACCCATCCCGACCCGTCCGAGGCGCTTTCAGATGCCGGGGTTATGTTGCCCCTTGAACAGATGTCGTCCCTTCTGAATCAGGTGATGCAAATCAAACGGAGTGCAAAATGAGGATTACATGGCTCATCTGACCCGCGAACAGTTTGTCCAGCGATGGAAGAGTGTCAAACTGCTGGCCCTTGATGTTGACGGTGTGCTGACCGATGACAGTTTGTATTTCGGAACCGATGGATTCGAATTGAAACGCTTCAATATATCCGATGGGTTCTACATGGCCCTTTCGATGCGGGCCGGGCTTGAACTGGCTATTATTTCGGGGCGCTATTCGGCCGCCACCGACACGCGTATGAAAGACCTCGGGGTCAAGCATGTTCTCCAGGGGAAGAAAAACAAGGTGATTCATATTGAGCCGCTGCTTTCTGAGATGGGACTGGATTTTTCGGACATCGCCTTCGTCGGCAACGAGATTCTGGATATCGGATTGGCTAAGAAAGCCGGACTGTCAATCGCCGTGGCCGATTCGGCCAAAGAGTTGATCGAGGTGGTCGATTATGTTACGGTCAAAAACGGCGGCATGGGTGCCGTGCGCGAAGTGATAGAAGGCTATTTCGAAGCCACCAACCAAAACCCGCTGGATTTGCTTCCATGAACGACCTGAGAAAATACGCGCAGGAAGTTATTCGGATCGAAGCAGCGGCTGTGCATGATCTGGCCGAGCGACTCGATGCGAATTTCGAGAAAGCGGTGCAGGCTATCCTTGAGTGCAAGGGTCGGGTAATCGTGGCCGGGATGGGTAAATCCGGTCTGATCGGCAAAAAAATCGCGGCCACTTTCAACTCAACCGGTATATCTTCGTTTTTCTTGCACCCGGCCGAGGCGCTGCACGGAGATTTGGGTCTGATGCGGGCCGATGATATCCTATTGGTCATTTCAAAGTCCGGTCGATTGGGGGAGACGGCGACGCTGCTGGCGGCGGCGCGAAGGTTGGGCGTTTCATTGATCTACCTTGGCGGTACCATGAAATCGGAACTGGCCGAACGCGCCGACATTGTTCTGGATTGCGCCGTGGAACGAGAAGCCTGCCCCAACAACCTTGTCCCGACCTCATCGTCGACAGCCGCCCTGGTCATGGGCGACGCTTTGGCAGTGGCGCTGTTGAAAGCCCGCAAGTTCGGTCCCGATGATTTCGCCGACTTGCATCCGGGTGGGTCCATCGGACGCCGATTGTTGGTGCGAGTCTCGGAACTACACCACACCGGAAGCGCGCTGCCGTTGGTTGCGCCTGAGGCTACCATGCAGGAGATGATCCTTGAGATGACTTCCAAGCGTCTCGGTTGTGTTCTGATGCTGAACGAACAAGGAGGGCCGGGAGGGGTCTTTACCGATGGTGACCTGCGCCGCGTGGCGGAAAAGAGTGACAACTTTTTCAAACTCAAGGCAGCCGACGTGATGTTGACCAACCCCAAGACGATAGCAGAAGATGCCCTGCTGGACCGCGCCCTGGCCTTGATCGAAAAACACTCCATCACCCAGTTGGCAACGGTGGATGCATCCGGTCGACTGGTCGGCGTCATACACCTGCACGACATCCTGAAATCCAAACTGGTTTGACCATGCGTCTGGGCAAACGGCTCAAACGGGGCGCCACACTATACTTCGTGCGCGCCCTCAGTCTGGTCGTCAACTATCTGCCGCGCCGACTAGCGGTTTTTTTTGGCGCCATGACCGGATTGATCGTATGGCGTCTTTTGCCCAGAGATCGGCACCGGATATCGAGACATCTCAAAATGGTCTACGACGACCGCTTGACCGATTCGGAATGCAGGAGTATCGGACGGGGTTTCTTTGTCAAATCTGGCAAGAACCTGGTCGATCTGTTAAGGTGTCCCAAGCATTACCACACCGAGATCGCGCCGTTGATTGATGTTGAAGGTCTCGATCATTTTGATCGAGCCTATAAACGCGGCCATGGGGTCATCGGAGTTACCGGGCATATCGGGCACTTTGAACTGCTGGCCATCTACTTTGCACAGATCGGATACAAGGCATCGGCCATCGGGCGAGAGATGTACGATCCCAAACTGGACGAACTACTCGAGGCCAGGCGGCGCGCCAACGGTGTCACTATTTTTGCCACCACCGACTCACCGCGCGGTATTCTAAAATGGCTCAGAGATGGCGGCGTGCTCGGAGTTCTCATGGATGTTGATTCCATTCGTGTTCGCAGCGAGTTTGTCCCATTCTTTGGTCGGCCCGCCCTGACGCCGGTGGGGCAGACTATCGTCGGGCTGAAAACAGGTGCGGCGTTTGTGCCGGTGGCTTGTGTTCGCACCGAAAACAATCGGTATAAAATAGTCGTCAAACCGGAGATCCCGGTCGCGCCAAGCGGTGACTTTGATCGTGATGTCATCACTGTCACGGCCGCTTGCAACCGCGCCCTGGAGCCGATAATCGATCAATACCGGGATCAGTGGATATGGCTCAAAAACCGGTGGCTTACTCAACCGTCCGAGAAGACTTGACAATTGGCTGCATTTTCCGAACTTACCGGCCGATAAACGTATAAGAAGTGCTATGCGACAGATTATTGTAATATGTTTGGCAATCTGCCTGGCCGTCTTCCTGGGATGCTCCAGTCAGGATTCATCACGATCGGGACAGAACAGTTCGACCGACTCGAGTAACGTGCCGAATTCAGAACTGAGTGGAACTCGGATTATGCTGTACGACGGCGGTCGAGTTACCACTGAGATTCTCTCGGAACGGATAGTCGAGTTCGATGCAATTGACTCGTCAATGTCCTATGGTGTGCACGTGACCACCTACGACTCGCTGGGCAAGCCGGCCGGTTGGGTGATTGCCGACTCAGCTATCGTGCGTGAAAAAACAGGCAAGCTCGATCTGTTCAGCAAAGTTGTCTTGGTGAATCACCGTCAGACAAGACTCAAGACCAACTATCTACACTGGGATTCAGAAACCGACCGCATGGAAACTGAAGACTATGTCGATATCAAAAGGGGCGACGACTGGGTGACCGGATGGGGTTTGGAGGCCGACGGCAACCTCAATTGGTATCATATCAAGAAAGTCGATAAGGTCCACGGTGACCTGTCAAACATCGGCAACTTCAACGAGTAATAGTCCCGAAAACGCCGAGCCGCAGTCTTATGGGCTTTTATACAAACCCTCGTTTGGCGTCATTGCGAGGCCCGCCTTGCGTGCCGCGGCAATCTCATCTCGATGGTAACCTGCCATGCCGAGCGGAATCGAGGCATGAGATTGCCGCGCTCCTCCGCCTGCTGCGGAGTCGCTCGCAATGACGTGGAATTGGACTATTTCAACAGACCCTTATCGACGGGCTTTCTCCAGCATTCTCTTCTGACGAAGCTTACCGGCGACATCTTTTATCACCCGTAGCGATTTGCCTGTGAACGGATCCTTCTCCGTGTAGTACATCAGGGCCGAATATGTAGAGGGCAGCGGTGTGAACACCTGGACCTGCTCCGGGTTCAGTTTCAGTACTTTGCCCACGAATGACTTGAGTTCGGCCATGTGCGCATCGGAACAGCCCGGGTGGGCGGCAATCAGATAGTAGGTCAGAAACTGGTTCTTACCGGCTTGCTCGGTAGCTTCGAAAAACAGCTTACGAAACTCGATCAGTGATTGTCGGTCCGGCTTCCCCATCAGGTTGAGCACTGTGTTCTCGGAGTGTTCCGGCGCAAGTTTCATCTGTCCGGAAACATGATGCCTGACCACCTCGTGCAAGTAGCGACGACCCTCCCGCCGGTCGGCCAGCACCATATCATGCCGGATGCCCGAAGCCACCACCACCCGCTTGACACCTGTTATCTGTCGTAACCTCTGCAAAAGATCGACCTGTGGGCCATGGTTGACCGGCATGGCTCGGCAGACATCCGGATAGACACATCGTTTATTGGCGCACATCCCTTTGCTTAGTTTCTTTTGGCATTCGAAGCCGTACATGTTGGCGGTCGGGCCACCGACATCCGAGATGGTTCCCTTGAAGTCGTGACGTTTGGTCAGCCGCTTCGCTTCCCGTACCAGCGAGTCAGCCGACCGCCAGGTGACTGTCCAACCCTGATGGACGGTTATGCCGCAGAAATTACATTCCCCGTAGCAACCGCGATGACTCAGGAGCGAAAACCGAATCGTCTCCAGCGCATTGACCTTACCGAACTCTTCATAGCGGGGATGCTGGTCTTTCTGAAAGTCCAACTCATGCACACGATCCAACTGTTGCTGACTCAACGGCGGCGCCGGCGGATTTTGGATCAGGTATCGGGTGTCTTGTTTCTGGGCCAGCATTCGTCCGGTCAGATGGTCGTTGTTACGATAGAAGGTGTGGAACATTTGAGTGAACTGTTGTTTGTCATCACTGACTGACTCAAATGAAGGCAACTCATCCGCGTCCGTCGGGACTTCGTTGGCGATATAACACAATCCCTTCAAGCCGGCCACCGGTTCATTTTTTGTGATCCTGTCGGCCAACTGCACCACGCTGAAATCGGCCATGCCGTAGAGCAGGTAATCCGCCTTGGCGTCAAAAAGAACCGAACGACGGACTTTGTCGACATGGAAGTCGTAATGAGCCACACGTCTCAACGATGCCTCAACGCCACCAAGGACAATCGGTCGCGTGTTCTTGAAATACTTGCGGATCAGGTTACTGTACACGATCACGGCCCGATCCGGACGACGGTTGTTAACGCCCCCCGGCGTGAAATCATCCCGCCGTCGTTTGCGACCGGTCGCGGTGTAATTGGCCACCATCGAATCAACCGAGCCGCCGGTAACGCCCCAGAAAAGCAAGGGTTCACCAAGACGTTTCATGTCCGAGCCCGTCGCGATGTCCGGTTGTGCGATAATGCCCACTTTGTAACCGGCATCGGCCAACATGCGCCCAATCACCGCCACGCCGATAAACGGACTATCAATATAGCTGTCGCCGGTCACCAGGATAACATCGAGCTGCGACCATTTGCGCGCCTTCAGTTCGGCTTTGGTGGTGGGAAGGAAGTGGCTGGTCGGTTTGCTCATGTTGTGCTAAGCTAATCGTGTACTGTCCAGACGTTCGGCTCGACGTAGACACCTGTGTCGGCATCGCAGTCTATCTCAACCGGTGCCAGCGCTCCCGGTACGACATAATGGCCACTCTCCGGAAAACGCATCTTTGTCCATGACTGCCACTCGGCAACGGTTCCGGTGATACGCATCGCCCGTGGGCAGACTTTGACAATTCTTCCGCCCTGACGTGCATGCACTCGCAGCCAGGGATCGAAGGGTAGACCTTCATCGGTTGTCCATCGAATATATCGTTCAATCTCGGTCAGTGGATAGAGGCTTTTCGATGATGGCCGCACCGGAGCTATCAGCGTGGTCAGCCCGTGGGCGCGACCTATCTTCTTCATCTCGATAACTGCTTCGTGGCTGATACCCTTACCACGATGTTCCGGCGGCAGCATTATCTGGATGGCACAGAGGACGGTCGGTTGAACTCCGGCCTGATGATCTTTGATCCCTTTCTCAAGAGCCCAGTCCCAGCCCTCATCGGGGAGTTCCTGCGGG
Source organism: Candidatus Zixiibacteriota bacterium (assembly GCA_029860345.1). NCBI lineage: Bacteria > Pseudomonadati > Candidatus Zixiibacteriota > Candidatus Zixiibacteriota bacterium. Next base: position 36,609 of record JAOUBJ010000003.1, on the reverse strand, counting down.
TCTTTGGTCCAGGCCAAGGGAACGCTGTTGCCTATGCAAAGCAGCTCACCGGACTCCTTGTCTTTGAATGCAAATTGAAACTGCGGGAGGTCGTTGTACAACTCGTCGAAATATCGAGCCACCGGATCGTGCAGCATGAACTCCGGCCAGGCAACCTGGGCCATTTGTACGTCTTGCCCCCTGAGATCGGGAGACTCTTCAACGGTGCTTACATTGTAGCGTTGCTCTGTTCTCATAGCTGGGCCGGTTTTTCCTCGATTACAGAAGTGCCGGTGGGTCCGTCAACCGTGCTCCAGGTCTCGGCAAGTCGCAATCGTCCATCCGGCAAGAGTTCAGGCGTTGACAGACACTCTCCCGATACAAACTGCCCATCGACATTCAGGTACTGCCAGATCATTTTAAGCTGGTTGTTCTGCAACACGTCGGCAAGGAGCGTCCCAAAACGCACACGACCACCCTGAAAAGTTCCCCAAACAGTGTTCCCGGTCTGGCGATAGTGAAACGTGACATCCTTAGTCAGGTCACCATCGTCATAATTGACGACACCGACAAACCATTTACCGTCGTAGGAGATATCTGTCATGCTCGATACTCTGCGATTTGTTCACGATCCATCACGCCCTCGGTATTAGTCAACGCAGGCAAGATAGGTCTTTGCAGGGTATTGTCAAGCCGAGCGCGCTCCCGGTGATGCTCCTTCATTGCTCGTCTTCAAGCCGTTATACCAATTCCCCGCCCGCCGTTTTCAAATGTAAAATGTTGCAGTTGGTCGAACGGAATGGTTAATTCCCATCGAAAGTCAGGAGATATAATGATAGAAGCTGCCAATCTTACCAAGATTTTCAAAGACCGTAAACGGGGTCAGGTCCGGGCGGTCGATTCTGTTTCCTTCCGATGCAAGCCGGCGGAAGTATACGGTTTGCTGGGACCAAACGGCGCCGGCAAAACGACTACTTTACGCCTTTTGTCTACAGCCCTCAGACCGGATTCGGGCAGCGCCGTGATAAACGGAGTCGATGTTTCAAAGGACCCGCAACAGGTGCGTTCGCAGATAGGCTTTCTATCCGGCAACACCGGGTTGTACAGTCGGCTGTCACCCAAGGAAATGGTCACCTACTTTGGACGCCTGTACGGTATGGCCCCCGCGCGCATCAAAGAGCGTATGGAAAAGATTTTCACCATGCTCGACATGCACGCTTTTGCCGACGGTCGTTGCGAGAAACTGTCCACCGGCATGAAACAAAAAGTGTCTATTGCCCGCTCCGTGATCCATGACCCCCCGGCTATGATCTTCGATGAACCGACCACCGGACTCGACGTAATCAGCTCGCGCACGATTGTCGAGTTTATCAAGCAGTGCCGCAACGAAGGCAAGACGGTCATCTTCTCGACCCACATAATGAGCGAGGCCATGAGGTTGTGCGACAAGATCGGCATTATCCACAAGGGGAAGATGTACTCAGAAGGTACCGTCGACGAAATGCTCGCGCAGACCGACACCGACAATCTCGAAAGCGCTTTCATAAAGATTGTGGGGGAATGACGATGCAGACAGCCAACGTTGTTACCATATTCAAAAAAGAAATCATCGACACTCTGCGCGACCGTCGTACCCTCATGTTCATGTTGCTGGTTCCGCTGGTGGCGATTCCCCTGCTCATGATGGGTATGTCGAAACTGATGATCAGCCAGATCAGCAAAGTGGAGCAGGAGTCATCTCGGATCGTGATTATGGGTCGTGATCAGTTACCTGCCGACTTGGAATCTATTCTTTCCTCCGACGGCGCACTCGAGTTGATGGATCCATCGACCTGGAGTGACACCAGCCTGACCGAGGCGTTGACCATGGGGTCTTTCGACGCCTTGCTGCTGGTACCGGACAGTTTCGGAATTGCGCTCACCCGGGAATCGAAGACGCGTATCGAAATCAAGTACGACCAGGCTGAGATAAGATCGGAAAAGGCGGAAGACAGGCTGACCCGGTTGCTTGAAGAGTACCAGGAGAAGCTGGTCCTGAGTCGTCTGGCCCAGCGAGAGATCAACGCCGAGATTCTCAAGCCGTTTGAGATCGAGCTCGATGACGTCGCCCCCATGCAGAAACTGGTCGGCGAACGGCTCGGCGCCATGCTGCCGTATCTGATTATCATCATGTGTTTCATGGGCGCCATGTATCCGGCTATCGATCTGGCTGCCGGCGAGAAAGAACGAGGCACCCTGGAGACACTTCTTGTATCACCGGCCACACGCGGCGAGTTCGTGGTCGGGAAATATCTGGTGATTGTCTGCACCGGCGTCATTGCCGCCCTTATGTCGCTGGGCAGTCTGATGTTTTCCATGACCTACATGGTGGATCAACTGGTGGCGCAGCTTGGTACCATGTTATCGTTGGAAATGGAGCCTAAGACAGTCCTACTGGTTCTTCTGGTGATTCTGCCTCTGGTCGGGATTTTCGCCGGGATGCTGTTATCGCTGTCGATTTTCGCCCGATCGTTCAAAGAGGCGCAGAGTTATGTCACCGTGTTGAACTTACTCATCATAATGCCGGCCTTCGTGTCTATTCTGCCCGGATTCGACCTCAACTACACACTATCGATGATCCCGGTGGTCAATGTCAGTATGATAATGAAAGAGGCTATCTCCGGGACGATCATGTGGAACTATGTGATCGTGGCGCTGGTCTCGAACTCGGTCCTTGCGGCCTTGAGTTTGGTTTTCTGCAAGAAATGGTTCGAGCGCGAGTCGGTGATTTTTAGGATGTGACACGGCCGTTATAGACCGCACGCTCGTAACCACAATGTCTGATTAGGGCTTGACGTTCTTGCCTATAGTCCACTATGTTTGGTGTAAGAAGTATGTCAGTCAGGTGTGAGCTATCAGTGATCTCCTCACAGTCGCATTTTGACTATGTTTGAATCCTACAGGTGAAAGACGAGATGGAGCAGTTGACCGAATTGCAGGACCCTTTGCTGTTAGTGTTGGTCGGTGCGGCTATCACGCTAATCGGCGTCCTAATCAACAACCTTGTCCAGGTCTGGCTGGCAAACCGTCAATCCCGAAGCTCCACCGTCAGTGTTTTCAGGACTTATGCTGATCCACTCGCCATGGCGGCTACGAACCTGCTGTGGCGCCTTGACGAAGTCTTTAATACTGAGGGTCGGGGTGTGTTCCTGAAGGGTCAGCATGTACTTTCAACGTATGGCAGTTACAAGCAAGTGAGTTCTCTGTACCGTTTGGCCTGTCTTCTTGGTTGGATGCGCGCCTTCAGACGAGAGCGCGCTTTCCTGAGATTGGTGGGGAGACGGCGGCTTCCCGATTTGGATGATGCCCTCAATTCTTTTGAGAGCGCACTGGCCGATGGACCACATGTGGAAACTGAGAGGATGACCGAACTGGCCAAACTGTGGCGCATAGAACTACCCATGGACGACGCGCAACTGCAAGGCGTTGGTACCGAAATCGAACTTGAGATCAAGACCAGTTATGCTAACCTGAAGGTCGAGAACGCCAGCGAAATGAGCGAGACGGAGCAGCTAAGCCTTTGTAATATGGCAGCCAAGAAGTTGGCACAGCTTGCCGGTAGCCAACCGCCAAGCGATGGAGTGATTCGTGAAACTCGTGAGCGCGCCGTCCGCTGCATTGCCATTCGCCAGGCTTGGCTTTATCGCGACTGGCAATCTGCCATCGGTGATCTCATGATTCAGGAAGTGTCCGGCGCCGAACGCAGGTTTGACATTATCGGCTTCGGCGTGTTTGAGTGGATGTACCAAGCCGGCGACGAGAGGGAGAGACAGTGGCTCGACCGCTTGGCGAATATCATCGACGACTTGGACGTTACCCGAACTGATATGTTTGATGCTCGAATTCAGCAACTCAGAAACACTCTGATATCAACAGCAAGAATAGTGCTCGCGCTATCAAATGTAAAATCCTATCACTCCGCAATTCCTGAATCCACGCTCGAGAAAGCACGCAGTATCGTTCCAACGTAACACAGCGATATCCGATTACGTTTCCTGACATCAAATTCACCCTTCGACTGCGCTCAGGGTGCGGTCGTTGTTACTCACACTGAGATTGTGTGCTTGAGTTGGGGTTACAGGGCGCGAAGTGCGAAAAACACGGCTTGACCGTGTCATGCTGAGCGGAGTCGAAGCATGAACAGATTTACCGAACAAGAAAACGCGGCGCATCAGGACATACACCGCGCACGTGAAAGGGTTTTGAAAGTCCCCTCTTGAGAGGGGATTCAGGGGTGTGTTATTCGCGCAACGCGCCCATTTATGGGTGGCTTGCCACTTACCGCAACAACACCATCTTGGCTGTCTCAGTGTGGTCGTCGGCCACCATGCGATAGAAATAGATACCGCTGGCCACGCCACGCCCTCCGAAATCACTACCGTCCCACGAAGCGTCATATTCGCCCGCGGACTTGACCTCATCGACAAGAACATTCACTTCCTGTCCCAGCACATTGTAGATCGTAATCGTTACATGCGAACGGCTGGCCAACGAGTAGTGAATGTTGGTCGAAGGATTGAACGGGTTCGGATAATTGTGCGACAGACTCCAACGATAGGGTGTCGCCGTCGGATCATCGTCGGCATCAAGGGCCAGAGTCGGGCTGGTGCGCACACGAATACCGACATCATCGGCAGCATAGGCGCCCAGGTCGGTCCAGGTGCCGGAGCCGCCATTGCCGCTGATATAGGTGGCACCGGTTTCACTCGATCCGTTGGCGTCGGCGACGATAGGATAGATGTAGCTGGCATTCTCGAACTTCACCACAGCGACTATATCGTCCCCGGCCGAAATCTGTGGCGGCGAACTCAACGCCACCGAGTGATACCCTGCCTGGGCATAATTGTTGTCCAGTTCGCTGGCCAGCAGAGTTGACAAACTACTGCCGTTGAAACTGTCGTAAATATATACATCGACATCGAGGGTGATATCGCTCGTCCAAAACTCAACATGCGTGATGAACTGCTGAGTTGCGATCGGAAACACGCACAGCCCCCATCCGGTAGGCGAACTGTATCCCCACTGCGACGTCCAGCCGTTGTCGTCGTAGGCCAAAAGCGAAACGCTGGCGTCGTAGTCCATATAGTCAGACATGTAAGAGGAATACTTACCGATAGAAGCCGATCCATAGGCCATATAGAAGTACCCGGCCTCGGCACCATAGTCGCAGGTGCCTCCCCAGGAGGTGCCCCAACTGTTTTTGCAAATCCAGGCGCCGGTACCACCGGAGTGCGGATGGTCGTCATCCCAGCCCACAATCAAAACAGCATGATTGATTGTCCAGGTGCCGGTATAGTACATCGCGTATCCGCCGTCGTAGTTGTTGAACTCGGTTTGGAAGGCCGGATCATTGCCATCGCCTGTGTACAGGGCTGTATAGACCGGGCCGTTGTTATATATGTGGTCTTGCAGCGTCGCTGTCGAGGGAACCGCATCGGCGGCTATGATTCGCCAACCGGTCAGCGTCTTTTGGGTGGTGCAGCCGGAATTGCAGGGGACATTGTTCGGTGTGTAAGCGTCGCAAGACTCAAGCACGGTACCGTTCTGCGAAAGGAAATTGGCTACGATCTCATAGTTGCCGCCGTTGCAAGCTGTGTTTTGGACATTGCACTCTTTCACATTATTCTCGGAGAAGTCAAAACTGCCCTCCCCCGCGATCAGCATCTTGGACTCAATGTCGGCGACGGTTGCAAACGAATAACAAGCACCGCAGGCTCCCTGGTTCTTGATCGATGTCACCTTACCGGTGGTACGCCAATCGAATCTGGCCGGCAGGGTGGCTGTGCTCTTGGCTGCGTCACCGTAGCTGTCCAGGTGTCTGAGGTCGTTGCGCGAAGGTATGAACCCCCGTCGCGGCGGCATCTCGGAGTCGCTCACCGGCCTCAGCGGAGCCAGTTGGGGAGCCTCGGACTGGGCATTCACAAAAGTGGGCGCGACCAGTACTGCCAGGACCAGTATGAAAGACGTTACAACAGTTACCATTTTGCTTGTCATTTTCTGCCTCTTTTTATTTCAGGAGTCGACATTGCTGTCGGTTGTCGCCATTTCTCTATGTTTCGACATGAAACAGCGATTCTTTAGGCCGATGTTGTGTCCTACGAACCGATTGCTCCATTTTTTCAGTAGACCTTTTGAGTATCCTCACTATATTGGGGTGAGAGTGCAATCTGCGCAGCCGGAACTACTTGCCCCAGGCTGCGACAATACCAGGCTTGTCCGAAAAGTGAAGCCAGATTGTCATACGAAGTACCGCTTGACATGATCCGAAGAGACTATTCACATTCCGGCCCGCTTTATCAGCCCACCGCTGGCGGACCACTATCCACTACGATGTCGGAGAGGAGACGACTTGAGGATGATTAGGTTAACACTGTTATTGAGCGCCCTGCTGGTCATGGCCACAACCGGTCTGGCCGGCGATCTTTACAAAGTACAACTGAATTCAGAAAGTGACGCCGAACAGTTGGCGGCCACCGGCGCGGAACCGATTGCGCGCCTCAACGACGGCTTCCTGGTAATCGCCGATGGTGATTCCCAGGAGCTTCTGAGAGCATCAGATTTGCCGCTGCTATTATTGGCTACTTCGGTCACCAAGGATGACCTGGCCCTGGACAACCGACTTGACAGTTACAACGTCGACCGGTATCCCCTGTTATACGAGGATGGTCGCATGCGTCTCTACCGGGTCAACCTTGTGCAATTGCTTGAGAGTGAGGGGCAGCCAGGCCTCAGCCCTGTTCGTAATGAACATCTGCAGATCACTTTCCACCAGCCGTCGTTGGACGACGCAATCAAAAGAGCGCCGACTCTCGAAATCGACCTCGACTCATTGATCGGGTTGGTAATACAGGACTCGCTCTACGCTCATGACAGCACTCTGCAGGCCTTCAACGGCCGGGTGGCCGGCAGTAGCAGCAACCGCGCCGCCCGCGATTGGATTGCCGGCAAGTTCACTGCGTTCGGCTATGACTCGGTGATGCTTGACACTTTTTCGGCGCCCATCAACGGCACGACGCAATGTTACAATGTCGTGGCCACCAAAGTGGGCACACGCTTTCCACATCATCATATCGTTGTCGGTGCCCACCACGATGCCGTCACCGGTTCGCCGGGCGCCGACGACAACGGCTCCGGCACCTCGGGTGTGATCGAACTGGCGCGCGTTCTCTCAGGTATCGAAACCGACATGACCTTCATTTTCGTCACCTTTGACGCAGAAGAATACGGCCTCTATGGTTCCTGGCATTATGCCGACGAAGCCTCAGCCCGCGGCGACACGATCGTCTACATGTTCAACATGGACATGATAGGTGCAATAAACAACGCCACAAATGTTACCGTACACCATGGAAGCGAAACTAACTACTCAGTCCTTTACAACCAATTGGCCGACTCACTCCTGGGTCTCACGGGGATTTTGTCGGGCAATATATCTCAGTCAGACCACTGGCCGTTTACTCAGTACGACTGGACTTCTACGTTCATAATGGAGTACAACTTTTCGCCGGTGTATCACACCTATCAGGACAGCACTACCTATATGGATTTCGTGTACATGACAAAAATGGTCAAGAGTGCGGTGGCCGTGGTCTACTATGTCAACGCCACCGAGGGACCCATGCCTTCGGTGTTGTTCAGCTATCCTTCGGGGCTCCCAAGTACCTTGCCGCCCATGCAGACAACGACGGTTGAAGTTGCTCTGACCGGCAAGTACGGTGGAACCCCGGTGGCCGGTAGTGGCATGCTGTATTACGATGTCGATGATCATGGCTGGGCGTCGTCGGCCATGACCGAGACGTCGCCGAATCTCTATGAAGCCACGCTTCCGGCGGCACCATGCGACAGTCGCGTGAAGTACTATTTCAGTGCCGAAGAAGCCGAGATGGGTACTCAGTACGATCCCAGTCCGTCCAATCCATACCGCGCCACGGTAGCCACCGATGTGGTCGTAATCGTCGCTGACAATTTCGAGACGGATCAGGGTTGGACGGCGGCTGTACAAGGCGCTTCCAGCGGGCAGTGGCAGCGCGGTACTCCCGTCAATGATCCGGACTGGTCCTACGATCCGGCCACCGACGGCGACGGCAGCGGGCAGTGCTATCTTACTCAGAACCAAATGGGCAACACCGATGTCGACGACGGTTCGGTTAGTCTCAGTTCGCCTGTCTTTGACCTCTCGCAAGGTGGCTTCTTTGAATATGATTACTATCTGAAACTCACCAACGAAGGCGGCTTTGTCGACCGTCTTCTCGTGGAGATTTCTTCCGATGGCGGCGGGTCCACCTGGACCGAGGTTACGCGACATGACATTGACGGCGGATCGACATGGCATCATGTCAACATTGATGAACTCGACTTGGCCGGCCTGGGTGTCTCACTGACGTCCAACATGGTCGTTCGTTTCACGGCCAACGATGCAGACCCGCAGTCTATCGTCGAGGCCGGCGTGGATGGTTTTAATGTGACCCGCTACGACTGCGAATTATTATATCTCTGTGCCGACATCGATGCCGACGGGGCGGGACCGAACATCGCCGATTTGGTCTACCTGGTCGACTATATGTTTAACTCTGGACCGGCGCCGCAGTATCCGGAATCGGCTGATTTTGACGGCGATGATCAGATTACGATTGCAGATTTGGTGACGTTGGTGGATTTCATGTTCAACGACGGCCCCGCGCCGGTTTGCTTTTGAACCGAACATGAGGGCGGCAAGTAGAAGCCACCTGTGGCCGTCCTCGTCTGCCCCTTGACACACATGGACAGACTATCATGTAGGTCGAAACCCCTGGCCCGAAGGGATGCCGAAGGCAGGTTTCGACGTAGGCGTGCATGTGGGCGGCAGGTAGAAGCCACCTGTGGCCGTCCTCGTCTGCCCCTTGATACACCACGGCGGAGCCCCTTGGAGGGTTCCGCCCAACTTGACTGAGCACCCACCCACCTCACCCTGAGCGTCGGGTGGCCGTCTCAAACCTTGTTTGGGACGGAGAAGACAAGAGTCACCCCCAAACCGGGTTTGAGGGTGCCACCCAACGACGTTCATGGTTCGACTCCGCTCACCATGACACGGACAAGCCGTGTGCTTGTGGCTTCGCCACGCGGGGAAGTGAGGCGCCTAGCGCAAAAAACGGGCTTGTTTATCACCCTGAGCGTCGGGTGGCCGTCTCAAACCTCGTTTGGGACGGAGAAAACAAGAGTCACCCCCAAACCGGGTTTGAGGGTGCCACCCAACGATGTTCATGGTTCGACTCCGCTCACCAAGAGGTTGTACGCGAAGCGCAAGTAACCCATTTATGGGTGGCTCGCCACCCGCGCAAAAACACTTGCGCCGTGGGCTGGTCCGGTTATATTTGGACGCGGTTTGAGGGCTTTTTGCCCTAGGTCGCCGGTTCTTTGATGTGATCTGGAATTTACGTCTGTCAATAAGACAGATTTATCTGTTGTGCGCCGCTAGCTCAGTTGGTAGAGCAGCTGACTCTTAATCAGCGGGTCCGGGGTTCGAATCCCTGGCGGCGTATTTTTTTTATGGATATCTGAGGGGGCGGAAGCAATTATCCAGCAATATAACTTACGCCTTTGGGATCGGATCATTACTTAGGGATTATGCTTATGCACACGAGAGCGTATTACCACAAACTGAGAGCGGTCTACACACCACGCCGACCGAAACTTGTCATCATCGCCGAGTCTCCACCGGCGTCCGGTAAGTACTTCTATGATCTTACCGGACGAGTAACGGAACCCCTGCTGCGGGCTGTGATGCGCGATATCCTGGGAATCTCACCCGACTCCAAGGAAGAGGGACTAACTAAGTTCGCCCGAGCCGGTTTCCTGTTGGTCGATGCTACATACACGCCGGTGAACAAGTCGTTTGCACCAAAGGAACGAAATGCAAAGATACTGAAAGACTATCCGCTTCTCGTGAAGGATCTGAAGAGACTGCTCCCAAAAAGGAACACCAGGATTCTACTGATCAAGGCCAATATCTGCCGTTTGCTTGATACCCGACTTCAGGCTGACGGATTCAATGTTATCAATCGCGGTGTCGTCGTGCCTTTCCCTGCTTATGGACAACAGGTCAGGTTTCGGGAGGCGGTTAAAGCCCTTTTAGGGACGTAGTGGAATTAGAACTGTTCGATATCAACAAATCATCAGTTCCCAGGGAACAGGCTTGCCTGACCAAATCACCCCTCCAACTTTTCCGCGTCATCTTTGGGTATCTTTTGTCTTCCCGCCTCCCGCAACGCCTTGCGCAGAAGGAATTCGATATGCCCGTTCACGCTACGCAACTCATCGTCGGCCCATCTGCGCAACTCTCGAAGCACTTCCGTATCTACCCTGATGAGAAATGACTTCTTCTGCGCCATGACTACTGATACATGGTCCCGGTGTTTATGACCGGTTGCGTCGATGTTTCACCACACAGAACGACCAGGAGATTGGACACCATGGAAGCCTTGCGTTCGTGATCGAGTTCGATAATCTGCTTTTTCGAAAGAGAATCCAGAGCCATCTCCACCATGCCAACCGCGCCTTCGACTATCAACGTCCGGGCCGCGATGATAGCGCCGGCCTGTTGCCTGCGCAACATCGCCTCGGCAATCTCCGGGGCATAAGCCAGGTGACTGATTCTGGCCTCCAGAACCTCAACACCCGCCTGCTCCAGACGCGCCTGAATCTCTTCGCGGAGTTTGTCGGATATCTGTGCCGTACTCCCGCGAAGTGACAGGACGGTGTCGTCGCTTGAATCATACGCGTATTGAGTGGCCAGATTGCGGACAGCAGCCTCGCTCTGGATCTTGACAAATGCCTCGTAACTATCAACCTCAAAAATCGCCTCGGCTGTGTCGACAACTTTCCAAACCACGATCGATGCGATCTCAATCGGGTTGCCGCCGATATCATTGACTTTCATTTGGCCTGTCTCGAAATTCCTGACCCTGAGGGAAACGCGTTTTTTACTATAGAGCGGGTTAGCCCATCTGAGTCCCTGCTGGCTGGTCGTGCCAATATACTTGCCGAAGAGTTGAAGAACACGGGCCTCATTGGGATTGACAAAAAACAAACCGGCTATCAGGAATAGATCGATCAGTATTCCAACGCCGGATGCGATCCTGACCCACATGGGACCATCTACTGTTACAAAGTAGGTCACCACGGCCATTATGGCGAGAAGAATGAAGAGGGCGGCCCATCCAGATACCGAGTTAAACTTGCGTTCTGTGATCATGGTATTTCTCCTTAAAAAGTGATATCATATTGATATTATAATGATATTACGGAGATTAGGCAAGGAAGTTTCCGGTTTTCTATAGGGCAGTGGTTGTTTCCCGGTCCTATTCGTCTAATTTGTTGATAGTCTGTATGTTATCACCCCGGGCGCCGAACATACAGAGTGGACTTTATTTCGGACGGGCTTCAAGACATAACTGATGAGAACTACCGACCTGCCGGCTGGATCGAGTCAGGGAGCATCTGCACGTGATGCTTGTCCTGACCGCAAGGCTAAAACCATGATGGTGGTTTCCACCAACTCTTCCGCAAGAAAGGCCAGCCCAAAGTAGATCGGCCATTTGGTTGAGAAACTGATACCGGCCGCTATGAAGATAACACTGGTTGTAATAATGATCCCTCTGATTCCCCGAACCACGTGAATCGTCTGTGACGGATTGTCGGTTTGGGTCAAGCCGCAACGCAGGTTTACAATACCGCGCACCGCAAAGAAGACAGCCACTGTCAGCAATCCACAAGCTGAGATAATATTGACTGGTTGTTGAAAGAAGAATTGCATCATCACTCAATCCTGACAGTTAAGCTATGCTACCATCAAAACAGTTCGGCAGCCACGTTGGTTCCGATCGGATGACCGATCAGTAATGGAGCGCTTCTTTTTACCCTTCCAATCTGCGAGTCTCGTGGATCAGGCTTGCCGGTTCAAGCCCTTGGGGGACCGTTTTCTTGTCGGTGTCTGAGGGGTCGGCGGGCTGCAGTTCTTGTTGAGTCCTGCAACCACAGGCCCTTGGTCGCGTAGATATAGTCGTGGCGGTGAACGATTGAATGGCTGAGGGAAATTATGCAACATCCAAATGATGAGAAAGATAGCCAAACTGACACAGGCACAAAAGCATTACCCCTGCTATCGCTAGGTTTTCTTGTCGTTGGCTCGGTTGGATATTTCTCATTGCAACGCGATCTCTGGGCATTTTATTTCTTTGCACATTTGGGCGCGTTGGGAGTTATGGGGTTGTGTGGTAGTGCGGCCGGCCTTTTGGCTCGATATAGGAATCGGAGTTTTTGGAGAGCGTTTTCGCTGGGTTTCTTGCTACCGATAATCTCAGGTGTTGTTGCTGTTCTGATATTTCTGTGGGGTGTGAACGGCCAACTGTATTGTGGAGGCTCGGTGAGTCTCATCGTGGCAGCCGTGACACTGATATGCTATCTGTTGGCAAAGAAGACGCCGTTTAAGTCGGGGCAATCTGGTTGACAACCTAAGCCCGCAGGAAGTCAGCCATTGTTCACTCCAGCGTCCACTTCTGCATGACAGTTTTTGGTAGAATCACTTCCCACTCCACCATTGTTTGTTTTTCCGGTTCACCGAGCGGCGGGCGATTGGGGAACATGTGCATAAGATCGTTGTTTTCGGTGGATTCTTGGTCTGTTGCCTACCGCAGTGAGCGTATCAAGTTAGCAATTATGCCACGCAACAAACAGGGAGAGTCCGCCAGTGATGATATTGGCCGAGCACCACCCGACTCGCAAGCTATTGCTGAAGAACTGATGCCCGGACTTGCGTCTATTTGCTTCCCAAAACCAGGCGTTGAGCCCATGGTAAACCAATACTGCACCCGGTATCCAGGTCAGCCTGAAAGCCCACTGTGCACCCAGCAACAATCCTACACCGGCAAGCCCATAGGTCCAGCCGATCAGCACATCCGCCACAGCCGTTCCGTGCTCATACACTTTGTGTTCTGGTAGCATTACCTGTTCCTGCAGACCCATCCTGGTGGCCAGGCCCCAATTGACCACGGAAATCAGTTGACCCAACCAATGGAAAATGAACCCTACTATCAAAACTAACACACCTGTCAAGATCGTGAGCCACTCTGGAGTCATACTCATATCGACCTCCTCGATTTTTGTCGTTGACCACGTCTCCGACTACAACTCAGAGGTAACCCACTGTTAAAGTAAGAACCACAACAATATCGATGGTTACCCAGCGAGCCCCATAGACAAAGCTGCGCCAGTTAGAAGACCTGATCGACTTTTAGTGAGAGGCAGGTTATGTGGCAGCCGGAACAACGGATTGCGGAAACTGTTGCCCATATTATGAGTCCGTGTTACCGTATTTGGAAATCAACCAGCGAGGTGAACCTATGTCACTCAAAATGTTTGTCTTATCCGTTGTGTCAGTCCTTTTGTTGGGCATAGCTATTGCCAACGCCCAGGGTCCCGATGGGACCCAATTCACAAGCGTCAAGGCAGCCGAGAATATTTACATGCTTCAGGGTAACGGGGGGAACATCGGGCTGTTTACAGGCGAGGATGGTGTCTTTCTTATCGACGATCAGTTTGCGCCGTTGCACGAGAAGCTTATCGCTCAGATCAAAAAACTCTCAGGCAGTGCCGACATTGATCTGGACAACGCCTTCCTGATCAACACGCATTTCCATCGCGATCACACCGGCGGCAACGAACTGTTGGGGAAGTCCGGAACACTGATCGTGGCGCATGAAAAAGGACGGCAGCGTTTGACCACGGAGTCGTATGTGCCGTTTTTTGATTCGCGTAACCCGGCCATACCCAAAGCCGGTCTACCGGTGATAACGTTCAGTGAAAACATGACCTTCCATCTAAACGGCGACAGCGTCCGGGTGGTGCATGTCGGAAGTGCACATACCGACGGCGATGCTTTCGTGCACTTCACCAAAGCCAATGTCATCCACGCCGGCGATATTCTGTTTTTGCAAACCTATCCCTTTATTGACCTCGACAACGGCGGCTCGGTGGCCGGTGTCATCGAGGGAACCGAAACGCTCCTGGCTATTTCTGATGACAGGACAAAGATCATTCCAGGTCACGGAAATATGACCGACCGAGCCGGGTTGGTAAGCTATCACAAAATGCTGACCACCACCTACGAGGCCGTGCGTCAGTTGGTCAAGGCGGGGCATTCGCTTGAGCAGATTCAATCATCCAAACCGACCGCTGAGTTTGACGGCGAGTTTGAGGGGTTTGTCTCGGGGGAGGACTTTGTCGGGTTGTTGTACCGTGATCTGACCGAGTAAGCGCAGGGCCGGGACACTCGGGTGTTGTCCGGCAACAGACGTCTGTTGATGAAGTCCTAGCCCGCGTCATTGCTGGCGACTCCGCCATGGGCGGAGAGCGCGGCAATCTCCTGCCTCGACTCCGCTCGGCATGACAAGAGTGTAACGAAATGAGATTGCCACACCCGCCTTAGGCGGGTACGCAATGACGGCTCTGTGGTTTTGTCGACACTCCCTGTCGTGGGGGACAAGACCCACCGCAACTGCTAAGCCGACTTGCTCAACCAACCCACAGGTCCACCATCCCAGACTCATGTTCCACGTTACCGGGGCCGACAACAGTTGTATGCCCTCAAAACACCTGGACAGAGGGCGAAACCACGTTATATTGTGTGAAACATAGTTTGACTTACCCGTATTCGTACAATCCTGACCGAGAAATCTGTCTAAAAGCAGGAGAACACCATGCATCGCAGCGGTCCGACCACCACTATCGCCAGCTTAATAGTCGTGTTGACTCTCGTCCTCTTAGTATCCGGCTCATTGACGGCGTCCACCCCCCACAAGATTAGTTACCAGGGCAGGCTGACACAAACCGACGGTACGCCGGTTGCCGACGGACCTTATACGGTGACGTTCACGATTTACGACGACCCCGCAGTCGGTGCATCCAAATGGACCTCAGCGCGACCGGTCGACGTGATTAACGGTTTGTTCGCAATTGTGCTCGGCGACCTTATCCCGATTCCGGATTCGGTCTTCAATGGTGACCCCCGGTATCTCGGTATCTCTGTCGATAGCGGACCGGAAGGAACCCCTCGTGTCCCGTTGGTGGCGGTGCCCTACTCCTATCACGCGCTCACCTCAGACACGGCGCGGCTTTCGGAGTCGGCCCTCTTGTCGTTGCAGGCTGTGAACTCAGACAGCGCCGGCTTTGCCGATCATGCGATTCATGCCGACACGGCCGGGTATGCCCTGGCCGCGGCGGGAGGAAGCGGAGCGTGGGTGGACGATGGTGCCGTGGTGCGTTTGACCACCGGCGGCGATTCGGTGGGTATCGGAACCACGACTCCTCGTGCCAAACTGGATGTGGCCGGGAATCTGTGGGCCACGGGTACTACCAACTTCGGTACCGACAATCTGGTGCAGGGAGCGGGTGCTTTGGTGGCCGGTACCAGCGACACAGCCAACGGTGAGGGTGCCTCGGTGACCGGCGGTCAGGCCAATTCAGCAATCGGTATCGGCGCGCACGTTGGCGGCGGCTTCACTAATAAGGCATCCGGACCGGTTGCGAATATTGCCGGCGGCGCCGACAATGTGGCCACGGACACAGGTGCAACAGTTGGCGGCGGTACTTTTAATCGAGCCTATGGCGTATACAGCACGATTTCCGGCGGCGGCGGTGAGGCTGTTCAATTTCGCAACGAAGCTCAGGGAAACCACTCCACGGTTGGCGGAGGTACCGGCAACCTCGCCGGATCGACCTACGCCACTGTCGCGGGTGGTCGAATAAACATCGCCATGGGCAGTTCGTCTACTGTCGCTGGGGGTACTTCGAATATCGCCGAAGGGAACAGCTCGACTGTTGGTGGTGGCGCCGCCAACGAAGCTCGCGGTACTCATTCCACGGTCGGCGGCGGTGGGGAGAATCTCGCGCGTGGTGATTTTTCCACGATCGCCGGGGGGGGCGGCCCGAATCAGGGCGACTCCAATTCCACTCAAGGGGCGCGATCAACCATCGGTGGCGGATCGGGCAACAAAGCCTTCGGTTTTCTTTCGACGATATCCGGCGGCTCCGGCAACAGAGCCACGGGAGTCGGTGCAACCATCAGCGGTGGCGACGCCAACATTGCCTCTGACACCGGCGCAGTAGTATCCGGTGGTTTGGCCAACCGGGCCACGGGAGCTTTCTCGGTTGTAGCCGGAGGAGGTGGGACAGATCCTGCCGACAGTAATTCTGCCAGTGGAAAGTGGTCGGTAGTCGGCGGTGGTATGAACAACTCTTCGTCCGGCAACGGGGGGGCAATCGGCGGCGGCTACAACAATCGGGCTGACTCCGAATATGTTTTTGTCGGCGGTGGCAATGGTAACTATGCGCAGAGAAGAGGGGCCGCTATAAGCGGTGGCGAAGGTAACGTCGCGACCGGTTTTATGTCATCGATCAGTGGAGGTCAGGCAACGGAGGCTTCGGGCGATTACGCCGTTGTCGGGGGTGGACACTATAATTGGGCGCAGGGTGATTACTCAGTCGTATGCGGTGGTGGCGGCCCCGGTTTGCCGTCAGGCTTTTATGCCAACAGAGCCAATGGACCCTATGGATTCATCGGTAGTGGGTCGGCCAACACTGCCGATAGTACCCATTCCTCGGTTGTCGGCGGGGCGGACAACCATGCCGGCGGCGACTACAGTTTTGTCGGTGGAGGAGTCTATGATTCCGCCCTTGGTGTGGAGTCTGCGGTTTTGGGCGGAAACACCAATGTCGCCAGCGGGGCAGGAAGCAGTGTACTTGGCGGTATGTTTAATACCGCTTCGGGAAATGTCTCTGTTGCGGCAGGAAGATCAGCCAAGGCCGTTCACCATGGGGCCTTTGTCTGGGCAGACAATGGCGTGGGGGACTTTTCCTCGGGTCAAACCAACGAGTTTGCCATCAGAGCCGAAAACGGATTCAGAATTCTCGCCGACAACGGCACCTATGGCGCGCAGATCGAAAACCTGGGCAACGGCGACGCACTGAGAGTGGCAGGACATGTCTCTCAAAACGAAGCCTGGGCTGCTATCTATGCCACCAACACCGGAAGCAGCCCAACGATGTCGATATGGCCCGGCACCGGCAAGGCGGCCAAATTCTTTGGTGACGTTGAAGTCACCGGGGTTTTCACAAATGGAGGGAGCGCCACAAAAATAGATCACCCTGTTGATCCAGATAACCGGTATCTCTCACACAGTCTTGTCCAGTCCCCGGAAATGATGAATGTCTATAACGGCAATGTCGTGTTGGACGTAAGCGGTGAAACGACTGTGACAATGCCGGACTATTTCGAAGCGCTCAATCGTGACTATCGATATCAGTTGACCTGCATTGGCGGCTACGCACCGGTGTATATTGCCGATGAAATCCGCAATAACAGTTTCCGTATCGCCGGAGGATCGCCCGGCCTCAAGGTTTCCTGGACGGTTACCGGCGTGCGTCAGGATGCGTGGGCCAAGGCTCATCGAATTCCGGTCGAGACCGACAAGAGTCAAGCTGAGCGTGGCAAGTATCTATATCCGGAAGAGCATGGCATGCCCGCCTCGTCGGCAGTGGTGGCGAGAGAAAAGTAGGGCGGGTCCTTCTTCGCCTGCGCGCCGCGGCGTGAACCCGCCAATTATGTGGGTGGTAGTCAATTCTTCACTTGCAGTAGGTCAGGACCCCTGTCCCGTCGGGTGGCCGTCTCAAACCTTGTTTGGGACGGATATTGGCACAATAGGTTCATCCTTCGACTCCGCTCAGGATGAGGTTGCAAACGCACGAGGTGCAAAATCAGTCCGGCCACCCACTGAGTCTGAAGACTCAGCGCGGAGAGCGAGAAACACGGCTTTACCCTGTCACCCTGAGCGCAGTCGAAGGGTGAGATTGCAGCAGATGTGGACATCTGCCGTTCACGGGGGTGTTATGTGGGCGGCAGACGTCCTCGTCTGCACCGGTTTCCCGCGGCGCATGAGGACAAACACCGCGCACACAATTTATACAGATGGATTCCCGCCTTCGCGGGAATGACAAAGTGTGGGTTCATCCTTCGACTCCGCTCAGGATGAGGTTGTAAACGCACGAGGTGCAAAAACAGGCTCGCCGTCACCCCCAAAGCGGCTTTGAGGGTGCCACCCATCGGCCGGACGTCCGGCCACCTACTGAGTCTGAAGACTCAGCGGACACAATACGCGGCGCATGAGGACCTACACCACGCACACGATAAACACAGATGGATTCCCGCCTTCGCGGGAATGACAGAAGGGGCGCGAAGCGTAAAAAAGCGATTTATCGCCCCGCCTTCGCGGGAATGACAGAGAGGCGGCTACAACCTGCGCCGCTACGCCTTCGGGCCGGTCATGTTCTCGGGGCGGACCTTGGCCTCGAACTCTTCTTCGGTCAACAAGCCCAACGCAACCACGGATTCTTTGAGCGTACTGCCCTCGGCGTGTGCTTTCTTGGCGACTTTGGCGGCGTTGTCGTAACCGATGTGAGGATTCAAGGCCGTGACCAACATCAGCGAGTTGGTCAGATGCTTCTGGATGCTATCTTTGTTCGGTTCAAGTCCGACCGCGCATTTTTCATCGAACATCTCGCAGGCATCGGCCAGCAGTCGGATCGACTGCAACAGATTGTAGATCATTACCGGTTTGAACACGTTCAGTTCGAAATTGCCGGATGAACCACCGACGTTGACGGCCACGTCGTTGCCGATCACCTGTGCGCACACCATGGTCATAGCCTCGCACTGGGTCGGATTGACCTTACCCGGCATGATCGACGACCCCGGCTCGTTGGCCGGCAGGTTGAGTTCGCCGATACCGCAGCGCGGACCGCTGCCAAGCCAACGAACATCGTTGGCGATTTTCATCAGCGAACAGGCGAGTGTTTTCATCACGCCGGAAGCTTCGACAATAGCATCGTGCGCGGCCAGAGATTCGAATTTGTTCGGCGCCGTCACGAACGATTTACCGGTTAGCTGGGCAATGGCCGCGGCCGCTCGCTCGGCAAACTCCGGATGGGCGTTCAAGCCGGTACCGACCGCCGTGCCGCCCAAGGCCAGCGGGTAAAGACGCTTGAGGCAATCATCGATCCGATCCAATCCCAGCGACAGGGCGGCTGAGTATCCGGAGAACTCCTGGCCGAGTGTCAACGGAGTGGCATCCATCAAGTGGGTGCGTCCGATCTTGATAATGTCTGCAAACTCCTCCGATTTCTTTTGCAGCGTGTCGCGCAGTTGGGTGACCATCGGAATCAGCCGACGATGGATCTCTTCAACGGCGGCAATGTGCATGGCTGTCGGGAAAGTGTCGTTGGAGGACTGGCCCATGTTGACATGGTCGTTCGGATGTACCGGGTCTTTGGAGCCAAGTTTGCCGCCGGCCAGTTCGATGGCGCGGTTGGAAATCACTTCGTTGGAGTTCATGTTGCTCTGGGTACCGGAACCGGTCTGCCAGACCACGAGGGGAAAGTGGTCGTCCAGTTTTCCTGCGATCACTTCATCGGCTGCGGTGAGAATCAGCTCTCCTTTGTCCTTGGGCATCTTGCCAAGGTCCATGTTGACCATACAGGCAGCTTTCTTGAGGATGCCCATGGCACGAATGATTTCGCGTGGCATTGTTTCTGTGCCTATTTTGAAGTTGGTCAAAGATCGTGCTGTCTGGCAGCCGTAGTATTTGTCGGCGGGGACTTTCATGTCGCCCATAGTATCACTCTCAGTTCGGAATTCCATTGTTCCTCCGGTCGAAAGACGACTAGTATAGTCGAATGGTTCTATCTTTTATCAGGCTTCGAATATACGTGCTGACAGGATTCCCGCAAGATGCTTTGGCGACAAAGTTGCGCCTTTGCAAAGTAAGCGAGACAAACCGGGTCTTTTCAGGTGGGCGGACAACGAAGTTTCACGATCTGCAAATAAGAAAGCCGAAGCTCAGAGGCCCCGACGATCGAAAGGTCACGTCGTCTGTTTGATTCGATCAGTCTCGCTGAGGCCGACCACCACTAGCGCGGTTTGCCTGGGTGACCTTGAGTTGGCGTCCGCCGAAATCAACGCCGTTCAATTGTTCGATAGCTGCTTGACCGCCGGAATCATCCGGCATCTCGACGAAAGCGAAGCCGCGCGACCTGCCCGTATTTCGATCCATGATTATCTGCACCGAGGAGACCTCTCCGTGCGCCTCGAATGCCTGTCGCAAATCATCTTCTGTGGTTTCAAACGGCAGATTGCCGATGTAAATGTTCATTTTTTGTCTCCCTCACACATGTCAATATCTCAACACCTCCATCCACCCCATTCATCCGGTCACGGTCATAGAGATCCCTCCAATATGCTGCCACGAGAACGGCGGGGGTGTACTTCTGTTGACAAGATGCAGGACGAAACCGGAAACCAACTCCCCTGGTCTGCGAAACAGTCGTTCAAACAATGGGCATCACCCCGGGCCGTCTGTCTCTTCTTCCTCGACCACCTGTGCAAGGATTTTCGACACCGGCACGGAGCCCTCCTTCATATCTTTCATCTGCGGAAACAAGAGCACGTCACGAATATTGTGTTTATTGGTCAACAGCATAACCAGACGATCTATCCCAAA
Organism: Candidatus Zixiibacteriota bacterium; assembly: GCA_029860345.1. Lineage (NCBI taxonomy): Bacteria > Pseudomonadati > Candidatus Zixiibacteriota > Candidatus Zixiibacteriota bacterium. Next base: position 16,006 of record JAOUBJ010000003.1, on the reverse strand, counting down.
ACCGAGTCCGGCCGTTGGCGGCATGCCGTACATCAGCGCCGTGATAAAATCATCATCCAGGATTTGTGCTTCTTCATCACCAGCTTCCAGCGCTTTTCCTTGCTGCATGAAACGCTGCAACTGATCGACCGGGTCGTTAAGTTCGCTGAAAGCGTTGCCCATCTCAAGTCCTGAGATAAACAGTTCGAATCTCTCGGTGAGCCCCGCTTTCTCGCGGTGTTTCTTGGCCAGCGGTGATATTTCCACCGGGAAGTCGACTATAAACGTCGGTTGGATCAGGCACGGTTCAACTTTGGCCTCCCACACCGCTTCAATAACCTTGCCACGATTGATCAACTCCTCGCCCTCGACCCCCAGATTCTTGGCCGCCGTGGTAGCTTCATCGAACGACATGGGATAAAAATCCACGCCGGTCTGTTCGGTGATCGAGTCGATCATACTTATCCACTTGAACTTTGGTTCAAAGTCAATCTCGTTGTCGCCATAGGGAATCTTGTAGCGGCCATGAAGTTCAAACACCACCCGGCGAAGCATCTGTTCAAAGAGCTTTGCCATGTCATGGTAGTCTGCATAGGCCCAGTACATCTCGATCATGGTAAACTCGGGATTGTGCAGCCGGTCGATCCCTTCATTGCGAAAGTCCTTGCAAAACTCCCAGACTTTGTCGAATCCGCCGACGATCAATCGTTTGAGATAGAGTTCGTCGGCAATGCGCAGATACAAGTCACGATCGAGCCGGTTATGATGAGTCTTGAACGGCAGGGCCATCCCGCCGCCGTATAGTGGTTGCAGGATAGGTGTCTCCACTTCGAGGAAGGACTCGCTGTTGAGAAAGTCACGGATGATCCGGACAATACGACTGCGTTTGGCAAAATCGTCTCGTACTTCCGGATTTGCGATCAGATCGGCGTATCGTCGTCGACTGCGTGTCTCAACATCGGTCAGACCGGCATGCTTGTCAGGCAGGGGATGAAGAGTCTTGGTCAGGATTTCGAAGGTGGTAACCTTCAGTGTACGCTCACCTGTCCGGGTAGTAAAGAGGCTTCCTTCGCAGCCAAGAATATCGCCGAGGTCAAGGGTGTCAAAAAGGTCAAACTGCTCTTGCCCGACGTTGTTCAGCTTGACGTATACTTGTAGCCGTTCGGTGCTGTCGCGCACATCAGCAAAGATGGACTTACCCATCTTACGTTTGAGCATCACCCGTCCGGCCAGCCGCACCGCCGTTTCATCTGTGGCCAATTGGTCGAACTGGTCAAGTAATTCCTTGATATGATGGCTACGCTCGTAACGGTAGGGGTAGAGATTTATTCCCGCCGCGGACAGTTCGGTAACCTTTTGCCGTCTGGTTTTGATCAGTTCCAATAGCGGAATCTGGATTTGTTCCGGCGCGGCTTCGTTTGGGTCTGGCTGTGTGGTTTTGTCGGTCATTCGGTCGGGTGATCCATTTCGGGGTTGCAGGTTTGTCACGCCTTCGCTTTTGGAAACTTTTTCAATATCTCCTGGTTGGTTGTCGGCGGTACCAACTCACCGACGTCGCCGCCGTGCACCGCTACGTCCTTCACCATTGTTGACGATAGATAGACCCAGGACAGGGCAGGCATCAAAAACACTGTCTCAACCGAGCGGGCCAGTTTTCGGTTCATCAGGGCCATCTGAAACTCATTTTCAAAATCAGATACGGCTCTCAGGCCTCGCACGATGGCAGCGGCCTTCATCCGGAAGGCCAGATCGGCCAGCAGGCCGTCGAATCCGATCACATTCACTACAGCGGCGTAGGGCTGATCCGCAATGGCCTGTTCGACCAGGCGGATGCGTGTTTGGTGGTCAAAAAAAGGCTCTTTGCCTGCGCTGGCAGCCACCGCCACGACTAATCGGTCAAACAGGCCGGCGGCCCGCTCTACCAGAGACAGATGTCCGAAGGTAATCGGGTCAAATGATCCGGGATATATGGCCAGTTTGGTGTGGTCTGTTTCTTTCGTCATAGGTAATAATCAGCTGTCAAGCTATACAAAACCATTCGTCAATGCAACCGATAATCAAGAGGCTCGATCTTTCTTTAGCACCGTGAGGCCAAGCGCTACAACGTAATCACCGGCCGGTATCTCTGACATCTTGTCGGGTTGGGGGAAAAAGCCTGAGTTGAGCACGACCTCGCGGATTCCCACAGAGAAATGTCCGTGCAGGATCTCACCGGCCTGCGTATCAAGGTGGCTGCCGGACAGGAACACAGCCGACAAGGGGACACTGATATTCTGGCGTGAGAATGCGGCCAGTTTGAAATTGACTATTGTTTTCAGTTCCGCAGCCATCTTTTGGAGTCCCGGAGTAGATGTCATGTCATATTGACTGGTGGCCAGGTGCGCCACGCCGATGATTTCTCGGCGGTGCACGAAGCAAAGTGAGGCCAGACGTTCGTTGAAATCGATCAGGCAGGCAAAGTCTCCATACTCAGTCGGTGCGTAATGAATGAATCCCTGCCCGAGCGCCTCAGCCCGCAAAGTAAATCTCACTCTGGATGTATCGCCTCCCGTCACCTGAGTGAACGGTTGAATCATGTTGCTCAGATGGGTTTGTCTGACCTTGAGGGCCAGGCAGCGTTTGGAATCTGCACCCACCTGAATGGCATCGAAGAAGTAGGACAGCCCATCTTCGATCAGTGACTGAGTATGTTCAAACTCGATCACCTCGGCCGGCCGGTCCGACTCTCTGCTCGGCAGACTGACCTCGTTAACCGCTACCATATCGTCGGCTACGGAAAAAACCAACTGGCCACTCTCCAACAACTGGTGGCTGCGGATCAGGGAGCGATCGAAGCGGGCCAGGGCTTCGACTCGGGAGCGACCCGGCTCGTGGCGCACTCGCGCCACATAGAAGTAATGACCGCGATCATCAATCCCGACCTGTACCGATGGGTCGTTCATGGTGCCACCACTTTCAAGTAGGGCCGTATGTGCTCCAGTGTTTTCTCTCCGATACCGTGGACGTTGAGGAGATCCTCTAAACTTTCGAATCTCAGCGTATCACGACACATAACAATCGCGTCGGCCATCGAAGGACCAACCCGAGGTATAAGCTCCAATGAATCGACCGGCGCAGTATTTGGGTCCAGCACGAACGTTCCCGTGTACACAGATGATCCATCAGATACTATCACCGGCAGGCGAGGCGTGTCGCCCGTCGGCCAGGCATGGGTCCGTATAAACAGGTAGCCACCCAGTACCAGCGCGGTTCCACTGAGGAGGGCTACAAAAGTTATCTGTCTGTGGGTGAAATCGAAAAACCGATTCATCTTGTTTGCCAGGTACCTCCGGTTTGACATCGATGCGCCGGACAGTATAGCCAATAGCCCTCCACAAGTCAACCGGGCGACCGCCTCTAAGTCTGGTAAGGATCGAATGACGGGTTTCGACTTCCTCGACTAGGTCCCCCGAACCCTCTCGGCCGGGTCCGTTCGTTCGGTGGCGCAGTATTGATTGACCGCATCGTCCAGATTGGCTATATTGGTGAGAAGACAATTTCAGACGATGAGGTGTAGCGATGAAAAGGTATCCAACCCCCGTGAGTTTCTGCGCTGTTTTACTCACCGGACTACTAGTGGTCTTGCTCTCCGGGTCAGTCGATGCAGGTAATCTGACCGTCACAATCGAAGCCGGTGATTATCTGGTCAGACAGGCGGGCGACGGTCACCATACAATCGATGTTGAAGGATTTGGGTATCTTCTGACACCCGGCACACCCAAGCTGCCGGCCAGGACTTTCATGATTGCCCTGCCGCCGGGTGCGTCGGTGGTATCAGTGGCGACACAGGCCCATAGCACGGTAGGGTTGCCGGGAACGTTCAGGGTTGCGGCCACACCGCCAATAATGGTTCCCAGTGCCGACCCCACAAAACAAAGCGAGTCACTCCAACAGTGGCAGAGCACGCGCGATCAAGTCTACACTTCGGATAATACCTACCCCGGCCGGATCGGCGATTACCTCGGGGAGGGCGCTCTCAGGCAGTACCGGTTTGCAAAAGTCAGGTTCTGTCCGTTCACCTACAACCCGCTGTCCGGACGCCTGACATACACCCCTTCGCTAACTGTTTCCATTGATTACGACCTGACAGGCTCGGCCCGACCGATCGTCGATGCCAAGGCCGAGGCGCGAGCCTCGCGGTTGCTCGTAAACTATGACCATGCAAAACAATGGTATCATGTCGATAAGCAAGGCGACATGCCTACCGAGTTGTACGACCTCGTAATAATAACCTCCGACGAATTGGTCTCAACCCTGGATGCATTTGTCGCCTGGAAAGAGCAAATCGGTTTCAGTGTTAACGTGGTCACGACAACATGGATATATGACAACTACTCGGGCGCAGACAACGCCGAACAAGTCAGAAACTTTCTCATCGACAAATATGCCCAGTGGGGGATCGAGTATGTCATGCTGGCCGGCAACTTTGATGTTGTGCCGATGCGCATCTGCTACCCGGATAGCGCCAACCACGGCCATGACCCTGATTTCTGCATGCCGACCGACATGTACTATGCCGACCTGAGCGGCGACTGGGATTCCGACGGTGACGGCTATCACGGTGAGTACGGCCAGGACAATGTCGACTTTGTCCCCGAAGTTTATGTGGGACGTATCCCCTGGAATCAAGCCGGGCAGATGGATAGCATACTTCAGAAACTGGTCAACTTCGAAAACGACACCGGCGTCTGGAAAAATCGTGCTCTTCTGATGGGTGCATTCGCCTGGTTTGAGGGTCAGAATCATAATCCGCTATACCCCCGTACCGACTTTGCCGACCTGTCCGAGTTCATCAAAAACGATATAGTCTCAACCTGGACAACCACCCTTATGTATGAAAAGTCCGGGGTGGATACTTCGTACTTCCCGTGCGACTTTCCTCTGACCTCAGCCAATGTTGTCAATGATTGGTCGACCGGGCAGTACGGTGTCGTCAGTTGGGGCGGCCATGGAAGTTATGGCGCTTGCTGGCGCACCGTTTGGGGCTGGGATGACGGCGACGGTGTCCCCGAGTACGAACCACCCGAGTTGTACAGTGAGTATTTCATTTCAAACAGTGAAGCCTTGGCTCTGGACAACAATTATGCCGGGATCGTATGGTCGACCGCTTGCAATACCGGTGTGCCGGAGTATGTCGGCCTCGGTCGGGCGCTGATGCTCAGTGGCGCCGTCGGCTTCCTTGGTTCCAGTCGGGTGGCCTATGCCATTGGCGGATGGGCCGACAAAGACGATGGTCTGGTAGCAACAATGAACTACTACTACTATCATTATCTGTTGAACGAAGGTCTCAAAGTGGGTGAGGCGCTCGGCGCCACTGGAGAGTTGTACTACGCCAATTTCATGGGTGATCATGTCGCCCACTACCACGACCTGTTTTGTTACAACCTGTATGGCGATCCCTCGATGACCTATCAGGGTCTGTCTTATGTCTGTGTCGACACCGACGGCGATGGATTCGGCGATGCCGGCCATCCGGAAAACATGTGCGATGAAGACAACTGCCCCGACGTGTTTAACGACGACCAGATGGACACCGATATGGATGGTGTCGGTGATGCCTGCTGCTGCGCTTTGCGTGGTGATTTCGATCACGGCACCAAGGGATTGGTCGACATCTCTGATCTGGTGTGCGTAGTCGACTTCATGTTCAACGGTGGGCCCGGACCGGGTTGTCCCATCGAAGGCGATATCGACGGCGACTCAGGCGAAGTGACAGATATCGGTGACCTGGTATATCTGGTTGACTTCATGTTTAACTCAGGGCCGACGCCGCCCCCTTGTCCGTAACTATGCATCATGAAATCAAGAGTATAAACTTAGCCGAACGTCTGGCCTCATTCGACGAAACCTGGGTCCCTAAAATTGTCGGCGAACTAAACGACCAGTATGTCAAAGTGGTGAAGTTCGTCGGCGAGTATGTGTGGCATCAGCATGATGAACAGGATGAACTTTTTCTGGTGCTGCACGGCTCCATGAAACTCGAACTGGAAGATAAATCGATTGAACTGACCGCGGGGGAGTTGGTTATTGTCCCGCGCCAGGTTCGGCACCGGCCGGTCGCGGATGAATTGTGCGAAGTTTTGCTTTTCGAGCCTGTGAGTACCCGCAACACCGGCGACGTAGACCATCCATACACTATCGAGCCGGACGACCTCGAAGCCATTTAGTGTTTAGTAGGGCAGGAGCCCTGTGCTCCTGACACAAATGGCGGGTTCGAAGACGGACCCGCCCTACAACTGCGATCGCGCCATCAACGAACGGGTGGCCTCCTCAAACCTTGTTTGGGGTGGGATACACGGTACCCCACCCAGAGCGTTCCGCGCCGGGTGGGATATCTGTGACGGGTGGCCGCCTCAAACACGGTACCCCACCCAGAGCGTTTCGCACCGGGTGGGATATCTGTGGTCTTGGGCGACCCCGCCCCTGTTCAACTCTTGAGCAGCACAGTCACTACCGCTCTGCACAAAGTTACACAACCGTGAATCCACCTGCAAAGATCGACGCTGGCCTGCATGATTGCACAGCCTGGATATTGCGCCAATCGGCTATCCACAACTCCGCCGACGTCCTCCAAACCGACAGCGCCGCAATTAGATAATATCGACGAGTGGGCACCGTCATCGAATTTCACGCCATCGGCACAGCCTATGCTCAAACAGGCTCCAGAGACGCGAACGACAAAGGAGTGTAGATGCTTGACGCCAAATTTCAACGAGGATTCACCGACGATAAGCTGGCCGACACCAAGGAATCGCGGATTCGCAAAGATGATGTCGGGTTTTTCCTGATGTCTCTGTCTGAGAACACCAAAGTCTATTTCGAAGACTACTACCGGTTCCTGGGCATGGTCTACTCGCGCTGTCTTGAAGAGCGGGCGAGCCTGGACGAAAAAATCGCCGCCACCGCCCCCGATAGTGTTGAAACGCTGGCTTACTACCGAGCCAGAGGTGTGATTGTCGACCTGGTTTTGCAGTCGGTACGTCGGTTCTACACCGACGGTTCCAATCTGGGCGTCGTTATGACTCCCTGGTGCTTTGGTACTGTCATGCTTGAAAAAGTCGAAGTCTACCGTGACCGTCTCGGCAAGGGTGAGGTCCGCGACGCCAATGTGCCGGAGTTTCCATACTACGTAATTCAGTATATCGATGAAATATACAAAGCCACGCTTTTGGAACTGTTCGATTTTCCGGAGAAAGCTTTCCGTATGCGCTGGCAGTATTCGGAACTGCTTAAGAAGTACTCGAAGATATTGACCAATATCACCAATTCTCTCAACTCGGTGTTGGGGATGGTTCGCAACTACGGTTCATAGAAAACCCTTACGTCTCCATATACTCTCCTTGGTAACCTCCGGCTTCGGCCGGAGGTTTTTTTTAACCTACCAGCGCCTTTTGCCGATAATCAACTGAACGCAGTTTTTGAACGTTTCTGAGGAATTAAGCCTGTGTCGGAACCAAAACTATCAGCCCCCACCGCCTGGCCGGCCACCGATAAGGATGACCAGAAGTTTATCCCAATCTACCTGGACTGCCTGCGAGTCGATTCGATTTTGGATTTTGACCTCTACCTGAAAGTCAACACCGGCCTGGTGCTCTATCGATCAGCCGACCTTCCATTCACCGACCGTACGCGCCAACGGCTGATGGAAAACAATGTCGATCGGCTCTATGTCAAAGGTGAGAACAAAGAGCATTACCAGCGCTATATCGAGCAGAATCTGGACAAGGTGCTGGTCGACCCGGCCATACCCGAGACGAAAAAGGCCAACATCCTGTATGAGACCTCCAAGGGGTTGGTCAAAGATATCTTCGCCAATCCCACCTACGGCGACAACGTGCAGAGGTCGCAGGATTTGGTCAACACCACCGTCGGATATATTTTGCGCGGACAGGAAGCCTTTCACAACCTGTTGAAAATCACGTCGTTCGATTACTATACCTACACCCACTCGGTCAATGTCTGCACTTTTTCGCTGGCCCTGGCCCAACAAATGGGTAAACGCGACGAACAGTTCCTGCACGAATTGGGCGTGGGAGCGCTGTTGCATGACCTGGGAAAATCGAAGATTTCCGAACGGATAATCAACAAACGCTCGGCTCTGAGTCCCTACGAGTTCGAGATCATGAAAAAGCACCCCCGATGGGGCGTTGATATCCTCGAAGATGATAACAACCTTCCGGCCAGCGCAATCCACCCGGTGTTGCAGCATCACGAGCGAGGTGACCGCTCAGGTTATCCCTCCGGGATCAGCCTCACCGAGATGCACGTCTTCTCACGGATCGTAGCTATCGCCGACACTTTCGATGCCATGACCACCGAGCGGGTCTATCAGAAAGCTGTCGACAGTTTCCCCTGTCTGAAAATCATGTTCTCGCTCAAAGGGGCGTATGATCAGAATATGTTAAGGTCATTCGCCGAACTGATGGGCCCCACCGGCCTGCTCGAAATCTGAGCAAACCGGCATTCCGACGATGCCCCCAGTTGGCTTCACGTATTCCCCCCGAGCGCGTCATTGCGAGGCCACGCGCTTCGCGTGGCCGCGGCAATCTCAATTCGTTGTACACGTGTCATGCCGGGCGGAGTCGAGGCATGAGATTGCCGCGCTTCTCCGCCCCGCCTGCGGCGGGGATCGCTCGCAATGACGCGGAACACGCCTTTCTCAATACTCTGTATATTCTAATCACAACTTCACGATTTTCGGAAACCCTACAGTCTCAGTCTTGTTATAGGCCCGAAGCAAAAGTTCGTGTTGTTACTACCTGTCAGATGCGCAAGCAAAGCAGGTCCAGAAGAGATTGGATAGCAAATGAGCAGAGTATCAGATAAGCAAGTCGTCCTGCAAGTCAGCATCGAATACTGCGGGGAATGAAACTATCTGCCCAAGGCCACCAGTTTGGCGGCCGCGATTAAGAAGCAGATGGGTCTCGAAGCCGACCTCATCGAAGGAAGTGGCGGTATACTTGAGGTGCAGGCAAACGGCGCTCTCGTCTACACCAACAAAGGAGATGCCGCCGAACAGTACCCCGGTGATGACGGCATCGTGAAGAAGCTCAAATCGTTCAGCGCGAGCTACCTCGGTGCCGAGCCCCAGGAAACGTCAGACTCTAGCGGTGAAGACTCCACGCCCAGTTGCACAATCGAGCCGCCGCCGGTTGTAAGAGCTCCGGCTCCGGAACACCGCACCGATATCGACCGGATGAGTTTCGCCTGCAACTGCGCCCCAGTGACCGGCCCCGAAGGCTGCACCTGCCACAACTGAGTGATAAATCAGCCATAAATGGCCCTCTTGCGCTTCGCGCATTTCCCACCTCGTGCTGAGCCTCTTTCCCACCTCGTGCTGAGCCTCTTTCCCACCTCATCCTGAGCGGAGTCGAAGGATGAAATCATGGCAGATGTGGACATCTGCCAGCCACGCATAGAATTGTCGGGACCACAAGGGGTCCCGACCTACGAAGAAAACCGCATGGGGGTGGCAGACGTCCTCGTCTACCCTCGGCCGGTCCGAAGGCGGACCCACGCTACAACTTTCCCACCTCATCCTGAGCGGAGTCGAAGGATGGGCCTTTTGTGCCGTAACCCGTCCCAAACAAGGTTTGAGACGGCCACCCGCAGCGACACGCGGGATTCGCTCGCAATGACTCAGAGAGAATCGGGTGGCACCCTCAAGCCTTGCTTGGGGGTGGTGTTTTCCCAAAAAACTGGTGAACAATTCGTGGACATCGGCGTACTATTAATATAAACTTGACCGACCGGTCAGTATTGGAGAGACAGACAGAATGAGTCCCAAAGTTGTCGACAAACCGGCCAAACGAATAGAGATTCTCAGAAGTGCCATGGCCGTCTGCGCCCGACGCGGCGTACACAATTTCAAGATGATCGACATTGCCAACTCAGCCGGTGTCGGCAAGGGAACGCTCTACGAGTATTTCACCGACAAGGAGGACCTGGTCTCAGGTTGTTTTGATCTCTTTCTGGACGATTACGACGTTTTTCTGCGTGCCCGCCTGGCCGGCATTGTTGATCCCGTGACCAAACTGGAGGTCATGGTCAAGGCCAGTTTTGAGTTCTTTGTGAAGAATCGTGAAAGCCTGGACATCTTGTTTGATTTTTGGGCGGCCAGTGTTCGTTCGCATAAAGGCCAGCCGCTCATGTCCGGCGGCAGCGAAGGCTACTCGCACGTAATCGACGAGGTGGGCGGCATGATTCGCGAAGGGATCAAAAAAGGTGTCTTCAGACCGGTGGACCCTAAACTGGCCGCTAATATGTTACTGGCGCTCCTGGACGGGCTCTGGCTTCAATCGGTGATGGGTCTTATCAAAATCAACAGCCGCAGCCTGCCGCAGAAAATCAGCCGGATGTTCTTGGAGGGAATACTGAAGTGACGCACGCAAAAAACATGATTACCGTCTTGATCGTCGCCTCGACCATTGCGATAACTGCTTCAGCCGAAGTGACGCCCACTACCGACGCCGAGGTCAGAAGGATCATCGAGGAGATAGATCAATTGTACCGGTCTGAATCAAGCCGCGCCGTCTTCGAGATGGAGATTGTCACGCCGCATTGGCAACGAACCCTGAAGATGGAAGCCTGGAGTCTCGGCACCGAAAGAACCTTGATACGCATCAACTCACCCAAAAAGGAAAAAGGGGTGGGGACACTCAGAGTCGATAACGAGATGTGGAACTATCTACCCAAGACCAACAAGGTCATAAAGGTGCCTCCTTCTATGATGATGAGTTCATGGATGGGTTCTGATTTTACCAACGACGACCTGGTGCAGGAGTTTTCGTTGTTCGAGGATTACAGCTATGAACTGGTCACGCCGGACAGCGCCCGCGAGGACTTGATCTATATCAACTGTGTGCCTCGCGAGGACCTGCCTATAGTATGGGGAAATATCGTCATCGCAGCCACGCGCAAGGAATACCTGCCGGTCTGGCAACGTTACTACGATGAAAGCGGACGATTGATGAGAACAGAAAACTTCTCTGAAATACGCACTTTTTCGGGACGCCGGATTCCATCGGTAATGGAGATGGTACCTCAGAGCAAGGAGGGGCACAAGACGGTGATCAGGTATCTCGAACTGGAACTTGATCTGGAATTGGACAGCGCCCGGTTTTCGTTGAGAGACCTTCGCAATCCCAACTGAAGTGGACACGCCGTGCTGATCTTTAAGATAGCCTTCCGAAACTGCCTGCGCCAAAAGCGCCGAACGACACTGACCGTGTTGACCATGCTCGGTGGTTTTGTTTTGGCCTCAGTGTCGATTGCCTGGTCGGACGGCAGCTATGACTATGTTATCAACATGTTCACTCGTCATGAGATGGGTCACATCCAGATCCACCGCCAGGGATACCTCGACCGTCCTACCTTGTATCAGACAATCGATGATTACGAGTCGCTCGGCGCGGCATTCGAACAGGCAGAAAACGTACAGTTCTGGACACCCCGTCTTTTCTCAAGCGGGCTGGCCTCGGTTGCCGGAAAGAGCTCCGGAGTGAAGATCATCGGAGTCGACCCAGTCCGTGAAAACAGCGCCACCAGCTTCGACCGTAAAGTCACAAAAGGAAAGAGCCTGGCCAAGGTACCGTCGCACCAGGCTCTTCTGTCCGAGGCCTTGGCTCAAACGTTGAAGGCCGGTATCGGTGACGAGGTTGTCATCGTATCGCAAGCGGCCGACGGTTCTATCGCCAACGATCTCTATCAAATTGTCGGTCTGACCGAAAGCGGCGATGCCATCACCGACCGGACATCGTTGTACTTGCACATAGAAGATGCTCAGGAGCTATTGGTGCTTGAGAACCGGGCCCATGAAATAGCGGTCGTGGTAGAGGATTTGGACGGCCTGGACGAAGTCGCGGTGGTTATTGCGGAGAGTATTGATCGACCGGAGTTGGACGTGGCCACCTGGCAGGTGTTTGCCAAGTCGTTCTATACGGCTATGCAGGCGGACCAGAAAGGGACCTGGATTTCGTTGTTCGTGATCATTCTGGTCGTATCGGTCGGCGTACTTAACACCGTCCTGATGACGGTTCTTGAACGGACTCGTGAGTACGGTGTTCTGCGGGCGGTCGGCACCGCCGGGGGACAGGTGGTGCAGATGGTGATTTACGAAGTGCTGGTGATGGCGGTGGTAAGTGTGATCATCGGAAGTGGGATAGCATACGGTGTAAACTACTTTTTGTCAATCGAAGGGATACCTCTGCCGACACCGCTCACTTTTGGAGGAATCGTTTTTGATCGCATGTTTACAATCGTGAACGTTCGCAGTTTCGTAATCCCGGCCGTAACGGTTTTTTTGTCGGCGATGGTTACATCGATCTTTCCGGCCGGTATGGCGGCTCGAACAGCACCGGCTAAAGCCATGAGAAGCGAGTAGGAGGAACAAGTCGTGCGCTTGTATCTGAAACTGGCCTGGCGTAACATCTTTCGCAATAAACGCCGCACGTTTATCGCAGGCACCGCCATCGGCATCGGCCTGGCGTCGCTGATACTGGTCGATGCTATCAGTCTGGGCATGGAAGAAAACATGCTTCACTCGGCCACGGCATCGTTCATGGGCGAGGGACAGATTCATGGTGAGGGTTTCCGGTCGAGCTTTGAAATGGAAAGCTGTGTGATTGATGCAGCGTCGGTCATGACAAATCTGTCCGAGGAACCGATCGTGGCGCGGTTTACGCCCCGCCTGTTATCCTACGCCATGATCTCATCACCGGCCAATGTCACCGGAGTCAGCATGGTGGGCATCGACCCGAACACAGAGCCGGGACTGTCACAGATAGACGAAGCCGTCGTCGAAGGAACCTATCTGACACCGGACGGTCGTCGTGAATTGGTCATCGGCGACAAATTGGCCGAACTAATGGAAGTCTCCCTGGGCGACCGCGTGGTACTGACCACGTCACAAGCGCACGGCGGTGATCTGGCGCAGGAGATGTTTCGGGTTACGGGTATCTTTCACTTTAACATAGATGCTATGGATCGGGCCATGGTGTTCACCCGGCTGAATGTGGCACAGCGAATGCTGAATCTTGAGGGTGACATTCATGAGATCGCTCTCAAATTTGTCGATGGATCGGGCGGCGCAGATTTGGACTCGTTTTGGGAAAAGTACTCAAAAAATGGTAACGAGGCGGTCGGCTGGGCGACATTGCTGCCGCAACTGAAGATGGTCTTCGAGTTTTCCGATTTCAGTATTCTCCTGGTGGGTATCATACTCTTTTCAGTGGTGGCGCTGGGCATCGTCAACACGCTGTTCATGTCGCTGTATGAGCGCATGTTTGAATTCGGCGTCATGCGTGCGGTAGGCACTCGTCCGTTCGTTATGGGACGGCTTGTGGTTTTCGAAGCCGGTGCCCTGGCCGCGGTGAGTTGCCTGCTGGGAACCATCCTGGGTTGGGTCGTAACCTACGCTTTCGCCCAAACCGGTATAGACTACACCGGGATCGAATACGCCGGGGTTACCTTTCGTGAATTGCTGTACCCGGTTATTCAGTTGGAGCAATACATTCAGTATCCAATAGCGGTTTTCATCTTTACCATCATTATTGGAATCTACCCGGCCTGGTACGCGGCCCGAATGAACGCGGCCAGGGCGATGCGGCGGAGTTTTTAGAGAGGCACACAATGACTACCGACGAAAACAAAACGGTAATAGAAACCAAGGCAGTTACCAAAGAGTACTCGGACAACGGCGTTCCGGTGATGGCTCTGCACGGGATCGATCTAACTATTGAGAAAGGTGAGTTCACGGCCATCGTGGGGCCGTCCGGTTCGGGTAAGACCACGTTTCTGAACATTATCTCAGGACTCGACAGTGCCACCGAGGGGAGTGTCCGGCTTGATGGAAAGCTGCTGTCTGAGATGTCCGGGCGAGAACTGTCGGATTACAGGCGCGACAAGATCGGCTTCATCTTCCAGGCGTACAACCTCATTCCGGTGCTGACGGTACAGGAAAACATCGAGTACATCATGCTGCTGCAATCGATCGATCAGTTCGAACGCAGCCGTCGAGTCGAAAATGTCCTCTCGCAACTGGGACTAAGTGGCATGTCCGACCGGCTGCCGTCGCGTTTGTCGGGTGGTCAGCAGCAGCGGGTAGCAGTTGCCCGGGCCATCGTTTCGAGGCCTGCTCTGGTATTGGCCGATGAGCCGACGGCCAACCTCGATTCCAAAACGGCCCTTGAGTTGATCGACATGATGCGAAAGCTGAACGAAGAAAGCGGTACGACGTTTGTTTTCTCCACCCACGACAATATGATTATGGAACGCGCCCGCCGTTTGATCGTGCTCAAAGATGGACGTATAGACCGGGACGAGGTCAGGGCATGAGTGTCTGCCGTGGCGACCGGACAATGCAAAAAGTGAGATCGACCGTGAGCTTATTACGAACTTGTCGAGTAACCGTCTGGGTCATCGTTGGGCTGCTGACCTCAGGTCAAAGTGGGGCCTTTGATTTCGGTGGCTACTTCAAGAAATTCGGCTCGGTGTATGACCTGCCCAGTCACTCACTTAGTGGTTTGGTTGAGGACCCACCGGCCCTGGGGCGGTTCATTTCACGCATGCGTCTCCAAAGTCGGTTGACCTTGGGCGATCATGGGTCCTTCAATGTTGCGTACGATTTCGCACCTCGGATTGAGGATGAGTTGCTTAGGCAGGCGAACCTCTTTCTCAACGACTCTCCCAGTAGCAGCTACCGTGCCTTCGACTTCGACCAACCGCTCTATCCCAACCCGGACGATTCCACCGCGAGTTTTTCCATTCATCACAACCTGGACCGAGTTGAGCTCACAATCAACGCCGGTCGTTTTGATCTTTTCCTGGGCCGACAGGCTGTGGCCTGGGGATCGTCGCGGACGATCAATCCAACCGATGTGGTGGCGCCGTTTGGCTACACCGAACTGGACACCGAAGATCGTGCGGGCGTCGACGGCGTGCGGCTGCGCATACCTGTCGGCTTCATGGCGGAAATCGATGCCGGGTATCTCTTTGGTGAGGACTTCAGGTTTGAACAGAGCGCGTTCTTCGTGCGGGTCAAACAGTATCTGGCTCGCACCGATGCAACGGTGTTGGTGGTCGGCTTTCGCGAAAACTTGCTGTTGGGTGTTGATCTTGCCCGCTCGGTCGGCGGCGCCGGCGTTTGGGTGGAAGGTGGGTACGTGCTGGACAATGTGCTTGCCAACCAGCGGCGGCCGGATTATCAGAATTACTTACGAGCTACGATTGGGATGGACTATAGCCTGGCTGCAACATTGTACGGATTTGTCGAATACCACTACAATGGCCCGGGCGGGCAGGCTGAAAACTTCCAAGACAACACCACCGCCACGGCCTACACCGCCGGTGGTGTCTACCTGATGGGTCGGCACTATCTTGTTCCCGGCGCAGTCTGGCAGATCACGCCGTTGGCTACCTTCGGAGGGGAGGTTCTGGCCAACCTGAACGATCCTTCGATATTGCTCGCACCCTCTCTGGAGTACAACGTGGCTGCCAACGTATACCTTTCGGCCGGGGCATTCATCGGCGTGGGCAAGAGGGTAGCAATCGAATTGGGTGAGAATCTAAAGCTCGATCAATTCCGTCTGAGGTCAGAGTTCGGCACCTATCCGGACATTTACCACACCTCGTTTCGTGTGTATTTCTGAGTGGCAAGCCGACCCATCGTGCTCCGCTTGTTGTTTTGCTGTCTCAACTTGTAGTGCAGTAGGGTGGGTCCGTCTTCGGACCCGCCAGATTCCTGTGCGTGGTGTGCGTCCACGTGCGCCACGTCCGTGTCATGCAGTCTTGTGGGCCAGGTCTCTCTTTTCTTGGAGACCTGACACAATCGTCGGGACCACAGGGGTCCCGACCTACAAGACAAAGATGGATTCCCTGATTTCACAAACGAAGTGCAACATCTGTATAAGGTGTTGTTATGGGAAAAAAATACAATCAACTCAATCTTGAAGAACGGTGTGAAATATCCAGACTTCATACCGCGGGCTGG